>NZ_RZQL01000015.1:45522-53370 GCF_003997935.1 Mesorhizobium sp. M7A.F.Ca.US.006.01.1.1
ATTTTGGGTTTGAGGATCGCCGACGCTTCCGTCATGCCATTTTGCCCTCGGGCGAACACAAACATTCCGACGATTATGGTGGCTGAGAAATTGGCCGACACAACCTTGAGAGACGGCAGACGGAGCTAGGCCAGGCGGCATGTACATTCTGCCGGAGCGCTGCCGCAATGTGGTGTTCACCGAGCCGCTTGCTAAGTTCACCGAAGCCCTGCTCATGCCGAATGGCAATCCCAAAAGACCAGCACTCCTTTGACGATATTCGTGATAAGGGCCTAACGCTGGTCACCACCGCCGGTTCCGACACGGTCACGACCGCCAAAGACGCGGGCATTCCGGAGGATCGTGTCATGCAGGTCGCCGGCCAGGCCGAATTCTTGCAGGCAGTGAAGGTCGGCCGCGCGGCGGCGGGGTCGCTAAACTACTTCACGGTAAGGAGCTCGCTGACAAGGTCGACAGCGTTGAAATGGCAGATCCGTTCACCCCGCCGGCTGGGAAGGCCGGCTACCCAAGTCTCGCCTTCCTGCCCAATCAGCAGGCGGTCGATGCCTTCAACGAGGTATTGAATACTTATATCGGCTCCGACCAAATGATGCAGTCGGTCAAAATACGGCTACACCAAAATCAATCTGCCGGACGGCACCAAGACCGGCGACCTGTGCAAGGGTTGAAATCTTGCGGGGAATGCCACCCATGCACCTAAAAGGCTCCCGGCCGCAGTGGCTGGGCGACGACAGAGCAAAGTGACAAGACGCGAGGCTCCGGGGTGCCGATTTCCGGTATTCAGACGAGATAGTTCGGCAACGTGGCATGTGAGGCTGCTACGCTCAGGAGTGAGCAATGGCAGTCCATCTCGCATGTCGCAATGCCGACCTGATGCCCCTCCTTTTGCCGAGGAACCGATGATCACCAAGCATCGCGTATCGGTTGATGGTGTCGAGACATCGTACTGCGAGAACGGAGCTGGTAGGCCGATTGTTTTCCTGCAGGGGGCGGGCTTCCGTGCAGAGGCTAAGAGTTCCTTTGTTCGGCAGCTGAACGGGCTATCCGATCAATTTACGGTAGTAGCGATTGATCAACTCCATTTTGGGGGAACGGATTATCCTGCTGACTGCAAATACATTAACCGGCTCGGTCGTGTGAATCATGTAATTAGCTTCCTCCAACAACTGGGTTTGAAGCAGATCACGCTAGTCGGCCATTCAGAAGGATCATTCGTCGACGCGCGGGTCGCGATCGTGCGTCCCGATCTTGTTTCTAAGCTTGTCCTGCTGACCGCTAACTCCGTGTCGCCGGCGTTCGGAGATGACCGTGACGAAGCTTGGCTGGAGGCCTGCCGGCAGGCTTACGGCTGTTCCGGCCCGATGCCGAGCGAAGAGGAATACATCACCGCACGGCGGAAAAGCTGCCGCGCCCACGGGCAGGATGTGGAATGCGCCGAGCGAGAAGCCTATCGGCGGGCCGCGGCTCGGGGACAATGGGAGATCTGGCAGAGATTGCCGGAAGACGAGACAAACCTGCATCGTTATCCACTGCTGCAGCAGAAGTATATCTTCCCCTACCTTGATCAGCTTCAGGCCCAGACGTTGATCATCTGGTCCAAGAACGACCCTACCGCGACGCCGGAGCAAGGGATCAACCTGGCGAAGCTGATCAGGAATTCAGATTTCCATCTGCTCAATAATGCCGGCGATTCCGTCCAGGTTGATCCGGAGCGAAGCCGTGAACAGACTCATCCGTCAATGGCACGAATGATCAACTGTGACGGGAACAATGCTCGGGCCAGCGTCTCCGAGGCGAATCTCTCAGCGGCGTGTCGCATACGACGAACTTGTGCCCTGCCATGGCAACAAGGGCATAGCCCAGGCGGTGGCGCCCATCCAACCGGGCAGGGCAGGAGTCATGCAAGACGTGGTGTGCCTCAGTTGGCCATACCACAGCTCGCGATTGTTCACTTCCAACGAACCACGGGGATGACGGAAATGTGCGTATGCACCCAAAAATCACCGAATTTCTGCGAATAACTTGCATTTCTCGCACAAAGCACCACAGCTGCGCTGCTACGCTCACGAAGCATGCACAAGTGGCGTAGCAAAGGATCGACTGGAGGAATCTATACCTAAGTGGGGACCCTGCAGCTCACACGATGATGGGAACCGCCGGACTACAAGCTCAACAAATGATGCAATGGTCTTTTCCCGAGGCATATCGGGAGACCATCGGCGATGCGAAAACGGAGGACTAACCAGTGGTCAAGTGGAAACTCGACGAATGCTTTAAGGCTGCAATCTTGAAGAGGATTGCCGCGCTCGGCCTGGCGGCGATGACAATCTCGTCCTTTGCCGGTTCGGCCTCGGCGGAGTCGCTGCTCGATAAGATTAAGAACGGAGAAACGATCCGTCTTGGCTTCACCAATGAGCCTCCCAGTGCCTATCCTGGTGCGAACAACGAGCCGCTTGGCCTGGTCAATGTGATGACACTGGACGTTCTGAGAAAGATGGGAACGACCAAAATCGAGCCGGTCGTAACCGATTGGGGTTCCCTTGTCCCGGGCCTCCAGGCTGGTCGCTTTGACATCATCACGGGCGGCATGTGGATTAAGCCGGAGCGGTGCCGCAACGTCCTGTTCAGCGAACCGATCGCATCGAGCAATGATTCGATGATCGTGCCGAAGGGCAATCCGGAAGCGCTGCATTCCCTCCATGACGCTCAGAAGAAGGGGCTTACCCTGGCCATCATGACGGGTACCACCGCAGTCGAGCAGGCGAAGAAATTAGGTTTCCCTGACGACAAGGTTATGCAGGTCGCCGGACCGCCCGAGGTCGTACAGGCTGTAAAGGCCGGCCGCGCCGCTGCCGGCTCGCTCTATAGTCTGAACGCGACGACTCTTGCCGAGCAGGATCCCAGCATTGAGGTGGCTGACCCGTATACCCCGCCGGGACCGAATGAACATCCCGCCATAGCCTTCCCGCTCAGCGAACAGGCTGCGGTAGACGCGTTCAATGCTGTGTTGAAAGACTATATTGGCTCTGACGAAATGATGGCCGCGGTCGGCAAATATGGTTACACCAAACGCGATCTCCCGGATGGCAGCAAGACCGCTGATCTTTGCAAGGGCTGAAGCTATGCGTCTGACCGCTCCCCGGCCCTTGGCCGGTAGGCGGTCAGTGGGGAGGGCATATGAGTAAGGTCGATCTCAGCTTTATCTTTGCCGTGCTCACCAAGGGCGTCATGACTACGGTCATCGTCACTCTTGGCGCCTGCGTCGTAGCGATCGTCCTTGGGCTTTTCGTGGGCCTGACCCGAGTCTCTCCCCGTCGGCAGTTGCGCTGGTTCAGTATCGCCTACATCGAATTCTTCCGCGGGACGTCCATGCTGGTTCAGCTCTACTGGTGGTTCTTTGTATTGCCGATTTTCGGTATTTTCCTGTCGCCGTGGACTGTCGGAATTTTGGGGATCGGAATGAATGCCTCTGGCTACGCAGCCGAGTATGTCCGCGCCGCCATTCAGGCCGTTGATAGGGGCCAGTATGAGGCATCTACAGCGCTCAATTTTTCGCGGCTCACCATGATGCGGCGTATTATCCTCCCACAGGCAATGCGCGCCATGCTGCCGACCTGGGGTAACATGCTCATCGATGTGCTTAAGGGTAGCTCGCTCGTCTTCTTCATCACCATTCCCGAATTTACTAGCGCCGCCAAGCAGGCGGCCGACGCAACTGGCGATTATATGCTGTTCTTTGCGGTTGCACTATTCGGTTATTACATCATCGCGCGCGCCCTCATCACTCCTTTCGTGCGCTGGCTGGAACGCCGCGTCTCGCGCGGTTTCGTTCGGGAGCAGGTGGCTTGAAGATCTGGGATTGGTCTTACGTATGGGAGGCTTTCCCATATCTCTATCAGGGAGCGATCGTCACCATTGAGGCTACGCTGCTCGGGTTTGCGATCGCGCTGATATTGGGTCTTGTCTTCGCGATGATTCGCCAGTCGCCAAACCGCTACGTCTCGACCACCATGGCGGAGATCGTGGAGTTTATCCGTTCAACGCCCTTGCTGCTGCAGTTGTTCTTTGTCTATTTCGTTGGTCCGCAGATCGGAATCTTCATTCCTGCCTGGACGGCGGGAGTTGGCGTGCTGGGGATCCACTATGCAGCCTATTGTTCCGAAGTCTTCCGCGGCGGCATCGAGAATGTGGATGGCGGCCAGTGGGAGGCCTGTACGGCACTAAACCTTTCGCGAACGCGGACCTGGCGAACAATCATTCTGCCGCAGGCGATCCCGCCCATGGTGCCAGCTCTGGGCAATTACTTCATCGGCATGTTCAAGGACACGCCGGTCCTGGCGGCAATCTCGATCTTCGAGATGCTGCAGCAGGCGAAAAATTTCGGGGGCAATAACTATCGATACATAGAAGCGATCACTATGTGCGGCTTCTTCTACTACGTGTTCAGCTTGGTTGCTTCCGCTATCGTGCAGTCGGTCCGCGTCTGGCTCAACCGCCGCTACCATCTGCAATAGGGAGGCCTTATACTATGAGCGAATTTGTGCTTCGCTTCGAGGACGATCTCACGAAGCGCCCTAGGGCATCAGCCAGGCGGGACGAGCTTGACCTCGATATCAGGCGCAGCGAAAAAGTCATGAACGAACCCATAGTTCGCTTCGAGAACGTCACAAAGCGCTACGGCGCGTTGACGGTGCTGGACGAACTCAATCTCGAGATCGCACGCAACGAGAAGGTGTCCATCATTGGTCCGTCCGGCTCGGGCAAGACCACCGTTCTGCGCATGCTGATGACGCTTGAGCACATCAACGGGGGGGTGATATGGGTCGACGGTGAACCGTTGACGCATACGCAGAAGAACGGCCAAATAGTGCCGGCGAGCGAGCGTCATCTCCGTCGCGTGCGTGCCAAGATCGGTATGGTGTTCCAGCACTTTAACCTGTTCCCGCATATGACTGCTCTGCAGAACTGCATGGAGGCGCCGATCTCCGTCCTTGGGCTCTCGAAGAAGGAGGCGGAGGCCCGAGCGGCAGAGCTGCTCGACTTGGTGGGCCTCGGCGACAAGAAGAACCATTTCCCGATCCAGCTTTCCGGGGGCCAGAAGCAACGCGTGGCGATCGCTCGGGCGTTGGCCATGCGGCCCAAGGTGATGCTGTTTGACGAGGTGACATCAGCGCTTGACCCGGAACTGGTTGGAGAGGTGCTCAACGTCATCCGCAAGCTCAGCGCCGAACATGACCTCACAATGCTGATGGTCACGCACCAGATGGGCTTTGCCAAGGAGTTCTCCGATCGCGTGTGCTTCTTTTCTGGCGGTAAGATTGTCGAGCAAGGCCCGCCCAGCCAGCTTTTAGGCAATCCGCAAAACGAGCGAACGCAGCAGTTTCTCAATGCGGTGCTGGAGACGAGGTGAGTTGCGGGTTGTGCCGCTAGTTGAGTTATCCCGTGGGTGGCTTCCGGGCAGGAACTGGTCCGTTCGGAGCAGGCTGCCCTGCGACGAACCTACGCGCGGTTTTTCAGGGCCGGGTTGATGTCGAGGTTACTGCCCCAGTTCATTCAGGACTGCATAACTAGGATCGTCCGGTCCAAGCCCCAGATTGGTCGAGTTAGGTAAATAGCGCTGCCCGTTCGGCAGTTGCGAGCTTGAAGATCTGATGTGCGTTCAATCTGCCATTCAGGGCATCTGGGCTCTGGAAAGTGCCCTAACACGATTGTCTGACGGCGGACGCAAACCCGGTATCCTACAGGCCCGGGGAGGGTCGCACAAGCGTTCTGCGGTTTCCCAGTTTTTACGGCTTTCATGCGAATGCACCAAAACAATGCCGACTTACTGCGCCTGGAAAGGCATGTTTCTCTGAAACAGCCGTTTCGACGCTGTTAAATTCGTGCATTCAGAGAGAACCTGTATCGCGCAGGTGATGGGCATTTGCTGCCGAAATCACCATCTTAGCTGCTTCCAGAAGAAGGATGCTTCCGTGACAACTCAACAAAGGGCCCTCGGAATTATTGGGCTGGAGATCGGACTTCCGCCTCGTGAATTTCCGCCACCGCAACCGGAGTCGGTCTTCAACCCGGCAACTTTCGACTTCCCAATTATAATAGAGACCGCGGCCGGGGCTTTGGAGGAGAGGGTCATTCCCGGTGATGCTTCTCTCGAGCCGGCCTACATTGCAGCTGCCAGGCGGTTGGTCGAGCGCGGAGCAGTCGCGATAACCGGGGACTGCGGGTTCAGTATCCGGTACCAGGCTGCAGTGGCCGCGTCTGTCGAAGTCCCGGTGGCCATGTCGAGCCTGCTACTGGCGCCCACGCTACTCCGGCAGCTTCCAGCTGACGCAAAGCTCGCCGTTGTGGCCGCAGACTCAAGACACTGCGGCAAAGAGCTGCTGGGCATAGATTCATCCGCAGAGGCAAGAGTAGTCATCGGCGGCATTGAAGGTGACGCGTGGCCGGCTGGTGTTGTTGAAATGGAGTCGGAGGTTGCAGCCTGTGTCGCGCGACTTGGCGCCGCACATCCGGGGATTGCCGCCCTCCTATTTGAATGTACATTGTTCCCGATGGTGACGTCAGCAATCCGTCGTAGGACAGGACTGCCCATCTATGACGCCGCGACCCTTTATCGGATGACATTCGCGTCCGTGGCTTGACCGCTTGGAGGCCACTATCCCAAAATATGAGCTCATGTCTGGTATGAGTTGCGGCTCGTTATTGTAACACACGTCCGCATCTTGTCGAATACTCTGTCGAGACTGGATCCTCGATTTCCGAGGTCAGGACGCGGTGCCTGAGATGCAGGTTGGATTTTTGGAACTCGTGCTGGTCGACCGTGATCCAGACGCTAAGCGGCGACCGACTTCGGCCGGAGTTGAAGCAGGGCGATCAAGGGCCACAAAAATCACTTCAGCCACCTGAGCAGGAGGGAGAAGTTGTATCCGGCGGCGGCCAGGACGGCGTTGAGGGCGTCGCCCTGCTGGCCGGCGAGGTAGTTGCGGCCCATGCGGTGTTCGTTCTTGATGTGGCCGATATGACGCTTGCCAGCGTGTGGCCGTCATAGGGATTGCCGGGCAGCGCTTTTGCATGCAGGGCGAACTGGCCGCCCTTGGAGCGCTTCAGCGTGGTGGCCACCGACACCTTCACACCGAACTCGTAGGGCATATGCGCCTTGCCCTTGCCAATGCATTCCACCTCGTGCGCGTGCAGGCTGTAGATCTTGCGGCCGCGCTGGCGCTGGCGTTGCTAGAGAACGGTGGCGGCCTGGTAGAACGGCCATTTGAAGAGCGCGTCCAGCCCCGCATCGCCGGCGATCTGGCGAGAAATGTCGCGAATGGTCCGGCCGAGATAGGTCTTGAGCCTGCGCAGCGCCTTGTTGGCCCGCTTGAACTGCTTGGCGTGGGCATAGCGCTGGTGGCTGATCAGCGCCAGCTGATAGCTCTGGCGCAAATGGAGCTCCTTCCCTCTTGGCCAGCCGCACCAGCCGTTCGCGCGCCCGGTTGATGAGCTTGGCGTCGGTCGGGAACATGACGTTCTTCGGCTGCACGGTTGTGTCGACGATCACCTGGCGCGTGTCGGCCGGCTTCATCGCCCCGGTCTTGACCGCAAGGCTGAGGCTCTCCTGCAACAGCGCCACGATCCGCTCCTCGCCCATGCGGCTGCGCCAGCGCGTCATCGACGAGAGGTCGAACGGCAGCGTATGGCAAAAGAACGTCTCGCCGGTGAGATACTGGAAGTAAGGGTTCTCCACCCAGCGCTCGCACAGCACCTCATCCGACAGGTTGAAGGTGTGCTTGAGGATCGCCAGCCCCGCCATCAGCCGGGTCGGCAGCGGCGGCATGCCGGGGCCGTCCGAATAGACGG
>NZ_RZQL01000161.1 GCF_003997935.1 Mesorhizobium sp. M7A.F.Ca.US.006.01.1.1
CGCCCGGCTCGAAGCTGACCAGCGTGGCCCGCAGCCGCGCCGGCGCCTCTTTCTCGATGATCGGCGTCTGCAGCACCCGGCCGGTAAAGTACTTGTCTGGCGCGATGATGGTCGGCACGCTGCCGCAGGCAATGATCTTCATGGTCGATGGTCCTTCAAAACAGCGGGCGACGGGTCGCCTGTTTCAGTTTCCGCCGATATCGGCCGACGTGCAACAGCTTCCGGCGGCCAGCCCAGGATATGATCCGCACGGACCCACGGGCCGAGCAAAGGATTTCTATTTTTCTTGCCCTGCCGGCAAACAAGTGGGACGATGGCTTTGGGCAGGTGGCAATTGAAAAGAACCCCCGCCCGCGACGGTCGAACAGGCCGGCCGCCGCTCAGGACCGATTGACCACGCCTGAACCATGCATGCCAGTCGGTCCTACGGGAAACGCCTGAGTGGAGGTCAGTCATGGGTACTCGCGCCGGAGGACGACGCACGGGACCGAAATGCATTGCCATAGTCGGTCCCTTCGCAAGCGGTAAGACGACACTTCTCGAAGCCATATTGGCCCGTACGGGCTCAATTCCCCGACAAAATCCCGTTTCATCAGGCAACACCGTTTCGGATCATTCGCCCGAGGCGCGCGCCCACGCCATGAGCGTCGAGGCGACGATTGCCACCACCGAATTCATGGGCGAGCAGATCACCTTCGTCGACTGTCCCGGCTCCATCGAATTTTCCTTCGAGGCCGAGCCGGTGCTGGCCGCCTGCGACCTCGCTGTGGTCGTAGCCGAGGCCGATGAAAAGAAGATCCCTGCCCTGCAGCTGATCATGCGCAAGCTCGACGATCTCGGCGTGCCGCGCATTCTGTTCCTCAACAAGGTCGACAAGGCAATCACCGGCGTGCGCGACACGCTGAAGATGCTGCAGCCGGCCAGTGCCGTGCCGTTGCTGCTGCGCCAGATTCCGCTGCGCAAGGACGGCGTCGTCATTGGTTCGATCGACCTGGCGCTGGAGCGCGCCTACATCTATCGCGAATATGCCGAAAGCGAGGTGGCGCAGATTCCCGGCGACGACAAGGCGCGCGAGCTAGAAGCGCGTTTCTCGATGCTGGAGACGCTGGCCGACCATGATGACCAGTTGATGGAACAGCTGCTCGAGGAGATCGAGCCGCCCAAGGACGCGATCTTCGACGATCTCGCCGCCGACCTGCGCGACGGCGCGGTGATCCCGGTGCTGATCGGCACCGCCGAGAAAGGTAACGGCGTGCTGCGCCTCCTGAAGGCGATCCGCCACGACGCGCCCGACATCGAGGCGACCCGCAAACGGCTCGGTGCACCCGACGGCGCGGCTACCCTGGTCCAGGTGATGAAGACCATCCACACCTCACATGGCGGCAAGCTGTCGGTGTCGCGCATCCTCTCCGGTCAGGTCGTCGACGGTTCCGAACTCTGGCTGCCCGGCGGCGACACGGCCAAGGTTTCCGGCATCTACCGGATGCTCGGCAAGGACCAGTCCAAGCTCTCCATCGCCAAGGCCGGCGATACGGTGGCACTGGGCAAGCTGGACGAGGTCAAGACCGGCCAGACGCTGAGTTCAGCCAAGGGCGGCATCAAGCCGCTCGTCCAGTTCGAGCCGCCGCAGCCGGTCTTCGCCTTCGCGCTCCGCCCCAAGGAGCGTAAGGACGAAGTGAAGATGTCGGCTGCCATCCAGCGGCTGGCCGAGGAGGACCCCTCTCTCAGCCTGCGCCACAATCAAGACTCGGCCGAAACCGTGCTGTCGGGCCATGGCGAGATGCATCTGCGCGTGGTGCGCGAGCGGCTGGAAGGCAAGAACCAGATACCGGTCGAAGGCCATCCGCCGGCGGTGCCCTATCGCGAGACGATCCGCAAATCGGCGCAGCAGCGCGGCCGTCACAAGAAACAGTCCGGCGGCCATGGCCAGTTCGGTGACGTGGTGATCGAGATCAAGCCGCTGCCGCGCGGCTCCGGCTTCCAGTTCACCGACACCATCACCGGCGGCGTCGTGCCCAAGACCTACATCCAGTCGGTCGAGACCGGGGTTCGCGACTATCTGAAATCCGGGCCGCTGGGCTTTCCGGTCGTGGATGTCGCAGTCAACCTGTCGGACGGCTCCTACCATGCGGTCGATTCCTCCGACATGGCCTTCCAGATGGCGGCCAGGCTGGCGATGAAGGAAGGCATGGCCGCGTGCTTGCCGGTGCTCCTGGAGCCCGTGATGAAGGTCGAGATCGTCACCCCCTCCGACGCCACCTCGAAGATCATCGCTCTCATCCCGCAGCGGCGCGGCCAGATCCTCGGCTACGACGCGCGGCCTGACTGGCCGGGATGGGATGTCGTCGAGGCAACCATGCCGCAAGCCGAGATCGGCGACCTGATCATCGAGTTGCGCTCGGCGACCGCGGGTGTTGCCAGCTATCGTGCCGCCTTCGACCACATGGCCGAACTCACCGGCCGTCTGGCCGACGACGCCATGAACGCCAACGGCAAGGCTGCCTGATGGCGTGGCCTTCCTCTCGAACCTGATTCGAGGGGAACAAAAGAAAACGACGTCCGGCGGGGACCGGACGTCGTTTTGTTCGCGGACCGTTTCCTTGGGAGGTAAAACGGCAGGTCCGCCGCATTTTGATGCCGCCGAAATCAGGCGGAGAAACGGTTCGGACGCGGTAGCCGCCTGAGCCCGGGCCGTACGAGTGATGCCCCCATCTCCCGTCCGAACCACACCGCGTCCTATGATCTACATAGCAGGTCGTGGGCGTCCGGGATATGTTACCAGAGGTTACATGTCACCGTTACGTGGCAATTGTGATGGAAATTTTGGCCGGCCCAACAGGGCACAGGCAACAAAAAAGCCGGATCAATGAAGATCCGGCTGAGTTTGATTGGAGTGCCTGTTAAGGCTAACCTCCAGAGGGGAACACTCGAGGGCGCTAATGGGAGGAGAACGCGCCCAGGAGATGATCTATATATGTGCTCATCATGCCCAAGAAACAAGCATCTATTTTGCAACACACACATGCAAAAAGACGCAGGCTGTGGTCTAACCCATTCCAGAAGCCAATAGGACCAGCAGAATCGTCGAAATGGGACGTTGAATCGGGCAATTGCAACTACAGAATCGCCAATCTCGGCTGGCTTTCGGCTCAAAATGTCAAAACTGGGCAATGATGTGGAAGCAGGCAGCAGGCGTGCATTTCTAAGGCAATCGGGGAGGAAGCAGCCAATGCGGACGTTTTCGGCGATCGCCGGCAGTGCGGCCTTCTTCATCGCCGCGCCCTGCGTGGTTGCCGGGCTGGTGCCCTGGCTGTTGACCGATCGCTGGGGCTTGCCGTGGTCTGATCTGCCGGGCTTTGTCCCTGTCGGCGGGCTTCTGATCGCCGCCGCGATCGCAGCACTGCTGCATGCCTTCGGTCGATTCGCGCTTGAGGGCCTCGGCACGCCCGCTCCGGTCGCGCCGACCGAGAGGCTGGTGATCGGCGGAATCTACCGTCATGTCCGCAACCCGATGTACGTCGCCGTGCTGTCGATCATCCTCAGCCAGGCATTGCTGTTGTCGAGCTGGACGCTGGCCGCCTATGCAGTCATCGGCGCGATCGCCATGGGCTCCTTCGTGCGGTTCTACGAGGAGCCGACCTTGGCTCACCGCTACGGCGCCGAATACGACACCTACCGCCGCAACGTCCTGGGCTGGCTGTCTCGACTGTCGCCCTGGCGGGGCTGATTCAGGTCGAAGCAGCGCCACATGGGGCATGTTGAGATTCAGGTCAGGACGAGCCGAGAGCGGGGGATTCCGAGAATCGGAACGGAGCGGACATTTGGGTCCGTGAGCACAGTTCTACCGCGATGCGGTAGAACGGGGAAGCGCAGGAAGCCGCCATTCGCAGGCCGGCCTCACCTGAATATCGGCATGTCCTCAGAAGGACCAGCTTCGGGCCTTGGCGATGATAAAGTCCCGGAACACGTGCAGCTTGGCCTGGTTCTTCATCGCGTCCGGATAGGCAAAATAGGTGTCGAAAGACGGCACCTCGGTCTCCGGCAGCAGTTGCACCAGGTCGGAGTCCTTGCTGATCACATAGTCGGGCAGCATGGCGATGCCGGCCCCACCCTGCACCGCACGCTTGATCGACAATATGTCGTTGATCTGCAGCGTCGGCACTCTTTGTCCGCCTTCGAAATCACCGACCGTTTCCAGCCAGTTCAGCTCCGACAGATGCGACGGCACCGGCACGCCGAAGGTGACGATGCGATGAGCCTTCAGTTCTGCGACGGAAGACGGCTTGCCGTGCTTGGCGACATAGGATGGGGCCGCGTAGAGATGGAAATGCACGGTGAACAGGCGGCGCTGGATCAGGTCCGGCTGCTGCGGCTGGCGCAGCCGGATGGCACAATCGGCCTGGCGCATGGTGAGGTCGAGTTCCTCGTTGGCGAGGATCAGCTGCAGGCTGATTTCGGGATAGAGCTCGATGAATTCCTGCACCCGCTCGGTCAGCCAGCCGGCGCCCAGCCCAACCGTCGTCGTCACCCGCAGCACGCCCGAAGGACGATCCTTGGTCTCGGTCAGCCGGGATTTTATTGTCTCCAGCTTCATCAGCACGTCATGCGCCGTGCGAAACAGCATCTCACCCTGCTCGGTCAGCACCAGCCCGCGGGCGTGGCGGTTGAACAGCGGCACGCCGACATCATGCTCGAGCGCGCTGACCTGCCGCGAGATCGCCGATTGCGACAGATGCAATGTCTCGGCCGCATGGGTAAACGACCCCGCCTCCGCCGCAGCGTGAAACACGCGTAGCTTGTCCCAGTCCAACGCCATGATTCCCCTCGTTCTGTTTTGGCGTCTGAATGAAAAATCAGGCTTTTACACGGCGTTTCTAAGCCGCTTTCTGAACTCTCTACTCGGCCGCTTCGCGATGCACTTCGATACCGGCCAGATACTTCTCCGCCTCAAGCGCGGCCATGCAGCCAAGCCCCGCCGCCGTCACCGCCTGGCGGTAGATATCGTCCGTCACATCGCCGGCCGCGAACACGCCCGGCACATCGGTGCAGGTCGAATCCGGCGCCGTCCACAGATAGCCGTTCGGCTTCTGCTTGAGCTTGCCGGCGAACAGTTCGACCGCTGGCGCATGGCCGATGGCCACGAACACGCCGTCGATCTTGAGGTGCGACACCTCGCCGGTCACCGCATGCTTGAGCTTCAGCCCCTCGACCGAGGGCGGCAGCGGCGTCTTGCCGGGCCGACCGGTGATCTCGTCGACGATCGTGTCCCAGATGACGCGGACATTGTCCTTCTTCAGAAGCCGCTCGCGCAGGATACGTTCGGCGCGAAAATCGCTGCGCCTGTGGATGACCGTCACGCTCTTGGCGAGATTGGACAGATAGAGCGCCTCTTCCACCGCCGAATTGCCGCCGCCGATCACCGCGACATCCTTGCCCCGGTAGAAGAAGCCGTCGCAGGTGGCGCAGGCCGAGACTCCAAAACCCATGAAGTCCTGCTCGGTCGGGATGCCCAGCCATTTCGCTTGCGCGCCGGTGGCGATGATCAGCGCGTCGGCGGTGTAGGTGGTGCCGGAATCGCCCTTGGCACGGAACGGTCGCACGTTGAGGTCGACCTCGGTGATGATGTCGTTGATGATGTCGGTGCCGACATGCTCGGCCTGTTTCAGCATCTGCTCCATCAGCCACGGACCCTGGATCGGATCGGCGAAGCCGGGATAGTTCTCGACATCGGTGGTGATCATCAACTGCCCGCCCTGCTGCAGGCCGGCGACCAGCATCGGCTTCAGCATGGCGCGGGCAGCATAGACCGCCGCCGTATAGCCGGCCGGGCCGGAACCGATGATAAGAACGGGCGCGTGCTTGGTGGTCATCTAAAGCCTCTGCGGAGGGCTGCCGGCAATTGCGGCATGGAAAACTCGATCATTGTCGCGCGTAATGTAAGTGTTGCCCACGACGCCAGCAAGGCAGGTTGGAGTTCGTCCCCGGAAAGCTTTGTCATACCTGTCGCCCGCTGATCCCGTGAAATATTCCGGGCGAAGGATGGAATGGACAGCGAAGTCGTTTAATTACAAAATCACGCAAGATTCTTGCGTATTACCCCCTCATGATCGAGAGCCCCCATGCCGCTCAAGGCCGACCTCGACGCCATCGACTGGAAGATCCTGCGCGAATTGCAGGGCGACGGCCGCATGACCAATGTCGAACTGTCGAACCGCGTCGGCATTTCGGCACCGCCATGCCTGCGCCGCGTCAAGCGCCTGGAGGAAGCCGGCATCATCCGTGGCTACCGCGCCTTGCTCAATGCACCAGCGCTCGGCCTCGATGTCGTTGCCTTCTGCCTGGTCGGCCTGCATCATCAGGCCGATGCCGAGCTGCGCATCTTTGCCGAGCGCACCCGCGGCTGGCCGATCGTACGCGACGCCTGGATGGTATCGGGCGAATCCGATTTCCTGCTGCATTGCGTGGCGAGCGACCTCGGCGCCTTTCAGAGCTTCGTCATCGAGGAACTGACCTCGACCCCGAATGTCGATACGGTGCGAACCGCGCTCACCATCCGCCGGGTCAAGGACGAAGGGCTGGTTTCGTTCGCACAGCCTTGAGCCGGTTGACCCCCGGCGGGCTTTCGCCGATGCCGCTTGAACGCCTCGCCATATCAGCGCCGCTTTGGCGTTCGATAGACTCTCCTGTGAAGCCGGATGCTCTGCCGTAGCCGCCTTGTTGGTTTCCTAGAGCAATTCCAGAAAAAGTGTGTAACGGTTTTCCCGGGGAAAGCGCATAGCGCTTTCGGGATTGCGTAAACAAGTGGCGCAGGGCAGCCCAATTCCGAGAATTGTGTGCCGTGGGGTGGGACGATGACTCGATTTTCTAGCCCGGTTTCGGCGCTGGTCATCTGCATGAACGAGGCCGACATGATCGGCGAATGCCTGGAAAGCATCGACTTCTGCGCCGAGATCATCGTCGTAGATTCGGGCTCGACGGACAGTACTCTGGACGTCGTCAATGGGTTCATCGCCAAGGGCTATCCGATAAGGCTGTTTCACAACGATTGGCCGGGCTTTCCTCGTCAGCGGCAATTCGCGCTCGATCAGGCCACGCAACCATGGTGCCTTTCGATTGAAGCCGATGAGGCCATCGACGCCGTGCTCAGGCAGTCGATCATGAAAGTGACGCAGCTTGGGAAGGACGCCTTCGACGGATGGTACATCAGACGTCGCGACAAGCTGAAGGGCTATGGCTACGCGCACCGCTGGGTGCTGCACAACCGGCTACTGCGTCTTTTCCGCCGCGACAAGGCCACCATGGACCTCAATCTGCGGGTTCATGAGTCGTTCGAGGTGCCGGGCGAAACCGGCACGATAGAAAACGGCGTGCTGCTGCATCGCCGCGAAATGACTATTGCCGAGGATCTGGCGAGAGCCAACACCTACTCCAGCCTTAAGGTCGCCACGCTGGTCGAACGAGCCAAGAAGCCTGGCCTGATAAGACTGGTGCTGTCGCCGTTCGGCAACTTCCTGAAGTTCTACCTGGCCAAGCGCTACTTCCTGTGCGGCCGGCACGGGTTCGCCTATTCGATGATGGTGATGGTGTATTCGTTCGCCACAGAGGCCAAGCTTTACGAAGCCTGGCGAGACAACGATCGGGTATAAGCCGTTACGGCGCGCCCGAGGCGGCGCCAAGTGCAGCTATTGCGGCGAGCAGGCCGTCGAAATCAGCGCGGTCGCACCAGGGCCGAATTGTGAAGCTCGATTGAACAGCCGCTTGCCCCTCCACCAGCCAGCCCTGCGAAAGGCCGGCGCGTTGTCCCGCTTCCATGTCGGCCTTCTTGTCGCCGACAATCAGCGAACGCCGCAGATCGAGCCGGAGACGCCTGGCCGCCTCAAGCAGCATGCCCGGATTGGGCTTGCGCATCGGATGATCTGCGGCCGCGAGCGGGCCGGAGCCCGCCTCGTGATAGGCGCAGGCAAGGACCATATCCACGAATGCACTATCGGCGCGTAGCAGCTCGAGCACGCGGCCATTGACGGCGGCGAAATCGCTCCAGCCGTAATAGCCGCGCGCGATGCCCGACTGGTTGGTGACGATGATGACGGGAACGCCGGCGCGGTTGGCGGCAGAGATCGCTGCGGCGATATCGGCGCGCAGCACTATTTCGGCTGGATCGTCGGGATAACCGGTATCGAAATTGATGGTGCCGTCGCGGTCGAGGAACAGCGCCGGCGTACCGGCGGGAAACACCGTCCGGCCGACCCGCTCGACCCATAGGCCGGGTTCCGCCAGCGGATAAGGGTCAGGCGTGGTGGAGTCAGCCATTGCTGAGACGCGCTTCAACCACCTCGCACAGATAATGATAGAGGCACAGATGCCCCTGCTGGATGATCGGCGTCGAGGTCGACGGCACGTTGAGCAGGATATCGGACAGAGGCTTCAGCTTGCCGCCGGTGTCGCCGGTCATGCCGATCACTGTCATGTCCATCCTCCGTGCCTGTTCGGCGGCGGCGAGGATGCTCGGCGAATTGCCGCTGGTCGAGATTGCCAGAAGCACGCCGCCGGCCGCGCCATGCGCCTCGACCTGGCGCGAAAACACCGTGTCGAAGCCATAGTCGTTGCCCCAGGCGGTCAGCACCGCTGCATTGGCCGGCAGCGCGATGACATTGTAGGCCTTGCGCTCCTTGAGAAAGCGGCCGACCAGTTCGCCGGCAATGTGGATGGCGTCGCTGGCCGAGCCGCCATTGCCGGCGATGAGCAAGGCTTTCCCCGACGAAAGCGCCGTCACCACCGCGCTCGCTGCCTGCTCCATCTCACCGGTCAGGTCCCGTTCGACCATGGCTGATATGGCAGCTGCCGAGCGGATAAGGTAATCGTTCAAGTCGGACATGAGCCCCTCAGTTTGTGGTGCCGCCGGCGCGCAATTTGCCAATGGTGTTGGTGGTGCTTTTGCCGGCGACGAGATCGACCAGCACGACGCGGCCGCCGGCTTTCTGCACCGCATCGGCGCCGACCACGGTGTCGACCGTGTAATCGGCGCCCTTGACCAGTATGTCGGGCAGCAGCGCTTCGATCAGCGCCAGCGGCGTATCTTCCTCGAACACCACGACCGCGTCGACCGAGGCGAGTGCTGCCAGCACGCAGGCGCGATCATGCTGGTCGTTGACCGGCCGGCCGGCGCCCTTCAGGCGCCGCACCGAGGCATCGCTGTTGAGGCCGAGCACCAGCCGGTCGCACTGGCTGCGCGCCGCGTGCAGCAAGCTGACATGGCCGGCATGCAGGATGTCGAAGCAGCCATTGGTGAAACCGACGCTCAGGCCCTCTTCCTTCCACGCCGCCACCATGCGGGCGGCCGATGTGGCGTCGAGGATCGCGTCCTTGTGGGCGGTCGGCCCATGCGAACGGAACAGCGCGCCGGTGAGTTCCTCGACCGTCAGCCGCGCGGTGCCGCGTTTTCCCACCACGACGCCACCAGCGGCATTGGCGATCGATGCGGCCATGACTGTGTCGGCGCCTACGGCCAGCGCCAGCGCGAAGCTCGCGATCACCGTATCGCCGGCGCCCGAAACGTCGAACACTTCGCGCGCCTGGGTGGCGATGTGGCGCGCCTCGTCGAGGCCGACCACGCTCATGCCCTTTTCGCTGCGCGTCGCAACGACGAAATCGAAACCATGTGCCGAAATCAGCTCGCGTGCGGCAGCCACGATCTCGTCATCGGCGAACACCGCATGGCCGACGGCCTCGCCGAGTTCCTTGCGGTTGGGGGTGATGGCGGTCGCCTTGGCATAGCGCGCGTAATCGCGGCCCTTCGGGTCGACCAGCACCGGCTTTCCAGTCTCGCGGCAGATGGCGATCAAGTCGCCGGCGACGCCGTCGAGCAGGACGCCCTTGCCGTAATCGGACAGGATGACGATGTCGGCGTGCGCCAGCGCGGCGCGGAAATGCCGGATCAGGCCGGCTCGCTCCGCAGCGCCCAGCGGCTTGATCTCCTCTTCATCGAAACGCAGCACCTGCTGGTTGAGCGCGCTGAAGCGGCTTTTGGACGATGTCATGCGACCACGCTCCTGCGCGAGGCCCGCCGTATCGGCGCCAAGTTCCCGCAGCATCCGCACCAGACTGTCGCCCGCCAGATCGGCGCCGATTACGGAAACGGGGACAGCGGCAGCGCCGAGCGAAACGATGTTGGCCACGACATTGCCGGCGCCGCCCATGGTCGAGGTCTCGCCGCGCCCGTGCAGCACCGGGATCGGCGCTTCCGGCGAGATCCGCTCGATGACGCCGTTGACGAAACGATCGAGGATGAAGTCGCCGACCACCAGCACGGTGGCTTGGCCGAACCGCGCAATGGCGCGGTGCAATGGTTCTGGAGAAGGCGGATTGTGCTTGATCATGTCACTGGCAACGCGAGGGTAAGGCAAACTCAATCGTGCTGAAAATTGTCAATTTACGGGCTGGATCGTTCATGCCTGCCGATATACCGCAAATCCACGCAGCGCAACGGCAGGGCATGATCCCGGCGGCCTCGGGCGGTCAGCTCTTCTGCAAGGCGACATGGACACCGAGCCCGACCAGCACCGCCCCTCCCGCCCGCTGCATCAGCCGCTGTGCGCGGCTCGAACGCCGCAGGCGGCCGATCACGGCGCCCGCCAGGAACACGCAGACGATATCGGCCGAGGAGAACATCAGATTGACTATCGTGCCGAGCACGACGAACTGCAGCCAGACCGGAAACGCCGCCGAGGCGTCGATGAATTGCGGCAGGAACGCCATGAAGAAAATCGCTGTCTTCGGATTGAGCACCTCGACGGTGATGCTCTCGAAAAAGGCGCGCCGCGCCGATTTGCGCTCGATCGCAGGCAGCGCCGCATCGCCGTCCGCGCGCTTGCGAAACAGCGAGATGCCAAGCCAGATCAGATAGAGCGCACCGACCAGCTTGACTGCCAGGTAGAGCGTCGGCACGGCATGAAACAGCACCGACAGCCCGGCAGCCGCTGCGAAAACATGCACGTAGCCGCCCAGATGAATGCCAAGTGCCGCCGTCAGGCCGGACCAGCGGCCGCGCGCCATCGTCTGCGCGGCGGCATAGAGCATGGCCGGACCGGGAATGTAGGCGAAGATCGCCGTGGTGGCGAAAAATGCGATGAGCAGTTCGGTCGATGGCATTTTTGGTCCCTCACGATCGTGCCGGGCGGCACGAACCGACTGAAGCGGCAGCTTTGCGGCACCACTGTGACATCCGGTCTGCTGCCTGCTTTATCGACAGCCCACCCTACCTCCCTTATAAGGGCCGGAATCGGCAAATGAAACGCGTATCAGGGCCAACAACATGATCATCGTCACGGGCGGCGCCGGCATGATCGGCTCCAACATCGTCGCCGCGCTGAATGCCGAAGGGCATGACGACATCCTCGTCGTCGACGACCTCACCGACGGCCACAAGACAGCCAATCTCGCCGACCTTCAGATCGCCGACTATCTCGACAAGGACGATTTCCTGCCCCGCATGGAGGCCGGCTCGCTCGGCCGCATCGAGGCCGTGTTCCATCAGGGCGCCTGCTCGACCACCACCGAGTGGAACGGCAAATTCATGATGGAGGTGAATTACGCCTTCTCGAAACGGCTGCTGCATGCAAGCCAGACTTTGCGGGTGCCTTTCCTTTATGCCTCCTCGGCTTCCGTCTATGGCGGCGGCGCGGAGTTTCGCGAGGATCCCGCGCTCGAGCGGCCGCTCAATGTCTACGCCTATTCCAAGAAGCTGTTCGACGACTACGTCAGGCGAACCGTGTTCGATACCGATCATTCGCAGGTCGTGGGCCTGCGCTACTTCAACGTCTATGGCCCGCGCGAAGCGCACAAGGGCGCCATGGCCTCCGTCGCCTTCCATCTGTTCAACCAGGTCGAGCGAGGCGAGAACCCGAAACTGTTCGGCGCCTATGACGGGTTCGGACCCGGCGAACAAAGCCGTGACTTCATCCATGTCGGCGACGTTGCCGACGTCAATCTGTGGCTGTGGAAACAGGGCTCAAGCGGCATCTTCAATTGCGGCACCGGCCGTGCCCAGCCCTTCCGCGCCATCGCCGAAACGGTGATCGACACGTCGGGTAAAGGGGAGATTGAATTCATCCCCTTCCCCGACCATCTCAAGGGCAGCTACCAGAGCTTTACGCAAGCTGATATGTCCCGTTTGCGCGCGGCCGGTTACAATGGCCAATTCCGGACAGTGGAAACCGGTGTCAGAGACTATGTCGAATGGCTGAAAGCCCAACGATCCTCGTGATCGGCCCACGCTGGGTGGGCGACATGGTGATGGCGCAGTGCCTGTTTTCGGCGCTGAAGGAGTTGCATCCCAACGCCGCCATCGATGTGTTGGCGCCGGCTTGGGCAGCACCCCTGGTCAAGCGCATGCCCGAAATCCGCCAGCAGATCGACTTTCCGCTCAAACCCGGCACGCTCGAATTCACCCATCGTCGCCGCTTCGGTCGCCTGCTGCGCGGCCGCTACGACATGGCCTATATCCTGCCGGGCAGCTGGAAGTCGGCCCTGATCCCCTTCTTTGCCCGCATTCCGCGCCGTGTCGGCAATTTGCGCGAGATGCGCTACGGCCTGTTGACCGACATCGTCCCATTGCCCGACAGCATCAAACGACGCACCGCGCAGGCCTATTTCGGCCTTGCCCAGGGCGGTAGTTTCCGGGCGCCACGGCTTAGCGTGGACACGAAAAATCAGGTCGACCTGCTCGGCCGTTTCGGGCTGGCGCCGCAGAAATTCGTGGCCCTGATGCCCGGCGCCGAATTCGGCCCGGCCAAGCGCTGGCCCAGCGAAAGCTATGCCGGGCTTGCCCGCGATTTCATGGGCAAAGGCTTGAAGGTCGCGCTGTTCGGCTCAAAGAACGACCGCGACGTGACGGCGGAGATCGCAGCCCTGGCCCCCGGCGTCATCGATCTCGCCGGACAGACGCGGCTGGAGGACGCCATCGACCTGATATCCGCCGCAAGACTGGCCGTGTCCAACGACAGCGGGCTGATGCATGTCGCGGCCGCCGTCGGCACGCCGATCGTCGCCGTCTACGGCTCGACCTCGCCCGAGAACACGCCCCCGCTGGCGGAACGCCGCGAGCTGGTCTGGCTCGGCCTGTCGTGCTCGCCCTGCCACCAGAAGGTCTGTCCGCTCGGCCACCTCAACTGCCTCAAGACGCTTGAAGTCGGCCAGGTCGCGGCAGCTGCGGACCGGCTGCTGGAAATCCCGGCCGCGGCATGAAGGTGCTGATCGTCAAGACGTCGTCGATGGGCGATGTCATCCACACCTTTCCGGCGGTCGAGGATGCCCGTCGCCACCGCCCGGACCTGACCTTCGACTGGTGCGTCGAAGAGGCATTCGCCGGTATCGTCGCACTTCACCCGGCGGTCGACGATATCCATACGGTGGCGATCCGGCGCTGGCGCAAGGCGCTGCTTGACGGCGCCACCTGGCGCGAGGCGGCCGCCCTGCGCCGCACCTTGCGAGATTGCCGCTACGACCTGGTCATCGATGCGCAAGGCCTCCTGAAATCGGCTCTGGTTGCAAGACAGGCGGGCTCCCCTATTGCCGGCTTCGACCGTTCGAGCGCGCGCGAACCTTCTGCGACGCTGTTCTACGATGCCACTTATCCCGTGCCGCGCGACCTGCACGCCATCGAACGGACGCGGCGGCTGTTCGGGCTGGCGCTCGGCTATCAGCCCGATCTTTCGACCCTGGACTCCGGCATCGTGCCGCCCGCCGGCACTCTGGCGGGCACGTCTGGAAAAACCGCCTTCCTGCTGCACGGCACCAGCCGCGAAGACAAGAAATGGCCGGCCGAAGATTGGATCGGAACCGCGCGCCTCCTGATTGAGCGGGGGATGACGCCGGTGACGACCTGGTCGAACGAGCGTGAGAAGGCCGTGGCCGAGGCGATCGTAGGCGCCGTGCCGTCAACGATCGTGGTGCCGAAATCGCCGCTGTCCGAAATCGCCGCCATCCTTGGCCGCTCGACGCTGGTTATCGGCGCCGACACCGGGCTCACTCACCTCGCCAGTGCCTTTGGCCTGCCGACGGTCGCAATTTTCCTGGCAACAGAGCCCGGGTTGACGGGTCCTCGCGGGCAATATGCGTCGACGCTTTTGGCACCGCCCAGGAGGCGTGTGATGCCGGCGGAGGTGGTGGCGGAGGCAGAAAGGCTGCTGGCGCTTAAAGTCGGCGCCAGCACCGGTTGATTTAGTCAATAATTGAATTGGAAGGCTAGCGCCGCCGCGCCCGCCTCAAATTCCCTAGATGAACTGCACCTGGACGATCTCATACCCCCTGGCACCGCCGGGCGCATTGACCTCGATGGCGTCGCCGACTTCCTTGCCGATGAGCGCACGCGCGATCGGCGAGGAGATCGAGATGCGGCCGGACTTCACGTCCGCCTCCTGGTCGCCGACGATCCGGTAGGTCTTCTTTTCCTCGGTGTCCTCGTCGACCAGCACCACGGTGGCGCCGAACTTGATCTTGTCGCCGCTGAGCTTGCTGACGTCGATCACCTCGGCGCGCGCAATATAATCTTCAAGCTCGTTGACGCGGCCCTCGTTGAGGCTCTGCGCCTCTTTGGCGGCATGATATTCGGCATTTTCGGACAGGTCGCCATGCGAGCGCGCTTCGGAGATCGCCTCGATGATGCGCGGCCGCTCTTCCTGCTGGCGCCAGCGCAGTTCTTCCTTCAATGACGCGAACCCCTCGCCTGTCATCGGGACCTTGTTCATGATGCCTGCCTTTCCTGCTGCCACCCCCGCGTATCGGGGAAAGCCTTGTCGATGGGTACAAAAAGAAAACGGGTCCGGCAGCCTCGAGCTTACGGAACCGTTTCACCGCAATTTCCCTGAATATAGCAATGTCAGCGGGTTTTTCACGCCCAAAAATCAGTTTTGCTAAAATCATCCCCGTTTTCATCAGTCGGGGACGATGAATGAGACCGGGAGCAACAAAAAACGGCCGCGATCGCTCGCGGCCGCTTGGAAGAGCCCTGGGATCTTTTCAGCTTCTCATGAAATGGTCGATCTGCTCGGCCAGCATGCCATATTCACGCGAACCCTTGCCGGTCCGCTTCTCGATTTCCATCAACTGCTGCTGGGCGCCGGCCAGATCGCCGATCTGCAGATGCGCTTCGCCGAGATATTCGCGCACCAGCGTGTAGTTCGGATCGACGCGCAGCGCTTCCTCGTAATAGCCGAGGCCGACGGTGACGCGGCCGGAATGGCGGTGCGAATAGCCGAGATAGTTGAGGATGCGCGGATCCTGCTTGTTGGCGGCGAGGCTGAGCACGGCAATCGCCTCGTCATAGCGCCCGGCCATCGCCAGCGCGTGGCCTGCATCATAGATGCTGTCGTCGTCGAGCATGCCTTCCTGGGGCGCGACGCACTTTTTCTTCTTCTTGTCCCAGACCTGGCCCTTCTTGCACTGGGTGACGGTTTCGTCACCGCCACCGCCACCGCTGCCGGCGGCGTATACGGGAACGGCGAGGAACTGCAGCGCGAGTAGCGCAGTGGCAGCCTGGATCAGCACTCTTTTATGCATCGAAACCTCCTGGAGGGGTGAGAATGCAACACTAACGCCGGTCGGCTTGCGTTTCATCCCGGAAAAATGCGTACCGGAGAACATCAGGTGACGGATGCTGCGAATCCGCTATCATCCGGCAAACGACCTGAGGGAGACGGCCCTTGCAGCGGCGGCTTGAAAAGGACTGGGAGCTTTCGATCGGCCCCGACACGGTGCGCCTGTTCATCCTCAGGGCAAAGGCGCTGAGTGCGGCCGTCAATGAAGACTACGCCGATGGCGCCGAGCACGAGGTCGAACTCGATGGCGAGTCCCACGTCAACCATCACCATGACGGCCTTGCCGAGGAAAGCTCCGAGAACCTGACCGAGGAAGAGCTGCGCGAGCTGATCAACGACCTCAATGTCGATGAAGCGGCCGAGCTGATCGCGCTCGCCTGGGTCGGTCGCGGCGACTACGACGCCACCGAATGGGCGGACGCGCTTGCTGCCGCGCGCGAACGCGCCAACAAGCGCACCGCAAAATACCTGCTTGGCATGCCGCTGCTCGCCGACTGGCTGGAGGAAGGTCTGGAAGCGATCGGTGCGTAACGACGCGGTTACCGTTCGTGATGCGGCCAAGGCAACCACCTTGCGTCGGCGCCGTTGAGGGCGATGGGGTCGCTTGTCTTTTCCCGAACATTCAGGATCGCGTTGGTCATGGCCGTCACGGCCTTGCTGGTGATGCCGACCGAGGCGAGACATCGCCATCGGCATCACGAGCCGTTGACGCCGAGGATAGAGCAGCCGTTGACACCACGAGCCGAACAGCCCCTTAAACCGCGAGGCGGAAAGCGCCTGAAACCACGAAGACACCGGTCGGTGACGCCGAAGCAGGCACAGCAGAAAACGCTGCCTCCGCTGCCCTTGCCTGCCGATGTTCCGGTGCCGGGGCCCAATATTCCGGTGCCCGAGCCACGCCCGACGGACGCTCCAAAGGCCGACGCTGCAAAGACAGAGGAGCAGGAGGCGGAAGGTCCGAAGACCACTGGCGCGCCCGATGGTAACCGTGAAGAAAAATCCCGCGAAAAGCAGGCACTTCC
>NZ_RZQL01000162.1 GCF_003997935.1 Mesorhizobium sp. M7A.F.Ca.US.006.01.1.1
CCTCGGCGTCGGTGGCCAACCCGGCGACGGCGCCGAACACAGCCCCACCGGTCAGGCTGTCCAATCCTGCGCCGGTGGCAATCTGGTTCGGCGTCAGCCCGGCGTCAGTGAAGTCGCGAACCTTGGTCACATCGAGATAGGCGTTGTAGACGTCGTAGGTGTCCGTGACGGACAGGAAGGCGGTGCTGGTGACACCGGTCAACGCCTGGAATGTCGTCCCGCCAAGCCCGCTGCCGGCCGACACCACCGTGTGGGTGCCGACGGCGAGACCCTGAGCCGTTACCGCCAGCGTCGCGCCGGACAGATCGGCCGTTCCTTCGACTGCGAACCGGTCGGCTGCGCCCGCGCCATTGATATCGATGGCCAGCACCGAGCCAGGCGCGAACGTCGCATCGCCGGCAAACTGGTTGGTGACATCGCCGGCAATGCCATTGGCCATGGTCAGCCTGCCATTGTTGGTGAAGTTGGACAACGCCTTGAATGTCGTCGTCACCGGGCTATCATAACCGACGGCGGCGGTGACAATGTCCTTGCCAGCATCATTGGTCAGCGTGCCGCCACCAAACTCATTGATGCCGGCGGTGTTCCAGGTTGCGTTGTTGGCGACAATATTGGCGGCGGTGCCGAGCTTGACGATGCCAAGCAGCCCGCCATTGTTGGTGAAGGTCACCGGCCCACCCGAGGTCTCTACCGCCACAAGGCTAGCTATTTGCGCACCAGACCGCTGGTGGTGATGGAGATCGCCTGGCCCGCGGACGACACCGCCTTGATCGCCGCGTCGCCGCCTTCGACCGTGCCTGTCGCCGTGATGGTGGTGGCACCGGCGCCGTTGTGCTCGGCGTAGATGCCGAACAGGCCGCCGCTGGCGGCCGCAGCGTCGATGGTCACTCCGCCTGTCGTTGCGGCGCCGGTTTGTGCCTGTATGCCGGCACCGAGCGTCCCGGTCACCGCCCCTGTCGCCGTGACTTTGGTGGCGCCGGTACCGAAGTTGAAGGCAACAAGGCCGGTGGTGTCGCCGCTGACTGCGACGGCGTCGATCGTCAGGTCTGTCCCGTAATTAGCGCCACAAATGCCGGGACCTTGTGCTCCGGTCACCGCCCCCTTCGTCGTGATGCTGGTGGCGCTGGTGCCGTAGTTCCGAGCATCGACGCCAGTGTAGCCGTTGACTGCCATGGCATCGACTGTCAGACTCGTCGCGCCGTCGGCGTTGGTCACGTGAATGCCGGTAAGGCCAGTCACCGCGCCTGTCGCCGTGATTTTGGTGGCGCCGGAGCCGGAATTGTAGGCGTAGATGCCTTGCTGGCTTCCGCTGACAGCTGCCGCGTCCACCGTCAGATCGGTGGCATTGAGGCTTGCCGCTACGCTGGCAATGGTGCCGTCCGGATTGAAGGTTGCGATCCCATTGACGGCTGCGATCCCCGTATACCCGGTTCCCGTCACATCGCCCTTGGCAGTGATGCTGGTGACACCGGTGCCTTGGTTCTCGGCATAGATGCCATATTTGCCGCCGCTGACGGTCACGGCATCGATGGTCAAGCCGCCTGTCGCCGCCGTGTTGTTGAAGGCAAATATGCCGTCGGAACCGGTCCCGGACACTGCGCCTATCGCTGTGATATCGGTGGCACCGTCGCCGCTGTTGTAGGCGCGGATGCCGTTCTCGCCGCTATTGACCGTCACGGCGCTCACCGTCAGGCCTGTTCCCTGTGTGTAGACATCGATGCCGTTGTCGACCGTTCCAGTCACCGTCCCCGTCGCGGTCACGCTGGTGGCACCGGTCCCATTGTTCTGGGCATAGATGCCGGCGAAGCCACCATTGACGGCCGCCGCACTCACCGTCAGTCCGGCCCCGCCTGTATAGGCATCGATGCCGTTGTTGCTTGCCCCGGTCACCAAGCCCGTCGCCGTGACGCTGGTGAAGCCGGTGCCGCCGTTGTTGACGGCGATGCCGCCCTTGCCGCTGACCGCCGCGGCACTCACCGTCAGGTCCGTCGCCGTGGTGCCGTTGGTGGCATAAATACCGTCTTCGCTTGACCCGGCTACGGCAGCCGTCGTGGCTATGATGCTGGTGGCGCCGCTGCCGTCGTTCGAGGCAAAGATGCCGTACCGGCCGCCGGTCACCTTGCCGTAGGCGGTGACATTCAGATCGCTGCCAGCAGGGACGGGCGGCGGGCCTGAAAAGGTTACGGTGCCATTCAGAATCGTATTGACGACATCGAGTTGTTGTCCGCCATTGACGGCATAGATGCCGTCGCCGGCGCCGCCAGTCACGTCGCCATTGGCGGTGATGCTCAGGGCTGCGGCGGCCCCCTGGTTGATTGCGGAAATGCCGCCATTGGTGCCGCTCACTTTTCCGGTGGTGACGTCGGTATCCGAACCTAGCGAATAGACAAGGACGCCATAGCCATTGGCGCCGGTCGCCATGATATCGCCGGTGGCCTTGACGGTGGTGGCGCCGTCGCCTGTGTTGATGGCGGCGAGGCCGATCAGGGCGCCGGTCAAGGCACCATTGGTGTCGATGGTCACCGCGCCACCCGGGTCCGCGTCGTAATAGGGAGGCGCTATCTGCGGAACCAGCGACACGACGCCAAGGCCGATGCCTGTCGTCGAACTCAGCGGCGAGGCATTGGCATCGGTGTAGCTGACCGCGCCGCTGCCCAGTATGCCAAGCGCGAAGGGATCGCTGGTGGTGACGCTGAATCCCGGATCCGTGGTGACCGAAGGATTGGCCGGGGCAAGGGCAAGGGCGATGAAGTCGCCGAGATCGAGCGGCAAACCGATTCCGGACGGCACGATCTGGCCGGCCGTGTTGGCACCGGAGCAGACATAGTTAGGTGATACCGTCAGCGTGCAGGCGGCCTCGGCGCTTTGGCCAAAGCCGAGCAGCGTCGCCCCGACCATCGCCGTGCCGACCAGCAAGCGGTTGCGGTAGCGACGATTGCTATTGTTGAGATTCATGTACTGCCCCTGCCCCGATCCCGACAGATCGCCCTCGGCGGGGAGCCGAAGCGATCGTCGGTGTTTCCTGCCAATGGCTGATCGAATGCGGCCTGCTTTCCTAGTCGTCATATGACGACGGTCCGCCGCTTTGTGCCGCCAATGACCGCTTGCGGAAGCTGGACTGTTACATCGGGGATACACATTTCCTTCGGCTAATTTACCGACGAGCGGGGCGGCAAGCCGCACGAAAACCGCCGGCCCGAGCTGCCTTTGCACAGCCGGCCATGTTGGCCCGGCGCGACATGCCGGCAGCAGCAAAGAGCCGGCTTTCGAGCTTGATCTCAGGGATCAGGTTGTGGCGCCGAAGGTCCGCCTCTAGCCCGCCAGCTGGCCGATCCGACGATGACAGCGGTCTCGCCACGAAGTGCAGAAGGCATGATTAATCGACGAGTCGATTTGGCTTGCCGCCATCCATCTTGCTTTTGTGGATACGCTCCAGAATTGCGCGGGCAGCCTCGGCTCGTTCCTTCGGCCGCCCGGTCAGATGCTGGCCTCCCAGTGAAGCCGGCATCTCCATCTCGCAATCCCAGACCGTCCACGCGTTGGTCGGGTCGAGTATGCAAACGTACCTCTGGCGCCTTTTTTCATCGGTCAACTCAGGTGCTCCGATATCGGGGCGGAGGATAGGATTTGGCCGGAACCAGTGCATGAACGCTCCACACGCTACGGCTTGACCGGTTTGGTTGCTTTCTTAGGCTGTACGGCCATCGACGGCCCCTCCGGCGGCGGGCCGGCGGCGTCCGGCTTCGACTGCTCTGCCACGGGCGTGTCGGGCGCTTGCGGACCACCTGATGTCAGGTTGACGGACACGCCGTAGATCTTCCACTGCCGGTCAGTTGGCTCGAACATAAGCTCGAAATTGACCTGCAAGGGTACCGACGGGAAGAAGCCGGCCATGTGCAGCATGCCGTTCGGCTCGATCTGCGGCAGCAAAGTCAGTTGCGGCTCGAGCACCGCGACCGCGCCGAAGTCGAGCGCCTGCTTGCGCTGGTTGGCGAAGATGTCGCCGAGCTGTGCGGCACTGTTGGCCTGGAAATTCGGCGAGCCGAGATCGCGCAGCACCGTGTAATTGCCGGTCTTGTTGGCCTGGTCGAGCGCCAAAAGCGCACCGCGGATCAGGATCAGCACCCCATTGCGGTCGATACCGGCAGGCCGCGCCGCCTTTTGCCCCACCCGCTTTTCCTTGGTTTGCGCATGCGCCGGCTGCGGAGGCACCGCGACGGCCATCAGCGCGATGGCCAATGCGGCGAAAAAACCGCGGGCGCCCGAAGTCCGCCAACCGGGCGCCCGCCACTGCAACGGCACGGAATGCTGAAGCCCCAAACCCCGCATCATCCCGGCCGCGTCAGTTCAGTGTCCATGAGGCTCCGACGCTGACGCCGACATCGCCACGGCCGGTGGTTGCCGATACGGCGGCGTTCATGCGGAACTCCTCGCTGGTGTTGTAGCCAAGGCCGAGCGCCAGCCCCGATTGCCCCTTGAAATGACCGAAGCCGCCAGCCAGCGACAGCTTGCCGGGCCTGTCATCATAGCGTAGCCCCGCTGTCGCCAACGCCAGCGCGGTGCCGGCACGCGCTTCCGTGCGGGTTTCGCTGATCTCGCCACCAAGGTTCTGGAAGCCGGACTCCAACGCGCCGACGCGCCCGTCGAGCGCCGCGATGTTGCTGGTGTTGTCGGTCACCCTCGTATCGAGATCAAGGAGTTGAGCCGTATGGGTGGCGATCGCATTGGTGTTGCTGGCGATGCGATCCTCGTGGTCGGCAAGCTCGGTCGTGTGGCCACCCACCGTCGTGTTCAAGGCGTTGATGTTATTCGTATTGCTGGCGATGCGAATTTCATGATCGGCAACCTTTTCCGGCAGGTCTTCGAGCGCGGCCACATCGAATGTCGACGCCGCCAGATTGCCTGCAGCATCCGTCGTCACCAAGAAGACCGGATCGACCGGGTTTAGATCTTGCGCCGCCTTGCTCGCGTCCGAAGTGACGCCCGCCAGCGTATAGGTGTTATTAACGTTGCCGACCTTCACCTGATTGTCACGCGTGGTCTCCACGCCATGACCGATAGCCATTGATCCCATGTAATTGGCCTTGGATTGAGCCCCGAGTGTTGTCGCGAAAGCGGCGTTGGCCTCCGCCAGGTGACCAAGCGCCGTTGCCTCATTTTGATCGTTGGCTACGGCGCCGGCCTTCGCGCCCGTGCCGATCGCAGTTGTGCCGGAACTGTTGAAATCAGTTGTTTCATCGAGATCGCCTGCTTTGGCAAACGCCCCCATTGCCGTATTCTGCCCGCCCGTGCCGCTATTGGATCTGTAACCCAAGGCGCTGCTTTCCACTCCATCCGCCCGAGCGTGGGAGCCTATTGCTGTTGCATATGCCGAGTATGTAAAAGCGTCATACGATGCGTCCGGCCCGTCACCACAAGCGAGACTTGTGACATTTCCACCGTCATCGCCGCCGGCACATTCGCCTGCCCGCGCATTTCCCGAGGCAAGCGCGAAAGCAGCCAACCCCATCAACCCGGCCAAGGTCAGGATAGACATGGGTGCGTCACGACGACTGACGTCCCCCTCGGAAGATCGACAAGCTCGTTCGCAAAAGTATGACGCCATGTTTTCCGACCTACCCCCCACCGACCTGATCATTCTCGCCATCGCGTTCCCACCTCGATCGAACTGCCAGTGCGACCGAGATTGCAGGTAGGACACAATCCGAACAGTCGTCATATGACGACTGTTCGTCGCTTTGTGGGGCCGCTACCACCTTAACGCGGCGGCTGTAGCCGGCGGGTGACACATTGCCGGCTTCTAATATTAAAAGACTTTGGCTTGAACTCCGGCATTACTTGGCCAGCCGGAACCATAACTTGATAGATAGCTTTTGTGTGTTAGGCTCCTTGAGCATGGTCCTTTGAAAGCTGGATACCAATGGCTGACGTCAGCATCGAAGCGGTCTCCGCAGTGGTCGGCAAGGTCTATGAAGCCGCTTACGATCAGGAGCGCTGGTTCGATGCGGTAACTGGCCTGCGCGATCTGTTCGGCGGCTCGCGCTCCTGCATCGTGCGCATCAGCCCACACACATTCGATGCGGTTGCATCCGATTTCGATCAGGAGTTCACTTCGCAAAAGGGCATCGAAGCCCTGCTGCGCGATCCGCTGGCGGCGGCATCGGCCGCCTTGCCTCTCGGCGTGGTCAGTCGCTGGCCCCTGACGGAGGAGGTGGCGGCGTTCCGCCGCCGCGAACTCTGGCAGGACTGGCTGCGGCCGCGCGATATGTATCACGGCCTCGTCTCCAACCTGCTCTCGTCGAACGACTCGCACTGGATGCTCAGCATCGATCGAGGCCCAGGTCAGGAAGCCTTCGACGCCGAAGACATCGACCTGCTGCGCAAGATAGTGCCGCACATGCGGCGCGCCGGACAGATCGGTCAGCAGTTGGAGAAAACGTCGGCCCTGGCGTCGGCGTTTTCGCATCTGCCATTCGGCGTGTTTCTGATCAACGGCCATCAGCAGATCGCACAGATGAACGAGGCCGCCGAAGCGATGTTGTCGCGGCCCGACAGTCCGTTGCGATTGAGGGATGGCACAATCGCGGCCGCCAGTGCCGAGGATACGCAGGAGTTGGAGCGGCTCGTTGCCAACGCCTGCTCGCTGCATGACGGGGTAATGCCGGGCGTCGGCGGTACACTGCTGGTGCCGTCCGATCGCCGGCAATCCGACCTGGCGCGACTGGTGCTGTCGGTGGCGCCGTTCGTCGATGCCCGTGCCTACGGCCTGGCGTCCGAACGTTGCGCGGTGGTCATGGTGACGGAGGTCGCCCGCCGTATTCCCGACGGCTTCGAGTTGCATGTCCGCGAGCTATTCGACCTGACGCCGGCCGAAGCGCGGCTTGCAACGGAACTGGCATCAGGACGCTCGCTGAAGGAGGTCGCGGCGACGTCCAACATCACGGTAAAGACCGGCCGCACCTATCTCGAACGTATCTTCGCCAAGACCGAAACCCGTCAGCAGAGTGAACTGGTGGCGCTGCTCAAGAGCACCGAACCGCTCACCGGGCGCAGATGACATACACACCCTTCAAAGCGCGACGGAACTCCAGTGTCGTTTGCAAAGCGTCCGTGATCGGCCAATGTCCAATGTGAGCATCGAAACGGTTACCGCCGTGATCGGCAAGGTCTACGAGGCAGCCTACGATCAGGAGCGTTGGTTCGACGCGATAAACAGCATGCGTGACCTGTTCGGCGGCTCGCGCTCCTGCATCGTGCGCATGAGCCCGCAAACGGCCGACGTGGTTGCCACCGACCACGATCCCGAATTTTCATCGCAACAGTGCTTCGAGGCCCTCATGCGCGACCCGCTGGCCGCAGCCGCGGCCGCCTTGCCTGTCGGTACGGTGACGCGTTGGCCGATGATGCTGGACGAGACGGCATTCCGGCGGCGTGAACTCTGGCAGGACTGGTTCAGGCCGCGTGACATGTATCACGGGCTGGTCTGCAATCTGCTTACCGCCAACGGCGCGCAGTGGGTGCTCGATATCCATCGCGGATCCAGACAGGATATGTTCGGCGCCGATGACATGGGATTGTTCCAGAAGATCGTGCCGCATGTGCTGCGTGCCGGGCAGATAGGCCAGCAATTGGAGAAGACAGCGGCACTGGCATCCGCCTTTTCGCACTTGCCCTTCGGGGTGTTCGTGGTCAACGGCCATCAGCAGATCGCGCGGATGAACGAGGCCGCCGAAGAGATGTTGATGCGGCCGGACAGTCCGTTACGGTTGAGGGACGGGATGATCGCCGCTGCCAATGCCGAGGATGCGCAGTTGCTGCAACGTCTGGTGGTGGATGCCTGCGCCTTGCGGGACGGCGCCATACCGGGAGCAGGCGGCACGCTGCTCGTGCCATCCCATCGCCAGCGGTCGGGCCTGGCGCGGCTGGTGCTTTCGGTGGCGCCCTTTGTCGATGCCCGCACCTACGGCCTGGCCTCGGAGCGCTGCGCAGTAATCATGGTGACCGAAGTCGCGCGCCGCAACACCGAGGGCTTCGAGTTGCATGTCCGTAGCCTGTTCGACCTGACGCCGGCCGAAGCGCGGCTTGCAACGGCATTGGCGTCCGGCCGGTCGCTGAAGGAAGCCGCCGACAGTTCGAACATCACCGTAAAAACCGGTCGCACCTATCTCGAACGGATTTTCTCCAAGACCCGCACCCGCCAGCAAAGCGAACTGGTGGCGCTGTTCAAGAGCACCGAACCGCTCAGCAGGCGCAGGTAGCAACCTGGTTCTTGGAACCCGACAGTCGGCATATGCCGACTGTCGGAGGCAAAGCATTCCGTGCAAGTTCCGCCTTCGATTGCAGCGGCCCGCCTTGAGAAGGCGGGCCGCTGCCGATGCGGGGAAAGTCGATGTTCGAAACCGGACACGCCGTGGTGGCGGGGTTGCTTCCATTCGCCATTTCCTATGCGCTGGTGGCAATGCTGCCCGGCGCCAACTTCGCGGTCGTCACGCAAGCCGCGCTAACCGCTTCGCGCGCCACGGCTCTGTCTGCCGCCGCCGGTGTTGCCTTGGGCGCGAGTTCGCTGGCGACCATCGTCGCGACTGGCGCCGGAGCGTTGCCGTCCGGGGGCCTTGCACACCAGATGGCCGCCAGCCTCTACGGTGCAATGCTGGTCTTCATCGGTTGGAATTCGATGCGGCGGGCGCTGTCGATCAGGGTTGGCTTCGACGTGCCGAAGCCCGTTCCAATCACGCGATACTTTCGGCTGGGCTTTGTCACGGCAGTGGCAAACCCTGCCACCGCATTGTTCTTCGCGTCCTCCACACTGAACCTGGATGCGCGCGGGGCGGCTCACATATCCTTGGCTGTGCTGGTTTTTGCCATTGCCATCGCCTGGTTTGGCCTTCTCGGCCTTTGTATTTCCCAACCGGTCGCCCAGCAATTTTACGCACGCTTTCGAAAGCATGCGGATATCGTATTGGGAGGAACCCTGGTGGCGCTCGGCTTCTCCGCATTTGGACATTGAGCGACAGGGATATGCGCCCGCTTATCAGCCGCGGTTGGGCAGTTCCACGTTCTTCAGCAACGCCACAAGCTGGCTTTGTTGCCGTGTCCCGGTCTTGGCGAATATCCGCTCGAGATAGGTGCGCCCGGTTTTCACGGTAACGTTGGAGCTTGCCGCCGCATCCTTCAAGGGCCGCCCTTGCGAAAGGGCGGACGCCAGCCGCGCTTCGGCGGGCGTCAGGTCGAACAGTCCGGCAAGCAGGCTTGGCGACGGCACGGTGGCGCTGGCGCTCATCGCCGTCGCCGCAACCAGAATGTCGGCTCCGGAAAAGATCTCATGCGCGGCACGGCGCAGCGGCAGGAGATGAATGACCAGCGCCGGCTGGCCTTCCCTGGCAGGAACGGGGATGGAGCGCACGACACGATCCTGGCGATTATGGATGACGGCTTCCTGGAAAAGAGAATTGGCGGATGCATTGGCAAGCGCGATGCCACCATGAGCCGTCGCGATGAAAACGGATGGCATATTGTCGAGAAGGACATTGGCCGTCAGCACGCGTCCCGATGCGGTCATTACCGCCGCCGGCAGACCAAGGGCCTCGAGCGCCGAGACGCTCGCTTTGGCCTGCTCCATGCCCAGCCGCGCCGACACCAGGCCGGCGCGCGCAAAGTGGGGACGAAGCTGATCGAGCCTGTCGATCGACGTCTGATCGTAGGTGCCATCCCGCGTCCAGCGTTGAAAGACAAAGGTGACCAGTTCACCGCTCGGCATGGCAACCGCCGAACAGATATGAGCGCCGATACCCGCCGCCCTCAATTGTATCCGTACCGGATCATGCTCGAGCTCGTCGGCAGTCAGAAAATCTTCGACCTGCACGAAACTTGCCGGTTGCAGGCTGCACATGCGCTGAATCGCATCGGAGAATTTCCAGCTGTCGCCGGCGATGAATTCATCGAACAGGGAGCGGACGGTTTCAAGGGAATTGCCATGCCCGGGAGGCTCGTCACTCAACCGGCCGCGAACAGGGGAGCCGTCGCTGAACAGGAAGATCGCGCCGTCAGCCGAACTCGAAAGCTCGCTGGCCGCTTCGAGAGCACCCGCCCACAAATCCGGCACGAAGGCCGCTTCGTAGATCTTGTCGGTAAGATCATCGAACATGGGGGCACTGCCTTTTCAGAGACAATACCTCGCCGGCCGGATCGCCAGATGCGCCCACACCCCAACCGCGTCTCTCACAATCAAAATGCCATGTGGAAAGCTGAGGTCAACCCCTGATTGCCGTCGAACCGTACTCGGTTGTTGCCGGCCCCAAAACGACAAAACCCGCCGGACTGGGTCCAGCGGGCTCGGAACCGCGACAAAAGTCGTCTGGTGCGGCTCTGGCTTCCACGTCTGGTCCGCCGGAGCGAACCAGGACGTGGCTTTAGATGGCCCTGCGGGCGATCTTCTCGATGTCGGCGCGGTTGATGCCGAGATCGCTGAGCTGACGTGCGTTGAGACGGTTCAGTTCGCGGACGGTCTCGGTGTACATACGCCAGTTACGGAAAGCGCGGATCGGGTTCATGGTAGTCCTCCAGAATGATGTTCGTTTCGATGGTGCTCAAATAGGCGTCATCGGTGAGGACTTGAATGGCTGATTTTGCATAGCAATGATGCAAATGCTGCATTGCAGCATTAAGCTTCTGTTCATCTTGTAGGCAGCCATGGGCGCGGACCTCGCTCCGCCAGCCTACGGGCCGGCCGAGTATCGGTACGTCTTAGCCGACGTCGAGCACGATCTTGCCGATATGCTCACCGTCTTCCATGCGCTCATGCGCCCGCCAGGCTTCGCTGAGCGGGAAGATCATGTCCATCACCGGTGCCACCTTGCGCGTGCCGAGCAGCGGCCACACCTGGGCTTCCAGAGCCGCCGCGATCGCCGCCTTGAACTCGACGGTTCGCGGCCTCAGCGTCGACCCGGTATGGGTAAGCCGCTTGACCATGATCTTCGAGAAATCCGCGCTTGCGACAGCGCCGGCCTGCACGGCAATCTGGACGATACGCCCCTCGACCGCAGCAGCCTCATAGTTGCGTTGGACATAGTCGCCGCCGACCATGTCGAGGATGACATTGGCGCCCTTGCCGCCCGTTGCCTCCTTCACGGCGGCGACGAAATCCTCCTCGCGATAATTGATCGCTCGGTCTGCGCCGAGCTTCAGGCAGGCGTCGCATTTCTCCTTGCTGCCGGCGGTGGTGATGACATAGGCGCCGAAGGCGGAGGCAAGCTGGATCGCCGTCGTGCCGATGCCGGACGAGCCGCCATGGACGAGCAGTGTCTCGCCTTTCTTGAGGCCGCCACGCTCGAACACATTGTGCCAGACGGTGAAATAATTTTCCGGCACCGCCGCGGCTTCGGTGTGGGTGAAGCCGGCCGGCAGCGGCAGCACGCTGCCGGCATGAACCTTGACGTATTCGGCATAACCGCCGCCGGGCGTCAGCGCGCAGACGCGGTCGCCGATGCGCCAGCGCGATATGTCGTCGCCAAGGGCCGCCACTTCACCCGCCGCTTCGAGGCCCGGCAGGTCGGATGCGCCGGGCGGTGGCGGATAAGCACCCTTGCGCTGCTGGATATCGGGCCGGTTGACGCCGGCAGCATGCACCTTGATCAGGATCTCGCCAGGCCCGGGCTGCGGCACGTCGCGCGTTTCCGGCTTCAGCACCCGTGGACCGCCAGGCTCCGAGATCGCGATGGCCGTCATTCTTGCCGGAATCTTCTGTCCGCTCGCCATGAGATTTCCCGTCTTTCCTCGCCGTTGTCCGACCGGCTGTTTGCATCGACGCCCCTGCCCTATGTATGCTGATTGCCAAATCAGGCAAATGGCCAATCTGGTCTTGGCGGAGGAGGAGCGACGATGGCGATCTTCGACGACGAACCCAAGAAGGCACGCCCGCACGAGATCGGGCAGGACCTGTCCTTGCTTTCCGTCAGTGACTTGACCGAACGGATCGGCATCCTGCGCGACGAAATCGCCCGCCTGGAAGCCGAGCTCAAGGCCAAGGACACCACCAAATCGGCGGCCGAAGCACTGTTCCGCCGCGGATAGGCACTTGAGCGTAGAGCCCGCCGCCGAAAAGCCCGAATGCGACTGTCTTCAGACCCAGCGTCCCCGCCAAACCTGAGCCGGATCAACCAATGTTCGCAACCTACCGACCGATCCTCTCGCTGCTTCGCGGCACCGCTTTCCTGCTCGCGGCATCTGGATTGCATGGGCTGCTGCTGCCCCTGCGCGGTCAGTTGGAAGGCTTCTCGACCGCATCGCTCGGCCTGATGGGAACGGCCTGGGCCGGCGGCTTCGTCACCGGCTGCTTCTTCGCACCGCGCATCGTGCGCCGCGCCGGCCACGTGCGCGCCTTTGGCGCCTTTGCCGCATCCGGCGCCATCGTGGCGCTGCTGACCGGGCTGATCATCGACGAATATGTCTGGATCCTGCTGCGCGCCTTCACCGGCTTCACCATGGCCGGTGCCTTCATGGTCATCGAAAGCTGGCTGAACGAGAAGGCCACCAACGAGAACCGCGGCACCGTCTTCGGCCTCTACATGATGGTGACTTATGCCTCGATCATGGGCGGGCAGATGATCGTCGCCGGCGGCGACGTGAAGTCCGCGTCACTGTTCATGATCACCGGCATCCTGTTTTGCCTGTCGCTCATTCCGACGGCGGTCTCAAGCGCTTCCCACCCCAAGCCGTTGCAGGACGTCTCGCTCGACGTCAAAGGCCTATATGCCAACTCGCCGGTATCGGCGGTCGCTTGCGTGTTGATCGGCATCGCCAACGGCGCCTGGGGCACGCTTGGCGCGGTCTATGGCGCCCGCATCGGCATTTCCACAGCCGAGATCGCCCTGATGATGAGCCTTGTGGTCGTTGCCGGTGCTGCCATGCAGCTTCCGGCCGGGCGCCTGTCCGACAAGACCGACCGGCGCTTCGTGCTGGCGGGAGCGGCTTTCGGCGGCGCCTTCTTCGCGCTCATGATCTTCCTGTTCGAGCCACGCTCCGGCGTCTTCGTCATTGTCTTCACCGCAGCCTATGGCGCCTTCGCCTACACGCTCTATTCCATCGCCGTGGCGCATGCCAACGACCACGCGCGCTCGGAGGATTTCGTCAAGGTGTCGGGCGGCCTGTTGCTGCTCTATGGCTTCGGTACGATGATCGGCCCCTTGCTGGCCGCCGCTTTGATGGGCTGGATGCGCCCGGAAGGTCTGTTCCTGGCGACCGCCTTCGCGCATCTTTGTCTGGCCGGCTACACGCTGCTGCGCATCAGCCGCCGCGCGCCGGTGCCGATCGGCGATCGTGACGCCTTCAAGACGCAGCCGGCCGACCGTTCGGTCACCCCTGAAGCATTGCGGCTTGATCCCAGAAGAAAAGCAGAAGCAGACGGTTGAGATTCGAAAGGCTTTGCCTCACTAATACAGGCATGATGTTTTCCGACGCCTTCATGGCGATTGCCGATCCCAACCGGCGCCATCTTCTGGAAGAACTTCGCCGCGGCCCGAAAACCGTCACCGAACTGGCCGCCGGCTTGCCGGTGTCGCGCCCAGCCGTGTCGCAACATCTGAAAGTGCTGCTCGATGCCGGCCTGGTCCACGCCAAGCCGGAAGGAACAAGGCGCGTCTATACGGTGAGCGGCACCGGCTTCCTCAAACTCAACATCTGGCTCGATCAGTTCTGGGAAGCCTGACCCCGATCAGCCGTTGTTGTAGGGGAAGAACTTGAAGTAGGGCTTCGCCTCCTCGATCACCCGGGCGAAGGCGGGGCGCTGCAACAGGCGGTCGTGATAGCGCTTCACAGCCGGATACTTGTCGCCGAACGGCTCGACCTTGTTGGCATAGAACAGCGCCGGGGACGCCGCGCAATCGGCCATGGTGAAGGTGTCACCCATCGCCCAGATCTTCGACTGCATGTCTTGTTCGATGATGGCGTAGGAATTGCGCAACTGGTCGCGAGCCTGCTCGACGCCGAACGGGTCGGTCTTGTCGTCGGGGCGCAACCGGTCGCCGACGATCTTCTGCATCGGCTCCTGCACATAGAAATCATAGAAGCGATCGGTCTGGCGAACTGCCAGCGCCAGGTCGATGTCGGCGGGAACGAGGTCGACCGGCCCCGGATAGTGCGGGGCCAGATATTCGACGACGATGGTCGATTCCAGAACCGTACGGCCACGCGCATCGTCGCGCAGCGCCGGCATCTTGCCGGCCGGCGAAATCTTGAGGAAGGCGGCGCGCGATTCAGCATCGCCGAGATCGACGATGACAGGCTTGAACGGCGTCGCGTTCTCATACAGCGCGATCAACGGCTTCCAGCAGAAGGAGGCCAACGGATGGAAATGAAGCGTCAGGGACATTTTTCACTCGTTTGTTTCGTGGATTGTCGGTGGCCGCTACCGTGCGGCACGCCTGTTGCGGTTGGCCTTGTCCGTCAAAGCCAGCCTATGCTGCCTCAACGGGCTTGGACATGCGCGATGATTGCTGCGGATATCTCGGCCCAATCGTCTGGATGCAGCTCGTGGCCGCCGCCTTCGATCCGGATAATTTTCGCCCCGGTGACCGCCTCGGCCAGCGCCTCGCCATGTTCGACCGGAAAGATCGGGTCAGCCGTGCCGTGGATGACCAGCAGCGGCGCCGCGATCTCGTGCAGGCCGCCCTTCCAAGCGTCGCCGCCCTTGAGCATGAAATGGTTGGTCGCGCTCAGCAAGCCGCCGGAGCGGTCGTAATCCTGCTCGACGAAGGCTCGCATCCGGGCCTCGTCGAAGGGATGCGTGGCGCTGGCAATCGCCCGCGCATCCCTGACGATGAAATCGACCACCTGGCCACGGTCCGACCAATCGACTTTGGCGCCCTCGGCCGAGTGTTCCATGTAGGCTTCGGTCGTCCCGGGAAGGCCGGATGTGTCGATTCCCACCGGCGAACTGCTGATCACAGTCAGAGAAACGACACGCGAGGGATGTTTCAACGCCACAAGCTGCGCGACCATGCCGCCCATCGACATGCCGACGACATGCGCCTTGCCGATGCCGTGCTCGTCGAGAACATGCATTGCATCGTTGGCCATATCATCGAACGTGTAGGGCGGCTCGCCCAGCGGATATTTGGTCGACCGACCGGTATCGCGGTTGTCGTAGCGGATCACGAACAGGCCCGCATCGGTCAGTTTCCGGCAGAGCGCCTCCGGCCACCACAGCATCGAAGCCATCGCCCCCATGATCAGCAACAGCGGCGGGGTCGCCGGATCGCCAAAGGCTTCGGATATGATCTTGGGACGTTCGGTGGTCGTCATGACGCAGTCTCCTCTCCGCAAACTGATTGCATTTTGCAATCGGTTGCACGATAATAAAACTGCTACGATAATGCAACCGGTTTTGGAGAAAAATCTCATGAGCATGGATCGCCGGTCCGGGTGCCCGATCAACCTGTCGCTGGAAGTGTTCGGCGATCGCTGGAGCCTGATCATCCTTCGCGACACGATCTTCGGCGGCAGGCGCCATTTTCGCGAGCTGCTCAACGGATCGATGGAAGGCATAGCCTCCAACATTCTCGCCGACCGGCTGAAGCGGCTGATGGAACTGGGCATGCTGACCAAGGCCGACGACCCCTCACACAAGCAGAAGGCGATCTACAGCCTGACCGAGATGGCGATCACGCTGGTGCCGATCCTGGCCCATCTCGGCGCCTGGGGCCGCGTCTGGCTGCCGGTCAGCGACGAACTGTCGATCCGCGCCGAACTTCTGGAAAAGGGTGGACAGCCGATGTGGGACAAATTCATGGACGAATTGCGCCATGAACATCTCGGCATGCCTCTCGATACCGCGACTGGTCCTTCTGTCCGCGCGACCTTGCAGGCCGCCTACGAAGCCGTGGTTGCCAGCAAGGCTCTCGCTGCTGACTCTGCTGCTTGACCAACTTATTTTCCCGTTTTGGGGCCGGCTCTGCTAGAAGAGGCGGAAAATCACAATTTACGGGATTGGATACGGTCTTGGTTGAAAACTCTCGGGATGCTGCCCGCGCGCGCGCCGACCTGCGTTTCAAGAAGCAGGAAGAGGCGGCAACCGTCCGCCAGAAGGCGATGGCCGAATACGTCGCCGAGAGCGACGCCCGCCAGGCCAAGACCAACAAGCTGCGGGCCCTGCGTCTCGCCAAGGAAGCCGAAGACCTCGCCAACGCGCCGGCGGAACCTGCCAAGAAGCCGGCCCGCGCCAAGAAAAAATGACCTGAAGCCGCACAAGCACCAACCCCTATCCGGGAGGCTGTGAAGGTCGCTTCCATCCCACCTCTTCACGCGAAGCAATTTCAACCGAAACCGGGATGTTATCTCGCCCGTCGACGGTCGATGATCGACGCCTTTCAGACAGGAGACTGCCATGACCGCACTGCCGCTCGAAAAAGCCAGGCAAATCATCGATGCCGCCTTTGCCAAGGGCTCCGATCTCAAGCTCAAGCCGCTTGGCGTCTCGGTGCTCGACGCCGGCGGGCATCTGGTCGCCTTCCAGCGCCAGGACGGCGCCTCGTTCCTGCGCCCGCAAATGTCGGCCGGCAAGGCCTATGG
>NZ_RZQL01000163.1 GCF_003997935.1 Mesorhizobium sp. M7A.F.Ca.US.006.01.1.1
GATGGCGCCCTACAATGACGGCATACCGGCCGACACCAAGGCCAAGCTGAAGCAGCTCGAGGCCGACATCGGCAGCGGCAAGGTGCACCCCTATGGCGGCGAATTGAAGGACCAGGACGGCAACGTCAAGGTTGCCGCAGGCTCGGTCCTGGCCGATGACGATGTTCGCGGCATGAACTGGTTCGTCAAGGGGATGATCGGCAAGCTGAGCTGAGCGCCATCAAAGAACCAGGGAGGCGTCGAGGCCAACCTTCGGCGTCGCCCTGCCTGGTTCCCGTCCAACCTCGCTTCACGCCACGGCAGGACCCGCCATGCATCCGCGTCTAGAACTGCGCAACATCTGCAAGCGCTATCCCGGCGTCGTCGCCAATGACGACGTCTCGCTGTCTATCCAGCCCGGCGAAATCCACGCCGTGCTGGGCGAAAACGGCGCCGGCAAATCGACCCTGATGAAGATCATCTATGGCGCGGCGCAGGCCGATTCCGGCGAGATCTTCTGCGACGGCAATCCGATCGCGGCGCACAACCCAGCGACGTCGCGCGCGCTCGGCATCGAGATGGTCTACCAGCACTTCGCGCTGTTCGAATCCGTTTCGGTGGTCGAGAACATCGCGCTCTCGGCAAGCAGCGCCTTCGACCTGCCCTCGCTTGCCGAGAATATCCGCGAGCTTTCGCTTCGCTACGGCATGCCGATCGATCCGCATCGCCAGGTGCATGACCTCTCTGTCGGTGAGCGGCAGCGCGTCGAGATCGTGCGCTGCCTGCTGCAGGCGCCCAAGCTTCTGATCCTCGACGAGCCGACCTCCGTACTGACGCCACAGGCGGTGGTCAAGCTGTTCGAGACGCTTCGACAACTCGCCGCCGAAGGCTGCAGCATCGTCTACATCAGCCACAAGCTCGACGAGGTGCAGGAGCTCTGCGACACCGCAACCGTGCTGCGTAACGGCAAGGTCACCGGCACCGCTCGGCCGAAAGAGACGACCTCGCTCGAGCTCGCCCGCATGATGGTCGGCTCGAAGCTGCCGGAAATGCATGTCAGCCCGCCGACCCCGAGCGAGAAGCCGGTGCTCGAGGTCAATAACCTTTCGGTCAAGGCAAGAGACCATTTCGGCGTGGATCTGAAGGACGTCTCCTTCAACGTTCATGGCGGGGAAATCGTAGGCCTGGCGGGAGTATCCGGAAACGGCCAGGCGGAGCTTATCGCCTTGCTCAGCGGCGAACGCACGCATCACAACAACGACGCGATCAGGATTTGCGGTACCGCTGCCGCTTGCCTTCGTGCCGACGAGCGCCGCAAGCTCGGTCTCGCCTTCGTTCCCGAGGAACGGCTTGGCCGGGGCGCCGTGCCGTCGCACACACTGTGGGAGAACGCGGTCCTCACCGCCCATCGCTTCGGCACCGTTCGCAAGGGCCTGGTCGACCGCCGCAAGGCCAGCGCCTTCGCCGCGGGCATCATCGACAGGTTCAAGGTCAAGGCCAACGGTCCGGGTTCGACGGCACAGAGCTTGTCGGGCGGCAATCTGCAGAAATTCATCGTCGGCCGCGAGATCGCACTTGAGCCGAAACTGCTGCTTGTTTCGCAGCCGACCTGGGGTGTGGATGTCGGAGCCAGCGCCTTCATTCGCCAGACCATCGTCGACCTCAGCCGCGCCGGCGCGGCGGTGCTCGTCGTCTCCGAGGAGCTCGACGAGTTGTTCGAGATCTGCGACCGGCTGCTGGTGATATGCCAGGGCCAGGTGTCGCCACCGCTGGTGCGCAAGACGACCGACCGCGAGGAGATCGGACTGCTGATGACCGGCCGAACGATGAGCAAGGATCAAATGGCAAACGGGAGTGGCGACGTTGCACTTCAGGATTGAACAAAGGCCGGAACCTTCGGCAACAATGCGCGTCGCCGCACCGGTGCTGGCGACGGTTTTGACGCTGATCGTCGGCTCGGTCTTTTTTGCCTCGCTCGGACACGATCCGCTGCCGACGCTCTACGCCTTCTTTGTCGAGCCGTTGAATTCCCTCAACGGTTTGTCGGAATGGCTGCTCAAGGCTTCGCCGCTGATCCTCATCGCGTGTGGGCTGGCTATCGGCTTCCGCGCCAATGTCTGGAACATCGGCGCCGAAGGCCAGTTCACCATGGGCGCGATTGCGGCGAGCGGCGTCGGCCTCTTCTGGCCGAACCCGGACAGCGTGCTGCTGTTGCCGTTGATGTTCGTTGCCGGCATGGGCGCCGGCATGGCATGGGCGGCGATCCCTGCCTTCCTGCGCGCCCGCATGAACACCAACGAGATCCTGGTCACGCTGATGATGACCTATATCGCCACGCTGTTCCTGTCCTATCTCGTGCATGGACCGTGGCGCGATCCGGCCGGTTTCAACTACCCGCAGACGGCACTTCTGCCGACAGCCGCCTTGTTCGTTCCCTTCGACCCGGCCTATCGGCTCAACCCTTCGATCTTCATCACCGTCGTCGCCGTGCTCGTGATGTGGCTGTTTACCGACCGCAGCTTCCTTGGCTACAAGATGTCGGTGAGCGGCGCGGCACCGCTTGCCGCCCGCTATGCCGGCTTTCGCGAATCTGCCGCCGTCTGGATCGGACTGCTGGCTGGGGGCGCGGCGGCCGGCATCGCAGGTATGGCGGAAGCCGCCGGGCCGCTCGGCCAGCTCTCGCCGCAGATTTCGCCTGGCTACGGTTTTGCCGCCATCATCGTTGCCTTCATCGGCCGGCTGAACGCCTTCGGCATTGTTCTCGGCGGACTGTTGATGTCGTTGCTTTTCCTTGGCGGCGAAGGCGTGCAGATGACGCTTGGCCTGCCCTCGGCGCTGACGCGCATCTTCCAGGGCATCCTGCTGTTCTTCCTGCTCGCCGCCGACTTCTTCATTTTCTATCGCGTACGTCTGGTGCGGCCGGCCCGAGACACGCATGTGCTGGAGACAGCCTGATGGACCTGTTCATTGCCATCTTCACCGGCACCGTCATTGCCGCCACGCCGCTGATATTCGCGGCGCTCGGCGAACTCGTGGTGGAGAAGTCCGGCGTGCTTAACCTCGGCATCGAAGGCATGATGCTGATAGGCGCCGCATTGGCTTTTGGGGCCGTAACCGCGGGCTATTCGATGCCTGTCGCGATCCTTGCCGGCGCGCTGGCAGGTGCCGCCGCCTCGCTGCTGTTCGGCGTTCTGGCGCTGACCTTCCTCACCAATCAATATGCGGCCGGCTTGGCGTTGGCCATCTTCGGTTCCGGCGTGTCGGCCTTCCTTGGACGCGGCTTCGGCAGCGAGCCGATCGAGGCCCTGCACGGCATCAACGTCCCTGTTCTGTCCGATCTGCCGCTGATCGGTCCCCTGCTCTTCCGCTTCGATCCAATGGTCTACCTGGCTCTGGTGATATTCGTAGCCATCAGCTGGTTTCTCTACCGCACGAAAGCCGGGCTGATCCTGCGAACGATCGGCGAGTCACCGCAGACATCGCATGCGATCGGCTACCCCGTGATCAGGATCCGCTACATGGCCGTGCTGTTCGGCGGGCTGATGGCGGGACTGGCGGGCGCCTATCTGTCGGTCGCCTACACACCACTGTGGGTCGAGAACATGACCGCCGGCAAGGGCTGGATAGCACTTGCGCTGGTGGTGTTCGCCACATGGCGGCCGCTGCGCATCCTGCTTGGCGCCTGGCTGTTCGGCGGCATGACGATCCTGCAGTTGCAAGGACAGGCGCTGGGGCTGGAAGTGCCGTCAGAACTGCTTTCGGCCCTGCCCTATCTGGCGACAATCATCGTGCTGGTCCTCATATCGCGAAACCGTCAGATGCTTGCGTTGCATTTTCCGGCTTCGCTTGCAAAACCATTCCGCCCGGCGAGCTAGGGATTATTCCCTGTTGTAAAGCACGCCGAGCGCGACCGGCTGATGCGTGCGCGACCGCAGACCGGCGAGCAGCACAAGCGATGCCACATAGGGCAGCACGAGGAATATCTGATGGGGAACGGGAATCCCTACGACCTGGGCATGGATGCCCAACGCCTCCAGAAACGCGAAGATGAAGATCGCACCGACAACCCGGAACGGCATCCAGTTGCCGGCGATGATAGCGACGACCACCAGCCAGCCTCGCCCGGCGATTAGGTCGGGAACGAATTTGTCTGAATAGCCGAGCATCAGGAACGCGCCGCCGAAGCCGGACATCATGCTGCCGAACATGATCGCGAGACACTGCCTGAGGCCAACATTCAATCCTTTGACATCCAGTGCTTTCGGATTTTCGCCGACACAGCGCACTTCAAGACCGTACTTGGTTCTGTAGAGGAAGAACCAGACCAGGAAGGGCAGGAAGAAGCTAGCATAGGTCAGCAGGCGCTGCGAAAACAGCACCGGCCCCAGGACCGGAATGTCCGACAGATAGGGGATTGGAACCTGGTCAAAGCCCCTGAATGTCGGCGGCTGACGGCCGGCCACATAGGCCTGGAACCAGAACAGTGTGACGCCCGATGCGAGAAGATTGAGCGCCAGTCCGGCGACGAATTGTTCGGCCTTCAGCACGATCGTCACGAATGACATGATCAGGCTGCTTGCGGCGCAGGCAAAGATCGCGACCGCCAAGGCCAGCCATGGCGATCCGGTGGTCGACGCGATCATGTAAGCGACCACCGCGCCGATCAGCATGGTGCCCTCGACAGCGATGTTCCAGATGCCCGCACGCTGCGTGACGAGTTCGCCCATTGCCGAGAAAAGCAAAGGTGTGGCAATGCGGACCATCGCTGCCAGCAGGCTGATCAGCAGCGGTCCTTGCAGCAGCTCAAGCATGAACTTCCCTCCTCGTGATCTGAAGCCGTGTGGCGACCGCGGCACTGAGAAAGAACAACAGGACCATCCCTTCCATCGCCGACACCAGGCCCGCCGGCGTGCCGCTCTTCAGCCGCATGTAGATCGTGCCGTTTTCCAGCGCGCCGAAGAACAGTGCGGCGATCATCACGCCGCTTGGGCGCAGTCCGCCCACCATGGCCACCACGATCCCCGAACTGCCGATGCCAAGCAACGTCTCGGCACGCAGCCGGTGCGAGACCCCGAAAAGCTCGCCGGCGCCCGCCAGCCCGGCCAAGGCTCCCGACATCAGCATGACGGTCAGGAGAAGCCGGCGAACATTGGTGCCACGAAACGTCAGCGCGGTCGGATTGGAGCCGAATGCACGGATTTCGTAACCAAGCGATGTCTTGTCGAGCAGAACAGAGCTGAACGCCGAGGCAGCGAGGGCAAACAGGAAGCCGACATGCAACTTGCCGGCGCCGATGCCGAAGAGGACCGGCCACTCGAGGCCAGGACTGACCGGCGGCGATTGATGATAGGCCACCGTAACGCCCGTCTCCATCCAAGGACCGCCATCGAGAAGGTAGGCAAGGAGATACATGACGATGTAGTTCAGCATCACCGTTGAAATGATTTCACTGGTGCCGAATCTGGTTTTCAGGGCGCCGGCCAAAAGGCCAAGCGCGCCGCCACCGGCCATCCCGGCAACTGCGAGCGTGCAGACTGCCAGCCAGTCCGGCAGTGGCGCGATCCAGAAGCTCACCCAATAGGCCGCCATTGCGCCGGCGAACACCTGGCCTTCCTGGCCGATGTTCCAGATCTTCGCCCTGAACGCGAATACGGTGCCCAGTCCGACAAGCAACAGCGGCGTGGCCTTCGCCAGCGAGCCGAGCAAGGCGCCCTGGCTGCCGAAGGCACCGACCAGCAAGGCCGAGAAAGCCTTGGCGGGATCGCCACCGGAGAGCCTCAGCAGGACAGCGGAAGCCAGAAGAGCGCCGAGCATCGCCGCCGAATAGCAGACGACGTTCCATCCCAGGCTATTGCCCGAGCGTCGTTGAAGTGAAATCATTGAGTTACCCGCGCAAGCTGGCTGGCATCGCCAGCCATCATCATTCCAAGTTCGAGGAGGCTGGTCTCCTCGGGTCGCACGATGCCCATGATCCGGCCCTTGAACATGACCGCTATGCGATCGCAAAGGCGCAGCAGGTCTTCGAGTTCTTCGGAGGCCAGCAGGATCGCAAAGCCGGCGGCCCGCTTTTCCAGGATTTTCTCGTAGACGAATTCGGAGGCCGCAACGTCGAGCCCTCGCGTCGGCTGGTTGGCCAGCAGCAGCCGCCGCGCATGCTGGAACTCGCGGGCAAGAATGACACGCTGCGCGTTGCCCCCCGACAGCCGCTCCACCGGGAGGTCCGCCGAGGCGGTAGCGACCTTGTATTCGTCGATCTTGCGCCTCGCCAACTCAGCCAGTTTGCGGCGATCGAGAAATGGACCGCGACAATATTCCGGCGAGCGTTGCCATCCCAGGACGAGGTTCTCGGCGGTTCCGAATTCGGGGATCAACCCTTCGAGGAAACGATCCTCCGGAATGAAGCCCACACCGCTGTCGAGGATCTGGCGCGATGTGGGCGCCACGACCGGGTTCCCTTCCAGCGAGAAGCCGCCCGATTGCAGCGGGCGAATTCCCATGAGCACCTCGAACAGTTCCTTCTGGCCGTTGCCGGCAACGCCGGCCAGCCCGAGGACCTCGTTGGCGGCGACGGCGAAAGTCACGTCCTTGAGGACATCCTCGCCCCATTCACCACGTGCCGACGCCCTGTCGAGCGAGAGGATTTCTCCCGCCGGAGCGACGGAATTGTCCCTGACGCTTTTCGTCACCTTGTGCCCAACCATGAGGGCAGTGATCGCTTCGGCGGTCGTATCGGCAGTTTTCACTGTGGCGACGACCTTGCCCTTGCGCAGGATGGTGACCCTGTCCGACTGCATCACCTCGCGGAGCTTGTGGCTGATCAGGATGATCGACAATCCGCGTTTGCGCATTCCGTCAAGGATGACGAAGAGCTGGTCGGATTGCTGCGGCGTCAGAACCGCTGTCGGTTCGTCCAGGATCAGCAGCTCGGCACCGAAATAGAGCGCCTTGAGTATCTCCACCCATTGCTGTTCGCCGACCGACAATTGCCAGATTTCCCGATCGAGATCGATGTCGATGCCGCAGTCCCTGCAAAGGCCGAGAATCCTGCGGCGGGCATCGGCCTTCCGCAGCAGCAACCCGACATCGGCACTGCCGACGATGATGTTTTCGAGTACGGTGAAATTGGACACCAGCACGAAATGCTGGTGGACCATGCCAATGCCCAACCGCAGCGCATCGGCGGGCGAATTCAGCTCCACCACCTCGTCCTTGAAGCGGATCACGCCGCTGTCGGCCTTGTAATATCCGTACAGGCAGGACGACAGCGTCGACTTGCCGGCACCGTTCTCACCGAAGAGGCAGTGAATTTCGCCCTTGCGGATGTCGAGATTGATCCCGTCATTGGCAACGACGCTGCCAAATCGCTTTGTAAGGTTCTGGACGTTCAGCAGGTCTTCCATTGGGTCGCACCGGGCTGCCTGGTTAACGTGTCTTACTTCACCTCGGCCGTGTTGAGGGGAACGACAAACTTGCCGGACATGATCTCCTGCCGTTTGGCCGAAATTTCGTCCTTCACCACCTGCGGAATCCTGCCGTCGAAATCATGGTAGGGAGCAATGTCGGTGCCACCCTCCGCCATGGAGAACCACCTTGGTTCGGCATTGCCGCTGAACTGTGCGCCAGCCTTGCGCTTAAGCCACTCGCCGATGATCCATTCGAGATCGGGCTTCCAACTGATGATGGCGCTGGATGCGATAGCATCGGGAGCGACCTTGTTCTGGTCATTGATGTTGGCGAAGCACATGATCTTGTGCTCCTGACAGGGCTTGAAATTGTCGGTCAGCATGAAGACGACATCGGCGCCTGCCGCGATCTGCACATTGGCATGCTCGGCGGCCAGCGCATTGTCGGACCACGAGCCGATGAAAGACAGGCGATGCTGGATGTCGGGCTTGATCGCCTTGGCGCCCTCGAAGAACGCGTTGATCTGGTCGTTGACGTCGTTGGCCGGAAAGGTGCCGACGACGCCGATCATGCCGGACTTGGTCGTATGGCCGGCGAGCATGCCGAGCAGGTAGGACGGTTCGTGCAGCCGCTTGTAGATCCAGTATTGATTGGCACCGACCGGGTGATTGCCGGAACCGGTGACGACAAACATCAGGTCCGGGAACTCGGCGCTCAGTTTCTTGACCTGGTCCGAATAGGTGCTGTGGCCCCAAATGATGTCGTACTGACCGCTCTCGGCGTAGAAGCGCATGGCGTTTTCGGCATCGTCTCCATACAGCGGGTCAGTATAGTCCCAGGAGATTTCGAGCCCTTCGGGCTTCGCCGTCTTCATGTCCTCAAGCGAGTTGAGCAGTGTCCTGCACCAGCCGACATCGGAAAGGCTGTCCAGGATAACCGCCAGTTTCAGTGTCTTTGGCGTGTCCGCAAAGGACCGCACAAGCCCGGAAAGAAGCAGGGCGCCTGCTGAACCCAGGATTGCCGTGCGTCGCGTGATGGTGTTGGTCATTGCATGATCCTCTCATTCCAGTCCGAGAACTGTCCAATGCCGCCTTGTCGTCACCCGGATATTCTTGTCTTTTCCGGTTGCCTACTTGGAGGCGGCGATTGCCTGGACAACGTCCCCTATGGCGTTGTCAGGCAGCCGGTCTTCCAGCTTGTGTCTGAAACTTCCACGGCGAAGGTCGGCTAACAATGGCTGCGATTTCTTTCGCGCATATCCGCAATTAATCATGTCCGAAAATGCGCCCATGACTAGTGCGGCTGCCTACCGTCGCCAGCCACGACGCCATAACGCAGGCCCCTTTCGCGCAGCCAGCGACGGTAGGCGGCCGACGCGGCGTCGGCGCGGATCGGCACCTCGGAACGGGGGTCCAGCGGCAGCCTCTTCGGAACCTGATTCTCCAGGATCGGCTTGTCCTGACCCAGGATGGTCTGGTGAAACCGCCTGAGCGTTGCCAGGTCACGGACTTCATCCAGCAAGCAGATGACGATATGGACGAGCACCCAGTCCTCTTCGACCGGCTGCCCGAACAGCGCGATGACGTCGCGCCGGTCACGTTGCCGGGACCCCGTCTTGTAGAGGACGGCGCAGAACGGGTGCGGCACCCGGTAGATGTATTCGGTGTCGGCCCCTGTCGTCGAACCCGCATTTGCCTGCGGCTGGTAGAACTCACAATCGGTGACCATTATTTCAGGCGGCTCGGCCGAAACCTGCACCTTGTAAGGTTTGACCTCGGTGTGCGGCTCCTCGCCGAGAATGCCGGTGTGGACGAATGGAAAATGCCCCATGTCGAGAAAGTTCTCGACCGCCCTCGGCGCCGATACATTGACCCGTACGACGCCCTGGATGATGTGGCGGCGATCGGCTTCGGAAAACTCAGGAATCTCGAACAGGTCGCGCTCTGGCGTACCCAGAGTCGTCCAGACATAGCCGAACCGCTCGATGACAGGGAGCTGCCTTCGGCCGGCTTCGACAGTGGCCTGGCCTTGCCAGACGGCAACCTTGCCTTCGTGCCGGCCAACGTCAATCAGCTCACCGAGCAGGACCGTCCGCACCGCCCGATCGGCCGGCAGGTCTTCGATACAGGCAACGACATGCCAGTCGTTGAGCGCAACGGGATCGAGGTGAGAGAAATTGCCCATGATGCTGTCCAGCCTGGAATGTCTGTTGTCGGTGAACGGATCTGGCCGAGGCGTAACCGGCAACGAGGTTGCAGGACTCCGGTCCGTTGCCCGACGGCCCATCGCCGCAAGCCGGATCAGTCCTGATGGTCCCGACATTTCATTCGCGGCTGGAAAACCGCCATGTCTGCTCTTGAGGAAAGCATATCGCCAGTTCATCCGCCCGGTTCTGAAGCGATGCTTGCCTCATCATCCGAAGGCACGTGGCAACCATCAGGCGTTGCGCTTCTGCTCTCTGAGCTCGGTCGGTGAGCAGTCGAATGCCAGCTTGACCTGCCGCGAGAAATGATAGGGATTCTTGTAGCCAACCTGATAGGCGATCTCGCTGATCGACAATCCTGTCCGCTGCAGCAGATGCGTGCCGTAGTCGAGACGGCAGCGCCACAGATATTTGGCCGGCGTCATGCCGAGATGTTTCTTGAACGCCGAGACCAGATATTGAGGGCTGACGCGCACCTGCTGCGCCACCCGCTCGATCGACAGATCGGCGGCAAAGTTCTCTTCGAGGAAACGGCGTGCCTGCAGGATCGTCTGCGGGATCGGCCGCTCCGCTTCGATCACCTCGGCCTCGTAGATGAAGGCGTGGAGCAAGGCGTTGGTCAGCGACTCGCGAACACCACCGCGGCCACCGCGCTCGCCGAGACCAAGATCGACACCCAACTGCATGAGGGTGTGAACCATCGGCGAGGCGACGATGAACGGCGCGAACTTCTCGCGCTCCTTGTACAGCCACGCCGCGTTCTGGGGCCGGCCGTCGCACCAGCTGATATGGGTCAGCATATCCGGCGCTACCGTCGTCATGTAGCGGTCGCGCGTCAGCGACAGAGCGCATTGCCCCGCCTCCAGTTGCAGGACGCCGTCGTCCGCCTCGAGCCGCAGGGATCCAATGTGGACAAGCATGAAAGCCAGATAGTCGCCACCGATCGGGCCATACTCGCCACCATTCTCATAGGTCAGTTCCCCGAAAGTATTCTCCCGGCTAAGGTCGATCGGTGGCAGGCGCATGGTGACGTTCCCTCTCAGGCTGCCGGCGTCACGCAAGAAGTCGAGTTGATTGCCGACACAGGCATCTCCAATAGTCGAGGGTGTTGCTCCGTGGTGCAAGGCGTTTGCTTGTACGAACGAAATCCGGCTGGCGCGTCTCAGCGGCCGTAGATCGGGAATGCCTCGCAAAGCTCCTCGACCGACCGGCAAGCCGCCTTCTCCTGTTCGGCGCCCCATTGCGTTCCGACCGCATCCAGCACGTCGGCTATGAGATTGCCGACACGGGCGAACTCCCCTTCCCCGAAACCGCGCGTCGTGGCGGCCGGCGTGCCCAGCCGGATGCCGGAAGTGACGGCCGGCGGCGCCGGATCGAAGGGAATGCCGTTCTTGTTGCAGGTCAACCCTGCCCTGCCTAACGCCTCCTCCGCGTCCTTGCCGGACAGGCCCTTGCCGCGCAGGTCGACCAGCAGCAGATGCGTATCGGTTCCGCCGGAGACAATGTCGAACCCGCGCTCTCGAAGCGTCGCGGCCAGGGTCCTGGCATTCGCCACCATCTGCCGGGCATAAGTCTTGAACCCGTCCTCCAGCGCTTCACCCAGGGCTACGGCCTTGGCAGCAATGACATGCATCAGCGGGCCTCCCTGCAGGCCAGGAAAGACAGCCGAATTCAACTTCTTGGCAAGATCCGGGTTGTTGGTCAGGATCATGCCGCCGCGCGGGCCGCGCAGCGTCTTGTGCGTCGTGGTGGTGACGATATCGGCGACCTCGACCGGGTTTGGATGCACGCCGCCGGCGACCAGGCCGGCGAAGTGCGCCATGTCGACCATCATCAAGGCGCCGACGGCATCGGCGATCGCCCGGATGCGCTTGAAGTCGATGATACGCGGATAGGCCGACCCACCGGCGATGATCAGTTTGGGCCTGGTCTCGGATGCCTTGGCCTCCAGCTCCTCATAATCGATGAGGCAGTCGCTCTGGCGCACGCCATATTGCACGGCGTTGAACCATTTTCCCGACAACGTCGGCCGGGCACCGTGCGTCAGATGCCCGCCGGCGGCGAGCGACAGACCCATGAAAGTGTCGCCCGGCTTCAGCATGGCGAGCATCACCGCGCCATTGGCCTGCGCGCCGGAATGCGGTTGCACATTGGCGTGCGCCGCGCCAAACAGCCGGCAAGCCCTGTCGATGGCAGCCGCTTCGGCCAGATCGACATATTGGCAGCCGCCGTAGTAGCGGTGCCCCGGATAGCCCTCGGCATATTTGTTGGTCATCACCGAGCCTTGTGCCTCCAGCACAGCCGGCGAAACGACATTTTCGGATGCGATCAACTCGATTTCGGACCGCTGCCGGCCCATCTCGCGTGCGATCGCATCGGCGACCACCGCATCCTGGAGCTGGAGGTTCCTCTGGAAAAAGCCGGACATTCTGCTCGTCTCCTGGCGGCAAAAAGCGGACACGGTTTTCGGCGTCGCCATTGCCTGGTGTTGGAATTGGAACGGGGAGTTAGTTCACCGCGTCAGGCGGGGTGCGTCCTTCGAAGAAGGCCGACAGATTGTCGATCACCCGCGTGCCCATTGCGACCCGCGTTTCGCTGGTGGCGCTGCCCAGATGTGGCAGCAGCACGACATCTTCCCGCTCCATCAAGGCGCGCGGCACGGACGGCTCCGTCTCGAAAACGTCGAGCCCGGCACCAGAGATCCGACGCTCGCGCAGCGCCTGAACCAGCGCGTCCTCATCCACCACATCGCCGCGCGCAGTGTTGATCAGGAAGGCTGATTTCTTCATGCAGGCAAGACGGCGTTCGTTGATGAGGCGGGTGTTCTCGCCACCGCCCGGACAATGCAGCGACACGAAATCCGAGGCCGCCAGAACCTCGTCCACTGTCGCCAGCTGCCGCGCCGGCATGCCGGGGTGGGGAACCGGCTGGCTGTCGAAGAAGACGACCTCCATGCCGAAGCCGAAGTGACAGCGCCTGGCCATGGCCTGGCCGATACGCCCCATACCGATGATGCCGACGGTCTTGCCGCTGACCTGGGTGCCGCAGAGATGCGTCGGCCGCCAGCCGGTCCACTTGCCGGAGCGCAGCTCGCGCTCGCCCTCCCCGGCACGGCGGGCGCACATCAGAAGCAGCGTCATGGCGAGATCGGCGGTGGCATCGGTCAACACGGCGGGCGTGTTGGTGACGACCAGCCCCGCTGCGCTGGCCGCGGCAATGTCGATGTGGTTGAATCCGACGCCAAAATTGCCAAGCATTCTTGCCCTGCCCCCGCCTGCAAAGAGATCCGCGCCAAGCCGGTCGGTCACGGTCGGCAGCACTGCATCGGCAAGCAGCAGGGCCTGGCGGAGCTCTTGTTGCTCATAGGGACGATCGGCTTCATTCAGCGTGACATCGAACTGGTCGCCGAGGCGCTGTTCGACCTCATGCGGCCAGCGCCGGGTCACGATTACCTTCGGTTTGCTCATGACTGCGATCCTCTCAAGCCGCGTGTTCGTGCTGCGGCTGCAAGGTCCGGCCGATCTCGGCGCGGTACCATTCCTGGGCAGCGGCAACACCGGAGCCGGCCTCGATCCGGGCTCCGGCGTCGCGCAACGACATTTCCGCTGAGGCCAGGGCAGCGAGGCACATGACCTCGTTGAGGTCGCCGAGATGGCCGATGCGGAACACGCGGCCGGCCACCTTGCTGAGGCCCGCGCCGAAGGATGTGCGATATCTGGAATATCCGTTGGCGATGACCTGTCTGGCATCGACACCATCGGGGACGACGATCGCCGAAACCGTATCCGACCACCATTTTTCCTCGTTGGCGCAGAGCTTCAGTCCCCACGCGTGCACGCCGCGGCGCACACCTTCGGCAAGGCGGTGGTGACGGGCAAAAACCTGCTCCAGTCCCTCGGCAAAGATAAGGTCGAGGCTGGCTCTCAGGCCAAGCAGCAACTGCGTTGGCGGCGTATAGGGGAAGAAGCCGGTCTTGGACGGAACCTGCATATCCTCGAAGCTGAAATAGCAACGCTCCATGCGCGACTGCTTGTGCGCTTCCAGAGCCTTGGCGCTCACCGCCAGGATGCCGAGACCGGCAGGCAGCATCAGCCCTTTCTGCGAACCGGTGATGGCGAGGTCGACGCCCCATTCGTCCATCCGGAAATCGATCGAACCGATCGAGCTGACGCCGTCGACGAACAGCAGCGCATTGTGCGCCGTTTCGTCGAGCGCGGCACGCACGCCGGCGACGTCGGATGTCACGCCGGTCGCGGTCTCGTTGTGGGTGGCGAATACCGCCTTGATCTCACGGCCCTTGTCGTTACCCAGCCGTTGCCGATAGGCGTCGAGCGGAACCCCCTCACCCCATTCGACATCGATGCAATCGACCTCAAGTCCAAGCCGCTCGGCCATATCGACCCATAGATGGGAGAACTGACCGAAGCGCGACATCAGCACCCGGTCGCCACGATTGAGCGTGTTGGAGATCGCTGCTTCCCAGGCGCCGGTGCCCGAGCCGGGAAAAATGAAGACGCAGCCGGTCTCGGTCTTGAATATCCGCTTCAGGTCGCGAAACAGAGGCAGGACCAGTTCCGGAAAATCCGGGGCACGCATATCCTGCATCGGCACGTTCATGGCCCGCCGCACCGCGTCGGGAATGTTGGTCGGACCCGGAATAAAAAGATGCGCTGTTCCATTCTTCATGGTCTGATTCTCCTGTTGATATGAGCGTCGCCACACACCGGCCGGTGTTGCCGCCTTACGCGAACACAACCGTTTTTCGTCCGTTGATCATCACGCGGGCTTCGAGGTGCCGTTTGATGGCACGCGCCAGAACGCGGCTTTCGATGTCACGGCCGGCCGCGATAAAATCCTCGACGCTCATGGAATGCGTTACCCGCTCGGTTTCCTGCTCGATGATCGGCCCCTCGTCGAGTTGAGCGGTCACATAGTGAGCCGTGGCGCCGATCAGCTTGACCCCGTGCTCGAAAGCCTGGTGATACGGCCGCGCGCCCTTGAAGCTTGGCAGGAACGAATGGTGGATGTTGATGACCTTGCCGAACAGGCGCCCCGCGAGGTCGTCGGAATACACTTGCATGTAGCGGGCCAGGACGACGAGGTCGGCGCCGACGTCCTCGATCACCGCCAGTATCCGGCCTTCCTGTTCCTGCTTGTTGTCCTTCGAGATCGGGAGGACGTAGTAAGGAATGCCCGCCCATGCCGCGGTTTCGCGGCTGTCTTCGTGGTTGGAGATGATCGCTGCGACCTCGGCTTCGAGCCAGCCAACACGGATCTGGTAGATGAGGTGCAGCAATGCATGGTCGAACTTCGAGACCATGATGACGATTTTCGGCCGACGGCTCCGCTCAAGCAGGCGGCTGCTCAGGCCGAAGCGATCCACCACGGGCGCAAGTCCCTTGGTGATGGCATCGGCAGACACCCAGGCTGGCACCGAAAAGGCAATGCGCATGAAGAAACGGTTCGAGACCCGGTCCCAATGCTGGCTGCTTTCAGCAATGTTGGTGCCAAGGTTGGCAAGTTCGGTCGTCACCGCCGCCACGATCCCGGCCTGGTCTTCGCAGGACAGCGTCAGAATGAACGACAGTCGAAGCGCTGCACAATTCATCGCTCGTTGACCTGCGGCCAGCACGCCTCGCGATAATCGCTGAACCAGGCAAGCGTCTTTTCCCATCCGCCGAATGGGAAGAAATGGAGGTGTAGAGGCCCGGTCGGCGCCGGGTAGCTTGCCGCCATGGTTTGCAAGATCTCGGCTGGGCTCCGGTCGGCCACGATGTTGAAGAGGCCGCTGGCGGAACGTCGCAGCGCCGCGATCGAAGGACCGACACCGCACATCATAGCGAACCGGATGAGTTTGGTAAGGCTGGTCACGCCGGCCAGACCGACATGAACCGGCAGCCCGGGATGCGCCGCATGCAGAGTGCTCGCCCAGGCGGCGATCATGTCGCCATCGAAGGCGAATTGCGATACGATCCTGGCTTCCAGCGACCGCTCGGCACAGATGTCGAGCTTGCGCCGCAATGCGTCCGTCAGCACGGCTTCGACGATGCTTGGATGCCCTTCCGGATAGCCGGCGACGAAGGCTGTTTGTATCGTGCTGTCTTTGACCACGGGATGGGCGAGCAACTGGGTTGCCTCTCCCAACGGCCCCGGAAAGAGAGCCGGATTGCCGCCAAGAAAGAGCGCTTCGCTTATCCCGTTTCGACTGTGCGCGGTGACAAGATCGACATAGTCCCGCTCCGAATTGAAGTTCCGCGCGCCCAGATGTGGCACCGGCACAAAGCCCAACTCCTTGATCCGGCGAGCGGCTTCGATTTGCAAAGCCTCGGGCTTGCCGGGAAGGTGAGTAAGAAAGACGCGCGAGCCAAGCGGGAAGCAGTCGGCTTGTGGCGCAAAGGTGCGTGCCTGCGCCGGTGCCAGTTCGATCGACACCTCCGCGTCGAACGCAAATGCAGCCGAACCTCGTGTCTGGATAAGCTCTTGGCGCATGTCGTTCATGATCTTTCCAGGTCTCTCCCGACCAGCTTGACGATTTCGCGACACCGTAGGCCGCGGCAAAGGGAGCCGGGCAGACCAGCTGCCCGGCTTGTCGTCACGGGAGGATGCAACGACAGGACTCTCGAAACAGCGTTTCGCTAACCGTTGGCAGCGCGTTTGAGCGACAGGAATGGCAGCGCCACGACACGCGCGCTGACATCGGCCGCTACGCCATCCTTGTTCCACTTCAGCGTGAGCTCGGTGCCGGTCTCGGCGGCCTCACGCCGCAGATGGCCGAAGCCGATCATCTTGCCCGTCGAAGGTGACCAGGCGACGCTGCTGGCGTGCCCAACTTCCTCTCCGTCGCGGAAGGCTTTCAACGGGTACCACTGCACGCGCCGCAGATTTCCGGGCGCATCGCTCTCGAGCCCCTTGCCGTCGATGGCTTGCGACCAGTCGATGTCGAGCCCGACGAGCTGACGATGGT
>NZ_RZQL01000164.1 GCF_003997935.1 Mesorhizobium sp. M7A.F.Ca.US.006.01.1.1
GTGTTGACGCAACTTCAGGCGCTGCAGGCGAATGCCGAGAAATTCGATGCCGATGCGCTATTCCCGGCCGGCAGCGACACCGGCGACACCACGGCCTCGCCGAAGATCTGGAAAGACATGGCTGGCTTCAAGGCAGCCGAGGACAAATATCTCGCCGACGTCAAGGCTGCGGTCGCTGCGGCTCCCGCCGATGCCGACGCGCTGAAGGCGCAAGTCGGCGCTATCGGCTCCGATTGCGGCACCTGCCATCAAGGCTACAGAATCAAGAAGGGCTGATCACCAGCCATGGCATGGCTGAAAAAACTTGTCGGCGCCGTCATCATTCTGGGCGGCGTCGGCGCGGTTGCCGGGTGGGTCCTGTCGGCGCCGGTGAGGCTCGACAGGGAAACCCTGGCCAAGCTCGGTCCTGGCGACGCAGCCAGGGGCAAGCGGATCTTTTATGCCGGCGGTTGCACATCCTGCCATGCAAAGCCGGGCTCGCAGGGCGACGCTCGGCTCCAACTCGTGGGCGGCCTCGAACTCAAGACGCCGTTCGGAACCTTCGTGCCGCCCAACATTTCGCAAGACGCCAAGGATGGCATCGGCGCATGGTCGGCCGAGGACCTCGCCAACGCCATGCTGAAGGGCGTGTCGCCGTCGGGCGAGCACTTCTATCCGGCGTTTCCCTATGCGTCCTACGCGCGCATGAATCCGGCCGACATTGCCGATCTCTATGCATTCCTCAAGACGCTGCCGGCCGTCGCCGGCAAGGCGCCTGCAAATTCGCTCGGTTTCCCCTTCAACATCCGCCGCGGCATCGGCCTGTGGAAACTGCTTTACCTCAGCGATCAGCCGGTCGTTGCCTTCCCCGAAGGCACGCCTGATCCGGTGATATCAGGCCGCTACCTGGTCGAGGGGCCAGGCCACTGCGGCGAATGCCACTCGCCGCGCGATCTTGCGGGCGGTACGAAGAAGAACGAGTGGCTGGCGGGCGCCGTGGCCGCCGAAGGCAGCGGCGTCGTGCCGAACATCACATCGGGCGAGGGCGGTCTGGGCAACTGGTCGGAGGCCGATATCGCCAACTATCTCGAAACCGGCTTCACGCCCGATTTCGATTCCGTCGGCGGCGCCATGGTCGACGTCCAGCGGAACATGGCCGAACTGACGCCGCAGGACCGTGCGTCCATCGCCGCTTATCTGAAGGCGATCCCGGCGCATCCAAACGGCTATCCGGCCCGCAAGAAGACGGCGAACTAGAACATTTCACCGTTTCACGGAAACGGCGATCTTCTCTAACTCTTTGTTTTAACGCAATTCCCAAGGGAGAACGCTATGCGTTTTCCCGGCAAAACCGTTTCACACTTTTCCTGGGATTGCCCCTAGACCGAGTCCGCGGATGACAGGTGGCGGTCACCGAGAAAGTCGAAGCCCGTTTCGAAGAAATGGTTGTAGTTGCAGGTCAGCTCTTCGCCGGGCGCGATGTCGCGCAGCGCAAAGCTCTCCTCGGGTGAGGAGACGTCGCAGTTCGGCTCATCGGCATGGTTCATGTAGCGCGCGTCGTCGGCTTCGAAGACGATGTAGTTCGGATCGCGGCGGTCGGGATAGGAGTAGCGATCGAGATAACTCTTCACCGGGCCGGCCGCGCGCTCATAAGTCTCGACCTCGATGAGTCGATCGAACCTTGGGTCCAGCTTCCAGATCAGAGTGCCGCGAGGAATGTGCTTCTTGGCAAAGACGCCGATTCCCTGGATGGACGATTTGTCGAGATAGACGTCGACGAGCAGCATAATGGACCTTTACGCGATTGGAGGCTGTCAGGCCGGGAAAGCCGCGCACTGGGTAGCGCGCGGTCATCGCAATTGCGAGTGAAAATGAGCAACGGGAACTTCAAAAAGTTCTGATCACCCAGCCCTCCGGAAAGGGCGCGTCGATCATCGTCTGGAGTCAGCGTTGCTGCAGCGCCAGACGGACGCCCAAAGCGCAGTAGATACCGCCGACAATTTTGCCCTGCCATCGCAACACCGACGGATTTCGGCGCAGGAACGTGCCGAGCCGGCCAGCGCTCACGGCAAAGACGACCGTGCTGAAAAGGCCCAGTACCACGAAGATGACCCCCAACGCGGCCATCTGAAGCATCACCGTTCCGTTTTCAGGCCGCACGAACTGAGGCAGGAAAGCGAGGAAGAACAGAGCGGTCTTGGGGTTGAGCACTTCGGTCAGGACAGCCTGTCGAAACGCCTTGCCGGCAGAGATCGCAAGCGCGCCGGCAGCCGGATTGGCCGGTGTTTTCTCCATGATCGCGCGAATGCCGAGATAGATCAGGTAGCCCGCGCCGATGTACTTGATGACGCTGAACAGCGTCGCTGACGCGGCGACGACGGCCGATATGCCGATCATCGCCATGACGGTGTGAAAGACATCGCCGGCAGCGATCCCGGCGCCCGTCGCGATGCCGACCCTGGTTCCGGAACTCGTTGCCCGGGCGATCGTCAGCAGGGTGGCGGGACCTGGAATGAAGACGAAGCCGAGCACGACCGCGATGTAAGCAATCAGGGTGGTGAGGTCGATCATTTGTTGGTTGCTCCCGTAAGCTGCGCCTTGCCCATCACTTTCAGCGCGAAGGAATAAGTGTAGGCGATCTCTTCCAGCCGCGAAAACCGGCCGGAAGCGCCGGCATGGCCGGAATCCATATTGATCTTGAACAAAACCGGATTGTCGCCGCTCTTGCGATCGCGCAGCCGTGCCACCCATTTGGCCGGTTCCCAATAGGTGACGCGCGGATCGGTGAGACCGGCCAGCGCCAGGATCGGCGGATAGTCGAGTGCCGCGACATTGTCATAGGGGGAGTAGGCGGCAATCGTCCGGTAGTCGTCGGCGGACGCGATCGGGTTGCCCCATTCGGGCCATTCCGGCGGCGTCAGCGGCAGGGTCGCATCGAGCATGGTGGTGAGCACATCGACGAAGGGAACCTCGGCGACGATGCCGCCAAAACAATCCGGCGCCATATTGGCAACGGCACCCATCAGCATGCCGCCGGCCGACCCGCCCTGCGCGACGATACGGTTATGCGCCGTGTAACGCTCCGTGACCAGATGGCGCGCGACGGCGATGAAATCGGTGAACGTGTTCATCTTGTTCTCTCGCTTGCCGTCATCGTACCAGCCATAGCCCTTGTCCTTGCCGCCGCGAACGTGAGCGATGGCGAAGACAAAGCCACGATCGACCAGCGAGAACCAGTTGGTGTTGAAGGCGGCCGGCACGGTGATGCCATAGGAGCCGTAGCCGTAAAGCAGGCAAGGTGCGGATCCGTCCAGCGGCGTGTCACGATGGTGCAAAAGCGAGATCGGCACCAGTTCGCCATCGCTGGCCGGCGCCATCAGCCGCCGCGTGACATAATGGTCCGCGTCATGGCCGGACGGCACTTCCTGGGTCTTCAGCAATACCCGCTCGCGGGTGCGCATATTGTAGTCGAACACCTGCGCGGGCGTCGTCATCGACGAGTAGGAAAAGCGCATGATCTCGGTGTCGTATTCATAGGAGCCCGACAGGCCGAGCGAGAAGGCCTCCTCGTCGAGGGACAGAAGATGTTCCTCGCCGCTAATACGGTCGCGCACCACAATGCGCGGCAGGCCTTCCTTGCGTTCGAGCCGGACCATGTGGTCCCTGAAGCCGATCACCGACAGGATCAGCCGGCCGGGTTCGTGCGGGACCAGTTCGTGCCAGTTGGCGCGCACGGGATCGCTCGCTGGTGCCGTCATGATCTTGAAGTCCTTGGCACCGTCGGCATTGGTCAGGATGAAGAAGATATCGCCGCCTTCTTCCATCTCGTACTGAAGGCCGATCTCGCGCGGCGAGACCAGTTTCGGTTCGGCAAACGGGTCGCTGGCGCTCAACAGGCGATATTCCGAAGTCTCGTGATCGTTGATGCCGATCATGATCCATTCGTTGTTGCGGGTGCCGTCGACATTCATGAAGAAGCCGGGATCGGTTTCTTCATAAATCAGCCGGTCGCTTTGCGGGCTGTCGCCAAGCGCATGGAACAACACCTTCGACGGGCGGTGGTTGGGGTCGAGACGTGTATAGAAGAAGCCGTCATTGCCGGCGTTCCAGACACCTGAACCGCCGGTGTCGGGGATCTGGTCCGCAAGCTCTCTGCTGTCGGCAAGGTCACGCACGCGAAGCGTGTAGAATTCGGAGCCCTTGTCGTCGAATGCCCACAGCAGCCTTGTGTGGTCGGCCGAATGGTCGACGCCGCCAAGACGGAAATAGGCCTTGCCTGCGGCCTCCGCGTCGCCATCGAGTAGGATATGCTCGGCACCGCCGTCTCGCGGCATGCGGAAATAGCGCGGCTGCTCGCCACCAAGTTTGAAGGACGAGCCATAGGCATAGGGCCCATCCCTCATCGGCACGGAAGAATCGTCTTCCTTGATACGGCCCTTCATCTCCTTGAAAAGCTGCTTTTGCAGTTCGACCGTGTCGGCCATCAGCTTCGACTGGTAGGCATTCTCCGCCTCGAGTTCTGCGCGGATCCCCGCATCGAGCAATGACGGGTCGCGAAACATTTCCTGCCAGTTGTCGGCCCGCAGCCAGGCATAGTCATCGGTTCGCGTGATGCCGTGATGCGTGTCGGAAACCGGCCGCTTCTCGGGCGTTGGCGGGCTGACGATCGGAAATATGGATGTCTTGGTCATTGCGTCTCGCTTTGCCAGTATCTTCAATGGGCCAGTATCTTCAATGGGCCAGTATCTTGAATGGACCATCTCGAATGGAGAATATCTTGAATGGCAAATGAACACGCCGATCAGGGCAGGTTCAAGAGCCGGAGCGTATGGGTTGTGTCGGCTCCAGGAGATGAGCCGGGAGGAGAGATGATGACTATTTGGTCTCGGACTGCTGCGGCTTTCGCCGTTGCTTCGCTAACTCTGGCCTTTGCCGGCCAGTCTCATGCGACCGTATTCGCGGCTTGGCAAGTGGCCAATGTCCCGTTCGGCGACACGCTCAATGTACGCAAATACCCTTCGGGCACATCCCAGAAGCAGGCGGGATATCCGAACGGGACCGTTCTGCAGATGACCGGGCGATGCACCGGCGGAATAAACTTGCTCGACATCGCCAACCAGGCGGCATGGAAGCAGGAACAAAAGATTCGCTATCGCTGGTGCGAAGTCTGGCATGATCCGGCCCAGAACGGCAATTTCGTCACTGGTTGGGCCTATGGCAAATACATCACCCCGCATTGATTGACGCAGCGGCAATCAGCCGATCGGTTGGATGACAGGCATGTCGCCTGATTGCTTGCGTATGACCACGGCAACCTGTGGTTTTGTGGAAAAATGTGAACAACCAATATTGCTCGAGCGATAGCCAAGCAAGATCAAACATTAAAACCCGTTTCGTGAGTTGCCACGAATGTAACGGTCATCTGACGTTACGTCAGCCGTCGCCGACGGGAGCGCAAAATATCGATAAATTACACAATGCACGAAAGATTGAAGCTGATCGCGGAATAATTGATCAATATCGTTCAATATAGCGCGAGGGGCGAATTGACTTACTTGGTCTGCACGCTCATTGATGTGCCCGCGACACGAATCGTAGAAGCTCTACCTGCACAAAATTCGTGCGATGCCCTGCTTGTAAAAAAGGGCGCAGATCGATGTAACTCTTGTTGGGGCCAGAAGACCATGGATATTGTCGAAACACCTTCCAGAAACAGCGATGCGCTGATCGAATTGACCGCCGATGTGGTGGCCGCCTATGTCAGCAACAATCCCGTGCCGGTCGGCGAATTGCCGAACCTGATATCCGATGTCCATGCCGCGCTTGGGCGTGTGGGCGGAACCGCCGAACAGCCGCCTGCCGACAAGCAGAAGCCGGCGGTCAACCCGAAGCGGTCGGTTCATGACGACTACATCGTCTGCCTTGAAGACGGCAAGAAGTTCAAGTCGCTGAAGCGCCACCTGATGACCCACTATGACCTGACGCCGGATCAGTATCGCGAAAAGTGGAACCTCGACCCGAGCTATCCGATGGTTGCACCCAACTATGCGGCTGCCCGGTCCCAGCTCGCCAAGAAGATGGGTCTCGGCCGCAAGCGCAAAGCGCGGTAATCGCTGCCAGAGCAATTCCAGGAAAAGTGTGAAACGGTTTTTCCGGGAAAAGCGCATAGCGCTTTCCCTTGGGAATTGCGTCAAAATAAGCCAGATCGAATCGACATCAACGGCGCCTTCGGGCGCCGTTTGATTTTGCGAGCCGCGACGCGCGGATCGGGTTGGTGGGGCGTCAGGCAGTCTGCTTCAGCGCTGCCTCGGCGTCGCGCTTGATGCGCTTGACCATTGAGCGAAGGCCGTTGGCGCGCTGCGGCGACAGATGTTCGTCGAGCCCGAGTTCTTTTAATGTGGCTTCCGCATCGGTCTTCTGGATTTCGCTGGCGGTCCTGCCGGAAAACAGCGCAAGCATGATCGCGACCAGCCCACGCACGATGTGAGCGTCCGAATCGCCCGTGAAGGTGATGACTGGGTCGGCTCCAGCTCCGCGTGCGGTGGTCAGCCAGACCTGGCTGACGCATCCCGGCACCTTGTTGGCGGGGCTGCGCTGCTCGTCGGGAAATGGCGGCAGCGCCTCGCCGAGTTCGATGACATAGCGATAGCGGTCTTCCCATTCCTCGAGGAACGAAAAATCGTCGCGGATCGTCTGGATCGTGGTGGTCATAATGCCGGATATAGTCACGCGGCGGCTCCGCGTCACGGAAAAAACAAGGACACCGCGGGCGTCGAGAGGGCAGACAGCCCGCGGTGCGCCGTCGAAACGGCTTAATTCTGAGGCGGCAGGTTGACGGTCTCGGGCAAGACGATTTCTTCGGGCACGCTGCCGGTCATCGTCGACGTGTCGGGGCCGGCGGCGGACTTGTCGTCCATCATCGCTGCCGCGATCTTGGCGGTCTCCTTGGCGCGGGCGGTGATGGTGTGCATCGCCGACTTGCCGGTCTCGCAGACATCGGGTTTGCGTTCGCAAATGCCGGCGATATCGCCAACCGCTTCGCGTGCCGCAAACAAGGCCTGGATCGGTCCGACGCTTTCGCGGCCCGATTCATCGGGGCCGACAGCCAGCGGCAGCGCCAGCAGCACCAGGGAAAACCAGAAAGCCATTCTTATGAGGAAGACCATGCCCTTGCCCTCTCGTCGTGACCGGATCATGCATCCATATGGCATGACCTCTTTTGTAGGCAGGATCTTGGCACACAGGCGCAAAGGACGGCTTGCGGGCAAAGGGAGAATTTTCCTCAAATTTTAGGCAAATTCGAAACGAACCGTTGTGCAATCGATTTGTCTCAAATCCGAGTGATTTTCCTTAACAACAAATAACCATATATCTCCATGATTTCCCTGTGTTTTTCTTGAAGTACGGAAGTCCAGGTGCCGTGTGCGCCCGGCCGATGGGTGCCGTCGGCGGATAACTCTCCGTTTACTATGGCTGCATTTGCCCGTGCTTTCGGCCGCCCGCATCCCGATATTTGCCGCAGGCCGGGCCTTGGTCGGCCCTGCCTTATCCATTCCTTAAACGCTGGATGCGAGTTTCAAAGCCAACCAGAACCATCTGCAAAGCAGAGCTGTCCACGACAAGTGCGAGTGCGTTGAGTTGAGTTCAATCAAGGCCAGATACGTTGAATTGCCTGGCGCGATTTCGGCCGGTTGCGAACGTATGGTCCATCCGTCCATCCTTGGGCGGAGCGACCGCGAGCGCCAGCGCCGCTTCATCGGCGTCATGCTCGCCGCCCCTTTCTTTGTGGCCGGCGCCGCGGTCACGCTGGTCACCTCAGGCATGGGCGTTGCCGTCACCATGGCCGCCATCTTCGCCGCCTTTGGCCTGTGCTGGTTCGTCGCCTTGCTGGTGGCGGCGACCGGCCAGATGGCGATAGCGAGTTGGGTCGCCATGGTGCTGGCCGGCATTTCTCTCGGCAGTCTCATTGCTGCCGCGGGCGGGCTGAGTTCGCCTGTCGCCATGCTTGTCGTGGCGCTGCCTTTCGAAGCCTGGTGGATCGGCGCTTCGCGGCGTGCAGCACTGTGGGGGGCCGTGTCGGCCGCTGTCGCCATCCTGGCTCAGCCTCTGGCTGAAACCGTATTCCCGTTCGCAGGAGCGCAGATCGCGGCGTGGCACTGGTTGGTGCCATTGGCCTGGACGCTCACACTGATCCCGCGCGCATCGGCATTTCAAAACACGGCCGATGCGGCTGATGTGCTCGACACTGCCGACCGGCTCGAAGACATCATCGATGCGGTGGTCTTGCGCGTCGCCCGCCATGGCGAGGTCCTGGACGCGTCGCCAAAGGCGCGCACGCTTTTGAAACTGCCGCCCGAACTGCTGTCCGGAAACGGCCTCTTCGATCGCGTCCATCTGTCGGATCGGGTTTCCTATCTCAGCGCAATGGCCGACATGCGCGACGGCGCACTGTCGCGCCGGCTCGAATTGCGCATCCGGCTGCCTCAGAATGGCAATGGCCTGACGGCCGACAATTACCGGCCGTTCTCGCTTGATCTGGTGCGTGGTGAGGAACAGGGCGACGTCTTCACGCTCGTCCTGCGGGAGAATTACGAGATCGCCCGGTTGCGCGAGGATCTGGCGGCAGCCAATGAGGCGGCCGCTTCCGCCGAGGTGGCAAAGGGGCGCTTCCTGGCGGTGGTCAGCCACGAACTGCGCACGCCGTTGAATGCCATTATCGGCTTCTCGGATATGCTGCTGCATGAGATGTTCGGCGCCTTCAAGGATCCGCGCCAGAAGGAATATGTCGGCCTGGTACGGGATTCGGGCCAGCATCTGCTCGCCGTCGTAACCTCGATACTCGACGTGTCCAGGATTGAATCGGGCGTCTATGCCACCGAACCCGAGCCGTTTCGGTTCGCGGAAGCGGTCGACATGTGCCAGTCGATGATGCAGCTGCAGGCACAGGCCAAGAACATCGATCTGCAGGCGCAGATCGCGCCGGACGCCGGCGACATCAATGCCGATCGGCGCGCCGTGCAGCAGATGCTCATCAACCTGGTCTCCAACGCGATCAAGTTCACTCCCGACGGCGGCGACGTCGTCGTCGGTGCCAAGCGGATCGGTTCGCGCCTGCATTTCTGGGTCAGGGACACCGGCATCGGCATCGCCGAGGAGGATTTCGCCAATCTCGGCAAGCCCTTCATGCAGATCCAGAACGACTACACCCGCCGTTTCGAGGGGACTGGTCTTGGCCTTTCGCTGGTCAAGGGCCTGGTGGCGCTGCACGAAGGCACGATGTCCATCGAAAGCATGCCGGGCGAGGGCACCACGGTGACCATCAGCCTGCCGGTGAACGGACCGAAGGGACGTCAGGCGGAGAAGGCCGGCGTGCTGACCATGCCTGTGGCGATGGCGAAAGGGGACAGAGATGGCTCGCTCCGCAAAACCGGCTAAGGCGGTCAAGCGCCGCAGCAATGCCTTTCAGGACGGCGCTGTCGCCGTCGGCGGCATGATCTCGCGCAATCCTGTCCTGGTGGGCGGCTCGACGGCGTTCCTGGTAACGCTGTTCTACGTCTCCGCAAATGCCTTGTGGTACCAGCCTTTCCCGCATGCCGGCGCATTTTTCGCGACCCGCAGCATTGCGGGCTTTCCGCACGCGACGCCCGATGAACCGGAGACGACATTCAACATCGTGCGGCCATCCGGCGCGCCGGCGCCGATCAAGGGCGATCCGGTTGTCGAGCAGGTGCAAGGCATATTGAAGGATCTCGATTTCTATTCCGGGACGGTCGACGGCATTTCCGGACCCAACACGCGCAAGGCCATCCAGGACTATCAGCAGAAGGTCGGGCTCAACACGTCCGGGGAGATCGACGCGCTTCTGCTCGATCAATTGGGCGCGACGCCGAAGACCGCTTCCGTCGTACCCAGGCCGCAGCCGCGCCCGGATATGCCGGCCGCCGTTCCGGTGTCTTTGCAGACAGGTTCGGGACAGACAAATTCCGGGCAGGTGGATGCCGCGACGCAAGCGCCCGATGCCCGCATCGTCAAGATTCAGGCCGGGCTCAAGGCGTTCGGCAATGACGACATGCAGCTGGATGGTGTCGTCGGCGCGCGCACCAAGGCGGCGATCAAGGAATTCCAGTCGCTGTTCGGGCTGCCGCAGACCGGCGAGCCCGATGAGATCGTCTACGTCAAGATGCGCGAGATCGGCCTGACCAACTGACGGCTGAACGACGGCTCGCCCAGCGACGGAAATATCGATAGAGAACCGGCAGTCTCGGGAGTTCTCTCATGCGTGTCACATCGGAACTGTGGGTCTCGGCCCTGTTGCGCCGGGTTTTCAGCGCCGGCGGATTTGCCGCCGTGGTCAAGCGTGGCGCGACCGAGGCCGGCGCTGTCTTCGTCCTGGCGCGGGGCAGGCTGGGCGAGGTTGCCCTGTTCGGGCCGGCGCCGCAGACAAGCTATGATTCAGCCAAGCCCGACGACCGGTTTTTCACTCTGCTCGGAGCCGGCGAGGATGCCGCGGTGCTCGACGCCAGGCTGGAAAGGGAGAAAAAATTCGATCCCGACATCTGGGTGGTCGAGATCGAGGCCGGCACCGTGCCCGTCGAGGAGCTTATTTCCGTGAAGACGCCCTGAGGCCGGAGGTCTCAGCCGCATCGTCGCTGTTCGAAGCGGTGCGTGTATCGCTGTTGGCAGGTGCTGCGCCGCGAACCACCCTTGAAAGGGTTTCCGCTCTCCACGACCGCATCTTGTCCTGGGCCGCCTCGCGATGCAGCAGCCGGTAGCGGTCGAGGAAAGTCCGGATAGCCTGCGGATGCGGGAACTGGCTGGGATAGACGGCAACCGTGATCAGGAAGGCCCTGTCTTCGCTGAGGTCGAGCGAGCGCAAGGCGGCAAGCAGCGAGGCATAATTCTGGTTGGCGGTGAGCGATTGCGCGATCTCGAAATCGATATCGAGTGCATCGGCGAGCGCGGTCTGGAAGAACGCGGCGTTTCCCGTCAGAGCTATCTCGCGCAATTTCACATAGGTGTCGACGCCCTTGAAAGGGTCGGGGCCCGTCGCTGTCGCCTCGTCGCCGGTGCGCATCATCGAGCGCAGCCTGCGCCGTGCATTCTCGGCCGCGATGCCGAGCGCCTGTTCCCGGGCGGGCTCGCCGGAGGCGGTTTCCGCACTCGCTGGCGCGATCTTGTCTGCCGCGGCGGCGTTCGCATCCGGTTCCGGCGCGCGCACCAGGGTTGGCCTCTCGAGGGCCCTGATCAGATCAGCAATGGTCGGGTTCAAGCCCTTGCGGCGCGCGATGGCACGCGCATGCGGCAGGCCATGTCGCCCGATCAGGGCGATGAGATCGATGTCGCTGACCGCGCGTGAGCGGATGAGCAGCGGCGCGGCAATGTCGACCGGTTCCTCGCAAAGACGGCGCACCAGGGCGGCGGGTGCGTATTCGCATTCGGAAAGGGCGGCTGCCACGTAACGGCGAGATTCGACGGACACGTCATTGAACAGCGGCAGCGTCAGGTCTTCGAGTTGGCCGATCTCGCGGCGTGAAGGGCGGGTGAGCGAGCAGAACGCCGACACTGCGGCGCGGAACAGCCTTTCGGCTTTTCCTGAGTCTTTTCGCACCGCGATTTGCCTGAAGTCCGAAGATGACACGAAGGATACGCCCGTACTCGACACAAGCTTGGCAGCACTCGACCGGGACTGTGCCGGTTTCGCGAGCGCCAAGAACAAAGATCAAGTTAGCGGCGATCCGTTAGCGTTCCGTTAACCCTCTGCCGGCCTTAATGACATTTGGAGGCGTTGCGTTGTGCTCCGGGGAAACCGAGAGGAATGCGCGAACCATGGGCATGGTACTGTCTTTCGTGCCGCGTACGGCACCAAACACCAGAGCAAAGCAAACCGCCGAAATGCCGGCGGCGGTGATCATCTTTCCCGGCATCCGCTACGAGCGGTCGCATGCCGGCGAAGTGCGGCCGGTGGATCCCGACAAGGCGGGGTCGCCAGGAACAAAACCGGTCCCGCACCACTGAGTTTCAGCGGCCAGGGACCATTGGTCCGGGATCATGTCTAGTGCATGTCGCCCAAAAGTGACCTCGGTTTTGGGAGAACGACATGCATAAAGACAAAGACCTAAAGCGGGTCGTCTGAATCCGTTCAGACGCGACACGCTTTAGAAGTCCTGCAACTCGCAGGAACTCTGTTCGAAGAAGTGTGACACGATCGGCTTCCAGCTGCTGTCGGGTACGAAGGCGCGGATGACGAAGATGCCTTCCTCGATCGGCGCTTCGACGAAGATCGCCCCCTGAAGATCCTGTGGAAGATCCTTGCGCACGTCGATCATCTGCGCCGGCGTCAGCACGACGGCATCCAGGACGCCGCCGGTCGCTGTGTGGTCGTTGAAGGAATAGATATTGTGGCCGCTGCGGTCATAGACCGAGACCGACCAGAACGGGACATGTCCAGGTGCCTTGACGCGGACCATGCCTTCGCCCAGATCGAACCGGCAGGCCGTCGCGTAAAACAGGGGGTCGACGGATTTCACCACGGGCGCCCCACCGGCCTCGGCATCGAGCCGCGTCATCCTGTAGAGATCCGACGCCATGGACAGGCGCGACCAGGCATCGCGTTCGGAAAACTCGGGCACCAGCAGCAGCACGGCGATGTGCACGATGCCGGCGCCGAGCAGGCCGAGCAGGACGGCATGCAGAAGTCTGCGCATCGCAGCGTAAAAACTACGCATTGCAACCGACCTTGACGATTTGCGGCAGCGAGACGTCCGACAGGCCGGTGCTGCTGGCGATCGGCGTGTCGTAGAAGGTCAGCACGAAATACATCCTGCCGAAGCCGTCGGTCAGCAGCCAGTTGCCCGGCATCGGGTGATGGCCGGCGGAAATGATCACCGAATTGTCGGGCTGGCGCACCACGCCGTAAGATTGGAGCGCCGCCAGCCGGGGTTTGCCGGTTTCGACCACGCCGAGCGACTGGTCGGCGGCATAGAGCGTCCAGAACCGTGCCGTCGGAAAGCCACCCTCGATGGTGTAGACGCATTCGCGCTTGAGCTCGGCGCCGCTCGTGTCGCGTTCGGCGACGAAGGACAGCCCTTCGGCGCGGCCGAGCGCAAGTACGCCCTCGCGCGCCACGCGGGCCTTGGAATAGGGATCGGCGGCCGGTGTGCCGATATCGGGAAAGGCCGTCCATTGGCCGATCCTGATGGCGCCGACGCCATCCTGGACTTTCAGCGCATACCAGACGCTGCCGCCACCGCCGACGATGGCTATGGCAAGCGAAAGCAGCGTCAGGAAGGCATTCTTGAGCATGAGGGGCCGGGAACACGAAGAGTTGCCGCTCGGGGATATCGCGGCGCAGGGCCTTGTGGCAAGCGGGCCGATGTAGAATTGCAGACGGCCCTCCCTTCTCCCCTTGCGGGAGAAGGTGGCCGAGCGAAGCTCGGTCGGATGAGAGTGTTCCAGCTTGGCAATGGCGGTGATCCGGCCAGCACCCCTCAACCGTCTCGGCGCTGCGCGCCGATCCACCTTCTCCCACAGGGGGAGAAGGGAGAGCCGCGCCAATCAAAGCGCCGACAGCGTCTCCGGCAGTTGCGGCGTACTGAGGACGGGCGCCGACTGGAACAGCGTGGTCATGTCCCGCAGCGTCTGGGTCGTGCGGCTGGACAGCACCGGCGGCCGTTCGGCGGCTGCATCGGCCGCCGCCTGATCGTTGCTCTTCTTCTGTGCTTCCTCGGCCTTTGCAGCGATCTCCTCATCGACGAAGGGCTTGTCGATGCCCGGGATAGGCTTGAGGTCGATGTTCTGGTGCGCGTAGACCATCAGTCGCTGCCACACCATCGCCGGCAGCGAGCCGCCGGTCATGTTCTTGGTCGGCGTGAAGTCGTCATTGCCCATCCATACCGCCGCCGTGTAGTTGCCGGTGAAGCCGACAAACCAGGCGTCGCGGTAGGATTGCGTCGTGCCCGTCTTGCCGGCGACGACGATGTTGGGAAGTTGAGCCCGCCGCGCCGTGCCCATCACCGGCACTGCCGCCAGCATGGTGTTCATCGATTTCAGCGCCTGCTCCGACAGCACCCGGTGCGGCGGCGGCGCATCCTTGGCGAAATCATAAACCACCTCGCCGGTGCGGGTGACGAGTTGGCTGATGCCGTGCCGGAAGCCGACGAAACCGTTGTCGGCGAACACGCTGTAGCCCGTCGCCTGGTCCATCACGGTCATGCCCGAGGTGCCCAGCACCATCGTCTTGTGCGCTTCGAGCGGCGATTCCACGCCCATCGCCTCGGCCATGGCCTTGATCGGCCCGATGCCAAGGTGATCCTTGGCCAGCCGAACCGGCACGGTGTTGATCGATTTGGCCATAGCCATGATCAGGGTTACATTGCCCGCCGATCCGCCGCTGTAATTGTGCGGCGACCAGGACCCCCAGCTGATCGGGCCGCCAGAGATGATGGAGTTGGGCGTGAAGCCGTGCTCCATCGCCGTTGCGTAGACATAGGGCTTGAATGACGAGCCGGTCTGGCGCAGCGCTTTGGTGGCGCGGTTGAACTGGCTGGCGCCATAGTCGCGGCCGCCGACGATGGCGCGCACGGCGCCGTTGGTCTCGATGACGACGACGGCACCTTCGGTGACGTTGTACTCCTTGCCGAACTGGCGCAGGTGGAACTCTACCGATTCTTCCGCCGCCTTCTGGATGTTGGCGTCGAAGGTGGTGTGCGCAACGAGTGAGTGCTGGCCTGGCTTGGCGATCTTCTTGACCTCGTCGAACGCCCAGTCGAGGTAATAGTCTGGACTTTTCTGCTCGCCGCGGTCGACGACATCGGCCGGATGCAGCCTTGCCTGCAGAACCTGGCCCTCGGTCATGAAGCCGGAATCGACAAGATTGGATAGCACCACATTGGCGCGTGCGCGCGCTGCCGGCAGGTTGATGTGCGGCGCATATTTGGTCGGCGCCTTGAACAGGCCGGCCAGCATCGCCGCCTCGGCCAGGTTCAGGTCCTTGACGCTCTTGCCGAAATAGAAGTCGGCGGCAGCCTCGATGCCAAACGTGCCGCCGCCCATATAGGCGCGGTCGAGATAGAGCTGCAGGATCTCCTTCTTCGACAGATTGGCCTCGAGCCACAGCGACAGGAAGGCTTCCTTGATCTTGCGCTCCAGCGTGCGCTCATTGGTGAGGAACAGGTTCTTGGCCAACTGCTGGGTGATGCTCGAGCCGCCCTGGACGACGGAGTTCGCCCGCACATTCTCGAAGATGGCGCGCGAAAGGCCGAGCACATCGATGCCGTAGTGATCGAAGAAGCGGCGGTCCTCGGTGGCAAGCACCGCCTTGATGACGTGATCGGGCATCTCGTCGACCGGCACGGAATCGCGCTGGATGATGCCGCGCTGGCCGATCTCGTTGCCGTAGCGGTCGAGGAAGGTGACGGCGAAGTCGCCCTGGGCGCGCCAGTCGCCGGCAGTGTCCTGGAAAGCCGGGATGGCCAGCGCCAGCATCACCACGATGCCGCCGGCGCCGAGCGTAAAACCTTCGCTCAACAGTTCGATGATGCCACGGCGCCAGCCGTTGACGCGGAAGCGCCGCGAGAAGATCGTCGCCGATTCCCAGAACTGGCGCGCCTTGAAACCGATCTCGTAGAGCGAGGAATCGATCCACGCATCGAGCGCCAGCAGCCGGGCGGCGATCGGACCTCTTCTCTTGCGCGGTTCGGGACTGGCCATTCGATATCCGGCTAGGCAATTGCACGACCTGAGAACCGCAAACCGGCAATTTCAGGGCGATGCATTCCGGGAGACTATTCCTCCATTTTTCCAGCACTCACAAGGGCAGCGAAGACACAGTATCGGGTTTGTTGCTGAGGGGCCGGGCCGGGAATACAGCCCAGCGCCAACAGCATGTGAAAGCAAAAGCCCGCGCCTCCAGCGGCGACGTGAGCTTTTTTAAGACTGCAGCACGGGCGCGCCTCAAGCAGCTCGCAGTTTTTCCTTCGAACGCAAATTCTGGTTCATGCGGAACAGGTTCAATGGGTCGTAACGTTGCTTGATTTCCAGAAGCCGCCGATAGTTGCCACCATAGGCCGCTTCGACCCGGTCGACCTCGTCCTCCGGCATGAAGTTCACATAGACGGTGCCCGCCGCATAAGGCTTGGCCGCCTCGTAGATTGCACGAGCCCAGTCGATGCAGGCCTTGTCCATCGCCGGTTCGCGCCAGCGGGCGTGAACGTTCATGACGAAATGCGAAGTGCGCTGTGGAAACGCTGTCGCGTCCGCATTGACGCGACCTGCCGCGCCGCCGACATGGCCGATAAATATCTCGCATTCGGGTCCCGGCAGCTTGGCTATTGCCCCCGTGACGACCGCAGCCGCCTCCCCGGAAAACTCGGTGAAGTCATGGCTCTTCCAGTAGTTACGGGCGCCGGGCGTGAGCAGTGGGTCGAATGCCTGCTGCCAGCCGGTGAACGGGCTGGGGCCCACGACATCGGCAATCGGCGTGCCGATGGCTCGAAGCTTCTGCGTCGCCTTTTCGCCTGCGTCGATGTCGCCGCAATAGCACATGGCCAGAACCAGAACCTCCTTGCCA
>NZ_RZQL01000165.1 GCF_003997935.1 Mesorhizobium sp. M7A.F.Ca.US.006.01.1.1
ACGCAGCGGTGTGAGACGGGCATTCTTGTGGATGTTCATTCGGACCCTCCGATGGATGCTGAAGCGTGGTAACTCCAGTCTCCTCGGTCCGGTCCGAATGGACAACCTCTCGAAAGCTCACACCTAGTGCCGGCAGTGGCACCGCTGTTGTCCGTCGACAGGTCCCGCGCTTGCTCGGTGCGACCAACAACCTTAAGCGCTAGGGCGTAACCTGACCCTGCAAGATCTCCTCACCGACTATAAGGTGCGCCTCACGATCTGAGACGATGGGACAGGATGGCTAAGGAGGTGCGCCGTCTTGCATGCCCCGCCAGCGAGGCGAACCCTCTCGGCTACGCGCGCCACCAGCGACGCTCCATATCGTCAGGCCTGCGTCTCATGCTCAGATGAGCCGGTATTTGGCTCTCTCATCAGCAAACCGAGAGAGCCCATGCCAAGACGGAAGCAAGCAAGACGAACGAGCGTCAGAGATATCCTGCGCCTGACCCATAAACAGGGCAGTCCGGTGGGCCAAGGTGGCAGAGCAACTGAGGTTCGGCAAGACTTCGGCTTCCACCTATCTGCGGGCGCTGGAGACGGGCTGTCGTGCAGGCCCTGCATGCGGCTTTGAGGACGATGCGATGTTGAAACACCGTCTGTTGCGCCGAATCGGCCGTCGGCCAAACGTTGGGTCGTCATCAGGTTCTCGACAGCTTCCCGGTGTCAAATCCAAACCGTGGTCGGCGATCCCCACCAGGGTGGGAAGGCAGCGCTGATATAGCCGAACGTCGATCAAGTCACGATCAACGATTGCCTCATGTCACATGCCCTGCGGGACTGAAAAACGGAGAAGAACATGTGCGATGCAAAACTGAAGACCGTGCTTTCGCTTTTTTCGCCGGTGGCCAGCAAATTAGATGCTCTCTCGTCCAACGGACCAGCGACGGATGCAAACTGCGTTAAGCTAAATACGAACGAGAACCCGTTTCCGTTGCCGAAGAGCGTAATGCAAAGTGCAATTGCTGCGATCGAACACCAGTATCTTTATCCGGAAGACGACAATCTCAGCTTAAGGGCAGCTGCCTCCGATGCTTACGGATTTTCCAAAGATCAGGTGATTGCCGGCAACGGTTCGTCGGAGCTGCTCGGACTCATCTACAGAGCTTTCCTCGCCCCAGGAGATAGAGTGGCAATGCTGTCGCCCGGATTTTCGTTCAACCGTAAACTTGCCATGTTGCAGGGTGCCGAGTTTCTCGAAATCGCATCGAGCGAAGCTCATCCCCTGCCGATAGAAAAACTGCTGTCCGGCCCCGCAAAAGACGCGAAGTTCATTCTGTTGGCTAATCCGAACAATCCGACCGGAACATTCGTGCCGGTGGCCGAAATCGAACGCCTTGTGGAGCAAGCAGATCGCTTGGTCGTCTTGGATGAGGCCTACGTTGACTTCGCACCCGACAATGCCCTGCGCCTCGTCAATAGACATCCGAATCTTTTGATCTTGAGGACTTTTTCAAAGAGCTATGCTGCCGCTGGCGTGCGAGTCGGCTTCGGTTTCGGTCACCCAGAAATCATTGGCAGGCTGCGCAACATCCAGAATGTCTTCAACATGAACGTGATCGGGCAGGCGGTCGGGAAAAGCATTCTTGCGCATCGCCACGCCTACGAAGAGAACCACAGGCACATCAAGCATGAACGACAGCGAGTGACCCTGGCGCTGTTGCAACTTGGCTTTTCCGTAACACCCTCCCACGCAAACTTTTTGCTGGCCCGTGTGCCGGCGGGACAGGAGGGCTCATGCTGGCAAGCCGCGTTGAAAGAGCAGGCGATCCTCATCGCCAGCTTTCCTGACGTAGATTTGAAGAACTGTATTCGCGTCAGCATTGGCACCACAGAGCAGATGGACAAATTCCTTGCTGCCGCCGAACGCGTCTGTATGAACTTTAAGAAGGATCGCGGTGCTCACAAGCATGAAGTCGATTCACATTAAGCATCAAGTAATGATATGTCGTGAGCTATGATGATTAGCGAATAAATATAGGTAATTTGGAGAACAATTAATTGAAGAAAATTTCCGCTTCGGGCCTGACCTTCGGCATCTTCGATCATCTGGACGAAAACGGCGATGACATCGCACAACAATATGCAGATCGGCTGAGCCTAGCAGAAGCGTGCGATGGCTATGGCTTTTATGCGTATCATCTCGCCGAGCACCACTGTACGCCGCATGGCAGAGGTCCATCACCGAATTTGTTCTTAGCGAGCGTCGCCCAGCGAACCCGCAGTCTTCGTGTTGGTCCCATGGTAATGCTACTTGCGCTCTATCATCCGCTGCGTGCCTTCGAGGAGATCTGCATGCTTGATCAGTTGAGCGGCGGCAGGCTTGAACTCGGCATAGGGCGCGGCTCTGCTCCCACTGAATTGGGATACTTCGGGGTTGCTGTAGAAGCAGCACCAGAACAGTATGCGGAGGCCAGTGAGATTCTCATCAATGCGATGAAAGGCGGGACGCTTTCTTATCAGGGCCGCCACTTTGAGTTGAAAGATGTTCCGCTGACGTTGAGACCTCACCAATATCCCCGTCCGCCGACATGGATCGCCACCAATCGACCCGAGCCGGCTAGCTGGGCCGCTGCGAATGGGGCAAACATCGCCTGCGTCGGACCTTCCACTTCTGTTCGCAGCGTTACCGACGCGTTCCGCGCCGCCCGAATTCACGATGCTGACATTGGCCAGCAAGCGCCATTTCTTGGATTGCTCCGAATGGTGGTGATAGGGCGTTCTGAAACAGATGCGTATTTGCTCGCAGCACCTGCCTATGAACGATGGCTCAATAGCTTCAAATTTCTATACGAACTAAATGCCATTTCCACTCCACCAAACTTGCCTTTGAACTTCGATGCAGCAATTGAAAGTGAATTGTGCGTCGTGGGAACGGCAGATTCTGTCCGAAAAGCTCTCCTTGATCAGCTGGAAGAGGCAGGTGCTAATTATCTTCTGTGTCAACTGGCATTTGGGGATTTGCCGCTGGATGCCTCACTATACACCGCATCGGCCATTGGATCCGAAATCATGGCTCGAGTTGCCGCATCGTGAATCCGTCGTGTGATTGGAGGAGCAGCGGCAGCGCTGCTCCTCATTGCGAAACGGTTGTGGGGGCCGGACTCCTGTGTCAGGTGTAAACCATTGGAGCACGTCCTATCTGATCCAGGTCATATCCTGCGGCTTTGAAGTAGTTGGCACATTCGGCTGGGGTGAAGAGGTCGACGACCGCGCCGAGGCGTCCTGACCTTGCCCCTCTGATCTAATCCGGTTTGAAGTTCGTTCTGGCCCATCCAGAGGACCAGGACATGAAACGCAGCCGCTTCTCTGAAGAGCAGATCATCGGAATTTTGAAGAAACACGAGGCCGGGGTATCGGTTGGCGATCTGTGCCGCAAGCACGGGGTCAGCGACGCCTCGATCTACAATTGGAAGGCCCGCTTCGGCGGGATGGATGTCACCGAGGCTCGGCGACCTGAAGGCGCTGGAGGACGAGAACACGCGCCTGAAGCGGCTTTTGGCCGACGCCATGCTCGACAATGCCGCGTTGAAGGACCTTGTGGGAAAGAAATGGTGACGCCCGCCGCCAAGCGGAAAGCTGTCGCTCGCCTGAAGGAAGGCTTCGGGATGAGCGAACGGCGGGCGTGTAAAGCCATCGGCTGTTGCCGCATGACGGTTCGCTACCAGACCAGCAGGCCGGACGACCGCGAGGTTCGCGAGCGGATGAAGGCCGATCGCGCAGGAGCGTCGCCGGTTCGGCTACCGGCGTCTTCTCGTGATGCTGAGGCGGGAGGGCCTGGTCGTGAACCACAAGAAGCTGTTCCGGCTCTATCGGGAGGAGAAGCTCGCCGTCGCCGCCGTGGCGGCCGCAAGCGGGCGATCGGGACCAGGGCGCCGATGCTGGTGCCGCTGAGGCCCGACGAGCGCTGGTCGCTCGACTTCGTATCGGACCAGCTCACCGACGGGCGCCGCTTCCGCATCCTGGCCGTCGTCGACGACTGCACGAGAGAGTGCCTCGCACTCATCGTTGATACGTCTCTCTCGGGCATGCGGGTTGCCCGCGAATTGGACGGCTCATCACCGAGCGGGGCCGGCCCAGGATGATCGTCAGCGACAATGGCAGCGAGTTCACCTCGAACGCCATCCTCTCCTGGGCGGATCAGAACCGCGTCGAATGGCATTACATTGCGCCCGGCAAGCCGATGCAGAATGGCTTCATCGAGAGCTTCAACGGCCGACTGCGCGATGAACTGCTCAACGAGACGCTGTTCACCTCGCTGGCTCAGGCGCGCGTAGCCATCGCCCTGTGGCACGCCGACTACAACACCGCGCGGCCGCACTCCCCCCTGGCAGACCCCGGCCAAGTTCGCCAGCACCTTCAATCCGCGACGGTCGCTCGCGCTGCGCTATGCCAAAGGCTCCGCGCCAGCGCCCGTCGCTTCACCCGCCCAGCAGGGCACAACCCACGCCGGAAACGAACTCAAAACTGCTGGGGCAACGTCAGTCCCATAGAGCCTTGATGGTTATCTCGGCCTTTGCTCGCAGCAGCGCCTTAGGTTGGGCGAAGGCGTTCTCAATCGGATTGAAGTCGGGACTGTAGGGCGGCAGTTAGAGCAGGCTCGCCTGCGGCCTCAATCGCGCCGCGCAGGGTTCTCCAGGCGGATGTCGCCAATGTCAAATTTGCTGGCATCCATGTCGCCCTCGCCAACCGCACAAGCGAAGGCCAGAAAGCCAACATGTGTTCTGCGGCTTAATTAAGAGTCAGCCGATGTCGGCCGAACATCACCTTGTCTCGAAGTCGACGATCGGACAGCAGGTTGCGAAAGTTGGCGCGATGCGAAACAAACTGCTGAAGCGCTCAACTTTTATTGATCACGCGTGTTGGACGCGACGCACTCCCGTTCCAATCGGGCTGAGCGCAAATTCTCCCGGTTCACAAAACTGAGTCGCTGGAGTAGTGGGGGCGCAGAGAAATCTCCGGTCGCAGCCTTACCCGGTCAAAACAAGGATACCAATGATGAAGACTCTCGCCGTCTGCTCTGGCGGATTGGACTCCGTTTCCCTTGCTCACATGGCGGCAGCGGAGCACGAACTCACCGGCCTTCTATCTTTCGACTATGGCCAACGGCACAGGAAGGAATTGGGCTTCGCCGCTCTTTGCGCGCAGCGACTGAAGGTCCCGCACCAGATCATCGACATCGGCGAAATTGGCCGTGGCCTTTCCGGCTCAGCGCTGACTAGCAGTATCGACGTGCCGGACGGCCACTACGCCGAAGACACGATGAAGATTACGGTGGTGCCGAACCGCAATGCCATCATGTTGGCAATCGCCTTCGGTCTCGCCGCCGCCCACAGCGCCGAAGCGGTGGCGGCGGCCGTGCATGGTGGGGACCATTTCATCTATCCCGATTGCCGTCCGGCCTTCATTGAAGCTTTCCAGACAATGCAAGACCGCGCGCTCGACGGCTATGCGCAGATACGCCTCTATGCACCGTATGTGAATCTCGGAAAAGCTGACATTGTTGCGGATGGCGCAAGATACGGCACCCCGTTTGCTGAGACCTGGTCCTGTTACAAGGGCGGCGTGCGTCACTGCGGACGATGCGGGACCTGCGTCGAGCGGCGCGAAGCGTTCCATCTCGCCGGGCACGCTGATCCCACCGACTACGAGGACGCCGATTTCTGGCTTGAGGCGCTGCGCAGGAGGCGCGCGTAATGTTCCACATCAGCAAGGAATTCCACTTCTCGGCCTCGCATCAGCTCACCTCCTTGCCTCCCAACCATCAATGCGCGCGCCTGCACGGGCATAACTATGTCGTCGTAGTGGAGCTGTCGGCCAAGGAACTGGACGCCCACGGCTTCGTGCGCGACTATCACGATCTGGCGCCGCTCAAACGCTACATTGACGAGAGCTTCGACCATCGGCACCTCAACGACGTGCTGGGACATGAGAAGGTCACGGCGGAATGCCTGGCCAGACATTTCTATGAATGGTGCAAGGCACGTCTGCCGCAGACCGCGGCCGTGCGCGTTAGCGAAACACCGAAAACTTGGGCGGAATACCGTCCGTGACCGACATGCATCCCGCAATCCGTGTGAGCGAGATATTCGGGCCGACTATCCAGGGCGAGGGCGTGCTCATCGGCTTGCCGACGGTGTTCATCAGAACCGGCGGATGTGATTATCGCTGTTCATGGTGCGACAGCCTTCACGCGGTGGACAATCAGTATCGCCATGAATGGCTACCGATGCCGATCGATGCCGTGTGGCAAACCGTCCATGCGCTTTCCGGCGGCAGGCCGGTTATGGTCTCCTTGTCAGGCGGCAACCCGGCCATTCAGCCGTTCGGTCCCCTCATAGAACGAGGCCATCGCGAGGGCTATCGTTTTGCACTGGAAACGCAGGGTTCCGTGGTGAGGGAGTGGTTTGCGGATCTTGACGTGCTGACCCTTAGCCCAAAGCCGCCGTCCAGCGAGATGACGACCCGTTGGGCTGCGTTTGATGCATGCCTCGAAGCGGCGCAAGAGAAGCCGCAAATCGTGCTCAAGCTCGTCGTTTTCGACGAGAGTGACTATGCCTACGCCAAAGAAGTCGCGGCGAGATATCCGCACCTTCCGATCTATCTGCAACCCGGCAATCACACGCCGCCGCTCCCTGGCAGTGAAGACGCCTCTGTCGACTTGGACGGAATAATGATGCGAATGGAATGGCTTGTCGAAAGGGTGACTAGCGACAGGTGGTTCGAAGCCCGCGTGTTGCCGCAGCTGCACGTTCTGCTTTGGGGTAACAAGAGGGCGGTCTAGTCTGTGGCTTGCGTCGCACCGGAAGGCCGGGCTCCAACGGCTTGGCAGGCTCTCTTCGCGTGCCGAGTACAGCCGAGCTTTGTTCGCGTCAGCGGTCTCGCGATTGTGCGGCTGGAAACCGCCCGGACACCCCGCTGCCGGCGTGTGTCACCTTGACTCCGATGAGCTGTCGTCACGCAAAGTTGAAATCCGCAAGAACTGGCCTTCTCGCCCCACCTGCTCCGTCGCAAGCACGTCATCCCCTCATCCTTGTCCAGCTCTTATCGATGTATCTCATTGTCCGGCCTGACGCACGACTGTCAGCATGGGAATGCATCCATTGCGCAAATGCCTTCCATAAAGAAGATCGATTTCCTCATTGGCCCAACGTGAAATATAGCAACGTTTTCGTGGCGTGGGTCGGCTGCGTCGGGAGTAGCGATGAAAACGTATTGGGGTCGCCTGCGTCTCCTTGGGCAGCGAGTGTAAAGTATAGCGATGCGGCCTCCGGCGCGAACGGCAGCCGCGCAGTGATCACCTTCGCCTGTGCCTTTGCGGCGGGGGTCAAGCGCTGGTCTGCTAAAATTTTTTATCGTTTAGCTGGTTGAAACTGCCCCCGTTGCGGGCTGCAGAAGCCGGCCAGCCGAGAAACGGCAGCCGCACTTATGAAAGCACGCCAAGGCGTGCGGGCATCTATCAGTTGCAAAGGACAATACTGGCCGCGCCGATTGGCCATCACGCGTCCATTAGGGCAGCCACCAACATCAGTTCGCAAGAGGAGCAAAAGTAATATGTATCGTCGTCACCTGATCAAAGGGTTGGTTGCGCTCGGCGCATGCCGGATTTGCGTTCAAGCCGCCCAAGCGACCAGTGCCCATTGGGGGTACACCGGTCCGGTCGGACCGGAGCACTGGGCTGATCTGGATAAGGAAAATTTCGTATGCTCTGCCGGCACGCAGCAATCGCCGATCAATATCAACAGCGCGGTCAAGGCGGATATCCCGCATATCGCCATCGGCTGGCACAAGGGCGGCGGCAATATGGTGAACAACGGCCACACCATTCAAATCAATATGCCACAAGGCAGCACGCTGACCCGCGGCGATCGTGTCTACGAACTGGTACAGTTCCATTTCCATGCGCCAAGCGAACATCACGTGGCGGGCAAGAGCTTCCCGATGGAGGTGCATTTCGTTCACAAGGACACGCAAAGTGGTACTCTGGGCGTGCTGGGCGTCTTTTTAACGCCCGGCGCGACAAATGCCAGCTTTGCTGCCCTTGCTGCGGCCTTTCCCGAACTGCCGAATGGGGAGGTGACGATCGACGAGGTGAATCCCAACTGGCTTCTGCCAGCCTCGCTTGGCTATTGGACTTATGAGGGCTCACTGACGACGCCGCCGTGCACCGAAAACGTCGAGTGGATGGTGGCGATGGAACCGGTTGACGTTGATCCGGCAGACATCCAGCGATTTGCCTCACTCTACCCGTCGAACGCGCGCCCTATTCATTCACCCAATCGACGCTTCATCCTGCGCCAGAGTTGAGCGCCGCCCCAGCGGTTCCGCACGGTCCAACATTCTTGGCACAAGTTGGCGCGAAGCCTCCTCTTCCGGTCTGGCGGTCTGACGGCGCTCCCCAAGCTGGCTAGTCTAAATGATAGGGATTCGGTGCCGACACCACTCGTCCCAAATACGTCGCGGCGAGGTTTGTCTGCAACCCGGCAATCACACGCCGCCCCGCCGTGGTAATGAAGACGTCTCTGTCGAGTCCGACGGAATATGATGCGCATGGAACCGCTGGTAGAAAAGGTGACCAGCGACAGGTGGTTCGAAGCCCGCGTCTTGCCGCAGCTGCACGTTCTACTCTGGGGTAACAAGAGGGTAGTGTATACCTTCTCCTAGCTTCGCCGCCAACTACTCGGTTTTCCGAATTGCTCTCTATATTCTTGAAGACGATGCGTTCGTTAAAGACATGTGCTGCGCACCTGGTGTAAAAGCTGCTCTCATCATGCAGAGGTCAAGCCAGTCGGGCTCATCCGAGGCTATGGCCGTGAGCACTGTTCAGTTCGGCAGAGAGGGCGCTTTTGTACACACTTTGCGATCGTGGCGGCCCCGTGGGCAGATCTGCAAGCTGCCGCGACACTAACCTCTCGAAGCCCGCCCGCCCGCCTTTCGTGCAGCTTCCTCTGAACAAAACCACCGCTCGCCCTTCAATAGGTTGATGCGTGTCTCCCAGTAAGATTCCTGTCCAAGAACGTGATAATCTTCTTGCCAGTGTTGTAGCTGATGTTGCCCTTGATGCCGCAGCCTACCGCGGCGGGACCAAACTCAATGGCAAGCAGGCCGGCTAGGATCGTGCAGCCAGTCGCGAGCCTCGCCCACAACGGGGTCTCACGCGCATGAGGGCGCCGACCATGGGTTCGGCGGTTCATACGCGTATAACACGTATCTTTCTGAAAAAATCAATGCTCTCGGCTAAGCTACTGAATTATTTGGCTTCCATATAGCGCGTCGGCGGAACCAACTTGTAGACGGGCTATGAAAGGTTAAGCGCGGATGTCTATCGGCCGCCGGCGTTCCCGCTCTGTAAGCCTGCCTGAACTACCCGCGCCGCGGTCAAGCCCCAGGCTCCTGCTCATCCAGCGACCGCCCGATCAATGGCAGGCTGGAAAGACAAGAGCCGATGTCTTCCGATGGTCTCGCCATCAGCTTTGGGCTAACTTCCCCATTCTCCCGCTTCGAGCTCGACACACGGCGGTTTGGATGGCGCACGACAATCTGTGTCGGCTTTGTCGTGTCCGTGACAGACGCCTGAAAGGCCCGTTCGCGCGTTTTGCCGCCGTCTAAGCGGCTGGAATTTAATGACAAAGTTTCTTCTGGGATCGGCCGATCACGCTGGTACGCTTTTTGCGATGCTTGGTGTGAGGCGGCACGAGCTGCCTATCGGCACTTGTGTCGCGGGCAGTCGCGATAATTAGAACGAAGGAAGGAAAGCTATTATGTCAGGTCTGCGTCAGATCGCCTTTTACGGAAAAGGCGGCATCGGCAAGTCCACCACGTCCCAAAATACGCTCGCTGCCCTTGTCGACCTCGGGCAGAGAATCCTCATCGTAGGATGCGACCCCAAAGCCGATTCCACACGCTTGATCCTGAATTCGAAAGCTCAGGATACCGTCCTGGATCTCGCCGCACAGGAAGGCTCGGTGGAAGACCTCGAACTCCAGGACGTGCTCAAGGTGGGCTACAGAGGCATCAAGTGCGTGGAGTCCGGCGGCCCCGAGCCGGGTGTCGGTTGCGCCGGCCGCGGCGTCATCACCTCGATCAATTTCCTCGAGGAGAATGGCGCTTATGACGATGTCGATTATGTCTCCTATGACGTCCTCGGCGACGTGGTATGCGGCGGCTTCGCCATGCCGATCCGCGAAGGCAAGGCCCAGGAGATCTATATCGTCATGTCCGGCGAGATGATGGCGCTCTATGCCGCCAACAACATCGCCAAGGGCATCCTCAAATATGCCCATTCGGGCGGTGTGCGGCTGGGCGGGCTGATCTGCAATGAACGTCAAACCGACCGCGAACTCGATCTGGCCGAAGCACTGGCTGGCCGATTGAATTCCAAGCTCATCCACTTCGTGCCCCGCGACAACATCGTCCAACATGCCGAACTCAGGAAGATGTCGGTGATCCAGTACGCGCCGGACTCAAAGCAGGCAGGGGAATACCGCGCTCTGGCCGAGAAGATCCACGCCAATTCGGGCCAGGGTACGATCCCGACGCCGATCACCATGGAGGAGCTGGAGGAGATGCTGCTCGACTTCGGCATCATGAAGACCGACGAGCAGATGCTTGCCGAGCTTCACTCCAAGGAAGCGGCGAAGGCGGCGGCCCAGTAGTGACATTAGCGCTGCCATGAATCGGCGCGCCTTGCAGAGAACGGCGCCTATTCTTTGAGGCGTCACCCAACCTTGAAAGGGGGACTCATGAGCCGGGAATACGAGAATGACGGTGCTCTTCATGCGAAGCTTATCGAAGAGGTGCTGTCGCATTATCCCGACAAGGCGGCGAAGCGCCGCAAGAAGCACCTCAACGTCGCAAAGAGCGGCAACGAGGCTGGCGGGGAAAGCGAGGTCCTTTCCGAATGCGACGTCAAATCGAACATCAAGTCCATTCCCGGGGTGATGACGATTCGCGGCTGTGCATATGCTGGTTCGAAAGGCGTGGTGTGGGGGCCAGTCAAGGATATGGTCCATATCTCGCACGGCCCGGTCGGCTGCGGCCAATATTCTTGGTCGCAGCGCCGCAACTACTACGTCGGTACAACGGGCGTCGACACGTTCGGGACAATGCAGTTCACCTCCGATTTCCAGGAGAAGGACATCGTCTTCGGCGGCGACAAGAAGCTGGAACAGATCATTGACGAGATTGAAGTCTTGTTTCCGCTCAACAACGGCATCACCGTGCAGTCCGAATGCCCTATCGGCCTGATTGGCGATGACACCGAGGCCGTTTCTCGCAAAAAGACCAAGGAGTATGACAAGACGATCGTGCCGGTACGCTGCGAGGGCTTCCGCGGCGTCTCGCAGTCGCTTGGCCACCACATCGCCAATGATGCAATCCGGGATTGGGTCTTCGACAAAAAGGATGTCAAGTTCGAGGCCGGCCCCTACGACGTCAACGTCATCGGCGACTACAATATCGGCGGCGATGCCTGGGCCTCGCGCATACTGCTTGAGGAGATAGGGCTGCGCGTGGTTGGCAACTGGTCGGGTGACGCCACACTCGCAGAGATCGAGCGCGCCCCGAAGGCTAAGCTCAATCTTATCCACTGCTACCGGTCGATGAATTACATCTGTCGGCATATGGAGGAAAAGTATGGCGTCGCCTGGATGGAGTACAATTTCTTCGGTCCCTCCCAGATCGAAGCCTCTCTGCGCAACATAGCCAAGCATTTTGGGCCGGAAATCGAGGAGAAGACCGAAAAGGTCATTGCCAAGTACAGGCCGCTTGTTGATGCGGTCATCGCCAAGTACCTGTCGCGCCTGGAAGGAAATACCGTGATGCTCTATGTCGGCGGCCTGCGCCCCCGCCACGTCGTCACGGCCTACGAGGACCTCGGCATGGTCATCGTGGGCACCGGCTATGAATTCGCCCACAGCGACGACTATCAGCGCACCGGCCACTACGTGAAGAACGGCACGCTGATCTACGATGACGTGACCGGCTATGAGTTGGAGAAATTCATCGAAGGGATTCGCCCAAATCTGGTCGGCTCGGGAATCAAAGAAAAATACCCGGTGCAGAAGATGGGCATACCGTTCCGCCAGATGCATTCCTGGGATTATTCAGGCCCGTATCACGGCTACGACGGCTTTGCCATTTTCGCACGTGATGTGGATCTCGCCATTAACAACCCGGTCTGGGACCTATTCCACGCGCCTTGGAAAAGAAGCCGGGGCGATGAGCGGGCGATGGCTGCCGAATAAACATTTGCTTCAGCCCCAGTCTCCCACTGAGACGGTGAACTCCCGCGGCCTCTGATCCGCCGGAGCCTGGAACGTCTTGACGTCCTGAGCTGCCGTCCCGCGCAGCCAGATGCAAAAGAGGTAATCATCATGCCGCAGTCGGCTGAAAAAATTCTCGATCACGCTCCCCTGTTCCGCGAGCCGGAATACAGAAAGATGCTCGCTGAGAAGAAGCTAAACTTCGAATGTCCGCACCCCGATGAAATCGTTTCCGATCAGCGCGATTTCACCCAGACGTGGGAATACCGCGAAAAGAACCTCGCCCGCAAAGCGCTTGTCGTGAACCCGGCCAAGGCCTGCCAGCCGCTGGGTGCGGTATTCGCTGCCGCCGGCTTCGAGCGAACCATGTCCTTCGTCCACGGCAGCCAAGGTTGCGTCGCCTATTACCGCTCGCACCTGTCGCGCCATTTCAAGGAGCCTGCCGCGGCGGTCTCCTCCTCAATGACCGAGGATGCGGCGGTGTTTGGCGGCCTGAAGAACATGGTCGACGGGCTCGCCAACACCTACCAGCTCTACGACCCCAAGATGATTGCCGTGTCGACGACCTGTATGGCAGAGGTCATTGGCGACGACCTGCACAGCTTCATCCAGAACGCCAAGGACGAAGATTCAGTCCCGCGCGACTTCGACGTGCCCTTTGCCCACACCCCGGCCTTCGTTGGCAGTCATGTCGACGGCTATGACAACATGGTCAAAGGCATTTTGGAGCACTTCTGGAAAGGTCAGGAGCGTACGCAAATCGAAGGAACCATCAACATCATTCCGGGCTTCGACGGCTTCTGCGTCGGCAACAACCGGGAGCTCAAGCGCCTGCTCGATGTAATGGGCGTGTCCTATACATTGATCCAGGATGCCTCTGACCAGTTCGATACGCCTTCGGACGGTGAATACCGCATGTATGACGGGGGCACGAAGATCAACGAGGTGAAGAAGGCCCTCAACGCCGAGGCAACGCTTTCGCTGCAGCATCACAACACCCGAAAGACACTGGGCTATTGCGAGGAGGTCGGGCAGGCGACGGCCTCGTTCCACTATCCGCTCGGCGTTCAGGCGACGGACGAATTCCTGATGGAGGTCGCGGCGATTTCCGGCAAGGAGATTCCCGAGGCAATTCGCCTCGAGCGCGGCCGACTGGTAGACGCCATGGCGGACAGCCAATCCTGGCTGCATGGTAAGAAATACGCCATCTACGGTGATCCCGACTTCGTTCACGCAATGGCCCGCTTTGTCATGGAGACCGGCGGCGAGCCAACCCATTGCCTCGCCACCAATGGCACCTCGGCATGGGAAGCCGATTTGAAGAAGCTGCTAGCATCCTCGCCTTTCGGCAAGGCTGCCCAGGTTTGGGCGGGCAAGGACCTGTGGGCGCTGCGCTCGCTGCTCTTTACCGAGCCGGTGGACCTTTTGATCGGCAATTCCTACGGCAAGTACCTGGAGCGCGACACCGGAACGCCGCTGATCCGGCTGATGTTTCCGATCTTCGATCGGCACCATCATCACCGCTTTGCGCTCTTTGGCTACCAGGGCGCGTTGCGCGTGCTGACGACGATCCTCGACAAGATCTTCGACAAACTCGATCGCGAGACGAGCGAGACGGGTGTGACGGATTATTCCTATGACCTCACGCGCTAAGAGCCGTGGCCGGCTTTTCGCCGAGGCCATTCCTTGCCCAATGGACTGGGGAGGCTGAGCGATGTCCTCCCTCAGCGCCAAAATCAAGGACGCCTTCGATGAGCCCGCCTGCGATAAGAACCGTGGCAAAGATGCCAAGGCGCGCAAGGAGGGCTGCTCGAAGTCGCTGACACCAGGGGCGGCAGCCGGCGGCTGCGCCTTTGACGGAGCCAAGATCGTCCTGCAGCCGATCACCGACGTTGCGCATCTGGTCCATGCGCCGCTCGCCTGCGAGGGCAATTCTTGGGACAACCGTGGTGCGGTTTCGTCAGGGCCGACCTTGTGGCGGACAAGCTTCACGACCGACCTCACCGAACTCGACCTGGTGATGGGGCAGGGCGAGCGGAAACTCTTCAAGGCGATCCGCGAGATCAAGCACACATACGCGCCGCCGGCGATCTTCGTCTACTCAACTTGCGTAACGGCGCTGATCGGTGACGACATCGAGGCCGTGTGCAAACGCGCCACGGAAAAGTTCGGTTTGGCCGTGGTGCCGATCAATGCGCCTGGCCTGGCAGGCTCCAAGAACCTCGGCAACAAGCTCGCCGCCGAGGCGTTGCTCGATCATGTCATCGGCACGGTCGAACCCGACGACCCCGGGCCCTACGACATCAACATCCTTGGCGAATTCAACCTCTCGGGCGAATTCTGGCTTGTAAAGCCGCTCCTCGATCGGCTCGGCATCCGGGTGCGCGCCTGCATTCCCGGCGATGCGCGTTACCGCGACATTGCTTCCGCGCACCGCGCCCGGGCGGCAATGATCGTGTGCTCGACCGCGCTGATCAGTCTTGCCCGCAAGATGGAGGAGCGCTGGGACATCCCGTTCTTCGAGGGCTCCTTCTATGGCATCTCCGACACATCGCAAGCTCTTCGCAACCTTGTCAGGCTGCTGGTGAGGAAGGGCGCCGATCCGGAGATCCTCGAGCGCACGGAGACGCTGATCGCGCAGCAGGAGGCGATCGCGTGGAAGAAACTCGAATCCTACCGGCAAAGGCTCCAAGGCAAGCGCGTGCTGCTCAACACAGGCGGTGTGAAGTCCTGGTCGGTTGTCCGTGCGCTGATGGAGATCGGAATCGAGATCGTCGGCACCTCGGTCAAGAAATCTACGGTGCAGGACAAGGAGCGCATCAAACAAGTTCTCAAGCACGACAAGCATATGTTCGAATACATGGCTGCGCGCGAGCTGTACGCCATGCTCTCTGAACACAGGGCCGATATCATGCTGTCGGGCGGTCGCACGCAATTCATTGCGCTCAAGGCCAAGACGCCCTGGCTCGATATCAACCAGGAGCGCCAGCACCCTTATGCCGGCTATGCCGGCATGGTGGAACTCGTACGCCAGATCGACCTCGCCATTCACAATCCGGTCTGGTCTCAGGTGCGCCAGCCGGCCCCGTGGGATTGCCAGCCTGATCTAAAAGACGAACTGCCATGCACGAAGAAGGAGTCCGGGCACCTGTTCGATGAATTCGCCGGCGCGACGGCACACGAGTTCAGCGAGTGTTGAGGCGACCGATGGCCCGCATCCTTCCCCAGACCAAATCCGCGGCGGTGAACCCGCTGAAGTCGTCGCAGCCGCTGGGTGCCGCCTTTGCCTTTCTTGGGGTCGACGGCGCGATGCCGCTGTTCCACGGCAGCCAGGGATGCACAAGCTTCGCGCTCGTGCTCTTCGTACGGCACTTCAAAGAAACGATTCCATTGCAGACAACAGCGATGGATGAGGTGGCGACCATCCTCGGCGCTGCCGACCATCTTGAAGAAGCCATCCTCAACCTCAAGAACCGCACGAAGCCAAAGCTGATCGGGGTGTGCACGACCGCGCTGGTGGAGACGCGTGGCGAAGATTGCGCGAGTGATATTGCGAACATCAAGCTGAAGCACACGCAAGAGCTTGCGGGTACGGAGGTCGTGCTGGCCAACACGCCGGATTTTGACGGCGCGATCGAAGAGGGCTGGGCCAAGGCAGTCACCGCAATGATCAAAGGGATTACAGGCTCGGGCGAACGTGCGCGGCAGCCGAAGAAGATCGCGATCCTGCCCGGATGCAACCTCACTGTCGCCGACATCGAGCATATGCGTGACATGGTTGAAAGCTTTGGGCTCAAGCCGGTTATTCTGCCCGACATTTCAGGCTCGCTCGACGGTACGGTTCCTGACCGCTGGGTAGCGACCACATACGGCGGCACCAGCGTCGAAGACATTCGCGAGTTGGGCACGGCCATGCAATGCATCGCCATCGGTGAGCACATGCGCCGCCCGGCGAAAGCGCTGCACGGGTTGACCGGCGTGCCTTACGTGTTGTTCCAGTCACTGACTGGGCTGCAGGACACGGACCGCTTCGTGTCGCTGCTGTCTGCGATTTCGGGCGCGGCGGTACCGGCCCGCGTGCGCCGGCGCCGGGCGCAATTGCAGGACGCGATGCTCGACGGACATTTCCATTTCGGCGGCAAGAAAAT
>NZ_RZQL01000166.1 GCF_003997935.1 Mesorhizobium sp. M7A.F.Ca.US.006.01.1.1
GCATCAGGCGGCGCGGCGGTCCAGTTTCGTGATGCGTTTGCCGCTAAGGACGAGCCCGCCGCGCCGCCTGATGCCGCGCAGGAAGCCTTGGTGGAGGGAGGCGACATCGATGTCCATGACGTCGCTTTCAAAGGCCGACGCCGCGACACGTTCGCGGCGAAGCAACGGTGCCAAGGAGAGAGTGCCAGCCGCATCCAGTTTCCGGATTTCGTATCCGTCCGTCGACAGGTCGAGGATCGGCGCCAGCAGGTCTTCCTCGCCGGGAGCGGCCACCGTCAACATGCCGCGTTGGGTCAAAAGCGGCCTGTCACAGAATTCATCTGGCGGGTTCAGGAAGAAAGCCTGGCTTGTCTTGTTGATGCGTCGGACCGTGGCGACGCCATAGTTGGGTGTGAAGAGCGCGGCCGACCTTCCGGTGCTGTGGTAGCCGGGCGTCGATTCTGCCTCGATGAGCGCGACGGTCCCGAAGGCTGCGAGTTCATAGGCGGCGGCGGAGCCTGAGATGCCCGCGCCGATGACAAGATAGTCGTAGTCCATGACGGCCTGGCCTTTGGCTTGCATCCCTATCCAGGTGCCGTGGCACGCCGGACGGACGACCCTCCACTATCCGCGCTTGTACTGGCGGTTCGATCAGGCGCTCTGTCGCCGTCGCCGCACAAGAGTGCAGTTCCCGCAGGAATGCAAGAAAACAAAAATATGTTGACACCATGTTAGATTTATAACTTTGTAGTCGGCGGAGGAGAATTGCGCATGATCGGTTCGGTTCGCCAAAGGCTGTCGGATTGCTTGGGCGGCGCGTCCAAGGCAGACAAGGCGATTGCAAGTTTCATGCTCGCCCAGTTGAACAGTCTCGCCTTTGAGACCGCCGGCAGCATCGCGAGCAAAGTGGAGGTCAGTGAACCGACCGTCGGACGGTTCTGCCGCTCCCTCGGCTACACCAGCTTCAAGGATCTGAAGGATCATCTCAAACAGGATTTGGGCGACCGGCCGTGGCTGATCAGCGATCGGCTTCGCGATTTGCAGCGCCGAACGCTTGCCGGAGAGGACCAACTGGCGCGCGGGCTGCAGCTCGAAATAGCAGGCCTGGTTGCTGTCTATGAACTTGCCCACACGCCGGAATGGAAGCGCGTCGTCAAGCGTCTTGCCACGACACCCGCCGTCTTCGTCTCCGGTTTCCAGACCGAGCGCGGTGTTGCACAGACCTTCGTCAATCAGCTGCAGTATCTGCGCGACCGCGTTCATCTCCTCGATCTGGCCGGCGGCAATTTCAGCGAACTTCTGGCCTCCGACAGCAAGCAGTCCTGTCTCGTTCTCTTCGAGGCCAAGCGCTATTCGCGCATGGCGCGCCTGCTGGCGCAGGAGGCACGAGGGCTCGGTATACCGACCACCCTGATCACCGACGTCTTCTGTGACTGGGGTCGCGAACTGGTCGATGAGATGTTCGTGGTCCCGACGGAATTCAATCTGTTCTGGGAATCGACCGCCCAGATGGCGAGCCTGACCAACCTGCTCGTCAACGGCGTGTTCATCGAGCTTGGTCCCGAGGTGGAGCAGCGCATGAATGAGGTATCGCGCCTCTACAGCCGCTTCACTGGATATGTCGGCGACCCGACCGGACCCTCGATGGGAGACTAATCCGACACCTACCGCAGCCCAATAACCATAACAACAGGGAACAATGACATGCGTACCATGACCAAGGCACTTCTCTCAGGCTCGGCACTTCTGTCCGTCGGCCTTTTCATGACAGGCCTGCCATCGGCGGCAATGGCCCAGGAAGCGACTTTCGCGCTTCCTGCCGGCGAACTGGGCGCGACCTCGTACAATCCGGTCACCTCCAGCAACCTCAATTCGGCGACGTCGCTGATCTACGACCGGCTGATCGAGCAGGATGCCGATCAGTCGTTCCACCCGCATCTGGCCACGTCATGGCAGGAAAGCCCCGACGGCATGACCTGGGAGTTCAAGCTGCATCCCGGCGTCAAATTCCATGATGGCGAGCCGTTCAACGCCGAGACGATCGCGGCCTGGATCCCGACCTTCGCCGGCACGGAGAATGCCTTCATGGTCGAGGCAATCGACAAGGTCGTGGTCGTCGATCCACTGACCGTCAAATTCGTCATGAAGCGGCCGGAGCCGAACATGCTCTACAACCTCGCCAGTTCCTTCATGGGCGTGCCCAGCCCCAAATCCTACAAGGCGCTGGGCAAGGACTACGGCGTCACCACCGCTGTCGGCACGGGGCCATTCAAGCTGGAAAGCTTCTCGATAGGACTTGAGACAGTATTGGTCCGCAATGACGATTACGCCTGGGATTCGGACCTGTCGGTCAACCAGGGCGCGGCGAAGATCGCCAAGATCACCTTCCGTGAGATTCCCGACCAGTCGACCGCATTCCTCGAATTGAAGACCGGCGGCGTCGATGTGCTGCTCGGCGTGCCCACCGATTTCCTGTCGATCATCAAGGGCGAAAAGGCCGCTACCATCATCACGATGCCGGGAACCGGCATCAATTACATGCCTATCAATACGTCCGTGGCGCCGTTCACCGACATCAAGGTCCGCCAGGCCACTGCGCTCGCGATCAACCAGAAGGCCATCCTCGACAGCGTCTATGCCGGCGTTGGCCAGGAAGCACACAACTTCCTCATCAGCTCGCTTCCTGAATCCCAGGTCAAGCCTGGTCTCGACGTCAGTTTCGACCTCGCCAAGGCCAATGCGCTGCTCGACGAGGCCGGATGGAAAAGGGCCGACGACGGCGTGCGCGCCAAAGACGGCCAAGCCCTGAAGGTCAAGCTCTTCACGCAAAACGATACGGAGTTCAAGCGGCTTACCCAGGTGGTGCAGGCACAGCTCAAGGATATCGGCATGGACGCGGAAATCACCGTGCTCGATTCCAGCACGATCCGCGACGAGTACAAGAAGAATAACCACCAGCTCGCCGTGCGCGGCTACGACTGGAACAACGCCGACATTCTCGACTGGTTCTTCAGCGGCGCGCGGCTCGGCTACCCGAACATCTCGATGTGGAAAGACGCCAAATCCGACGAGCTGGACAAGATTGCGATGACCACCTCGAAGACATCGGCCGAGCGCATCGCCAACTTCAAGACCTACCACGAGTACCTTCTGTCCCAGTTCCTGTTCGTGCCGATCTACCAGCCTGCTACCAATGTCGCCTTCAACCCCAAGACAGTGAGCGTGCCCGAAAAGGTTCGCGGTCCGCGTTTCCGATCGCAGACCATCATGGACATGGAAGTCCTGCAGTAACCAGTACGGCCTGCGTTTGACCACTCGTGAGTCACCGGAGGAGCCGGGATGATCATCAAATACACGCTGCAACGTCTGCTGATGCTCATTCCGGTGTCCCTGTCGATTTCGGTCGTAATCTTCCTGGTCGTTCATCTCCTGCCTGGCGATCCGATCGACAACCTCATGCGCGTCGGCTCGTCTCCGGAGGACCGGCTCGCAATGACCGTGAAATACGGCCTCGACCGGACGCTGATCGAGCAATACCTGCTGTGGATCAGGAGCGTCCTGAGCGGGGATTTCGGCCAGGCAATCGTATTGCGCCGCCCGGTTTCGGACCTGATCTGGCAGAACCTGCCCTACAGCTTGACCCTTGGCGCCCTCGCCTTCGCCTTCTCTTCGATCGTCGGCATGATCGCCGGCACCATCTCCGCGGTTGCCAAGAACCCGGCCGTGGAACAGGTGGTCAAAGCTTTCATCCTGCTTGGCTCGACGGTTCCCAGTTTCTGGTTGGCGCTGCTGATGATCCTGCTGTTTTCGGTGACGCTCGGCTGGTTTCCAGTCTCCGGCGCCAAGACCTGGACAGCTCTTGTCCTGCCGGTCCTGACGATCGGTTTCGGCGGTATCGCGCTGGTGGCCCGTGTCACCCGCGTGGCGCTGGTCGAGATCGCACGCCAAGATTTTGTCACGCTTTTGCACGCCAAGGGGCTGTCCCGCTCGACCATCCTGTTTCGCCATCTGCTGCCGCACGCCTTTCTGCCGGTCGTCACGATCCTGGCCTTGCGCATTGGCTGGATCCTCGGCGGCGCGGTCACCGTCGAATTCGTTTTCGGCCGGCCCGGCCTCGGCAGCCTGCTTATCCGTGCGCTCGGTCAGCGTGATTATCCCGTCGTGCAGGGATGCCTGCTCATGCTGGCGCTTGCCGTGATGCTCGGAACGCTGATCGGCGACGTCGCCCAGGCCGCGCTGGACCCTCGTGTCAGGGAAGCCACCACATGAACGCATTGGCTCAGTCCGGCGTCGGTCGCGCCTTCGCGACGCCGCTCGGCCTGTTTTCGGGCGGCTATATCCTGATCCTGCTGGCGGTGGCGCTAACCGCGCCATGGATCACGCCCTTCGATGTCACCATCCAGGATCTGGCCAACAGCAACGCCGCGCCGGGTTGGCCGCATCTGATGAGCACCGACGAATTCGGCCGCGATGTCCTCTCGCGCGTCATGTACGGCGCGCGCACCTCGCTGTCGGTCAGCGCGACTGCCATCGGTTTCTCGATGATCGTGGGGATGGCGCTCGGCGCCGCCGCCGGCTATTTCGGCGGCCTGTTCGAACGCGCAGTGATGACGATCGTCGATCTGACATGGTCGTTTCCCGACATCCTGATCGCACTCATGCTGGTGGCGATCATCGGCCCCGGCCTGTCCAGCACGATGTTCGCCATAGCCGTCGCCTACCTGGCACAATTCACCCGACTGACCCGGGCGCAAATCGTCCAGCTGAAGCGCGAGACATTCATTGAGGCAACCATCAACCTGGGGGCGACGCCCGCCCACATCCTGTCGCGCCACCTGCTGCCGAATGCCGTTGCGCCGGTCATCGTGGTCGGCATGCTTGCCATCGGCGACGGTATCATCCTGGAGGCGACGCTCGGCTTCTTCGGCCTTGGCGCGCAGCCGCCCACGCCAAGCTGGGGTGCCATGATGAGCAGCGGCACCGCGCAGCTTTTCCTGGCACCCTGGGTCATCATTTTTCCCGGTCTCGTCGTTGCCGTAACCGTGATTGCGATCAACCTGTTCGGCGATGCGTTGATCCGGGCACTCGACATCCGCGAACGGCTGCGCGGAACATGAGCACGATCCTGAAAGTGGAAGCTCTGCGCGTTGCGATCGGCGCGCTCACGCCATTGTCCAGCGTATCATTTTCGCTCGAGAAGGGTGAGACGCTGGGACTGGTTGGCGAATCCGGATCGGGAAAGTCGTTGACCGCCATGGCCATCATGGGGCTGCTGCCGCTGATCGGCGGGCGTATCACCGGCGGCTCGGTGGTCTTTGACGGCGGCGATTTGACCGTTTTGCCTGAACCGGCCTACCGAAAACTGCGCGGTGGCCGTATTGGCCTGATCACGCAGAATCCGATGACGTCGCTCGACCCTCTGAAAAAGGTCGGACCGCAGATCGATGTCGTGGCACGGCTGCATCTTGGCCTGGACAGATCGGCCGCGCGCAACCGCACCGTCGAGCTGCTGGGCGAATTGCGGATTCCGGAACCGGCTTCCATCTATCACCTTTACCCCCACCAATTGTCCGGCGGCATGAAGCAGCGCATCGTCATCGCCATGGCGCTTGCCGCCGACCCTGATTTGCTGATCGCCGACGAACCGACCACGGCGCTGGACGTCACCGTCCAGGCGCAGATCATCCGCTTGCTGAGCGATCTGATCCGTGACCGCGGTCTGAGCATGGTGCTGATTACCCACGATATGAGCGTTGTTGCCCAAGCCTGCGACAAGGTCGTGGTGATGTATGCCGGGACCGCCGTCGAACATGGAACGGTCGCGGCGATTTTCGATGATCCGCGCCATCCCTATACAAAGGCACTGATCGGCTGCATCCCGCGCGGCCTGGCGGGCGCACAGCGCTTGAAGGGCATCGAGGGTACCGTCCCAAGCGTCGCCCACTATCCGCAGGGTTGCCGCTTTCACCCGCGCTGCCCGCGCGCCGAGGCGATCTGCGCTGCCGTGTCGCCGCCTTTCATAGCCAGCCGTGATGGCGCCGCCGCATGCCATTTTGCCGGAGCGGTCGGATGAGCGCATTCCTGGAAGTCAGCAGCCTGTCCAAACGATACACCAGCAAGCGCAGCCTGTTCGGCGCGGCCCGCTCGATGTACGCGGTCAACGACGTGTCGTTCCAGATGACGAAGGGCCGGGTTGTCGGCGTCGTCGGTGAATCCGGCTGTGGAAAGTCCACGCTGGCGCGGCTCATCCTGCGCCTGATCGAACCATCGAGCGGTGCGGTCCGTTTCGATGGCCTGGATTTGCTGACACAGCGCCCGCGCGAGATGCGCCGTCTGCGCGCACGTATGCAAATGGTGTTCCAGGACCCCTATTCGGCGATCGACCCCCGCTACACCGTTGCCGAGGCGGTGATGGAGCCTTTCCAGATCCAGGGGGTACGGCTTTCGTCAGCCGCGAGATCCGATACGATCAGCGGATTACTGACCATGGTCGGACTCAACCCTCAGACGGCATCAAGCTACCCGCATCAGCTGTCGGGCGGCCAGAAGCAGCGCATCGGCATCGCCCGTGCGCTTGCGCTGAAGCCCGCGCTTCTGGTGCTGGACGAGCCGACGGCCTCGCTGGACGTCTCGATCCAGGCCCAAATCGTTGGCCTGCTCGAACGGCTGCAGGAGGAGATGGGCCTGACCTACCTGTTCATTTCCCATGACCTCGCACTGGTAAAATATTTCTGCGACGAAGTGCTGGTGATGTATCTCGGCCGCGTTGTCGAGGCGTTGCCCGATACCGACGCGCCGGCGCGCCATCCCTATACCAGAACGCTGCTCGACAGCTCGTTCCAGCCCGATCCGAAGCTGCGCCGCCGCATCCAGCCCTTGGCCGGAGAGGTGCCGAGCCCATTCGATCTTGGGCCCGGCTGCGCCTTCGCGACGCGCTGCCCAAGAGCGAGCGAACGTTGCCGGGTGGAGACGCCGCTCCTGGCAGCTTCCGGAGGAGGCCACGCCGTAGCCTGCCACCATCCGGACTGATCCACGGCGCCGAATTGCCGCCTCTTTGCGGTTTGCCGCGTCCGAACCCATTGCCTCCCTGGAGCAACTTATGACCTTCAAAGTCCTGACCGCGGAAATCTACCACGAGACCAACACGTTCAGCCGTCATCCGACTGACGAGCAGGCGTTCCGCGACCGCTATTTTCTGGCGGGAGCGGAAGCCATTGCCCAGCGGCGCGACGCCAACACCGAGCTTGCCGGTTTCCTCGATGTGGGGCGCGTTCATGGCTGGCAGGTCGAGCATGTGCTGAGTTCCGCCGCCGGCCCGAGCGGCAGGGTCACGCGCGCTGCGTTCGACTGGCTATGCGAACCATTGATCGCTGCCGCGACATCAGGAAATTTCGACGGGATTCTGCTCGGACTGCACGGCGCCATGGTTCCCGATTTTTGCGAGGACGGCGAAGGCGAACTGCTTCGGCTTTTGCGTGCCGTGGTTGGCCAGGCCGTGCCGATTGCCATTACGCTTGACCCGCACGCCAATGTCAGCCGGCGGATGTGCGAGCTCGCCGATATCATCGTCGCCTTCAAGACCTATCCTCATGTCGATATGCGTGAAATCGGCCGGCAGGCCGGCGAGATCCTGCAGCGCACAATGGCCGGCGAGATCAAGCCGCGCACGATCAGCGCCAGGCAACCCATGCTCGAGGAGGTCAATGGCGGGCGCACCGACATCGGTCCGATGCTTGAGCGGCTCGCATCCGCACGAGCCTACGAGGCACAAGCCGACGTGTTTGCCGTCAGCATCAATGGCGGCTTCGCCAGCGCCGATATTGCCGAGGTCGGGCCAACCGTGCTGGTCACCGGCCAGGGTGATTTCGCGGCGCACCAGGCGTTCGCCGAAACGATCGCCGACGATATCTGGGAGAAACGCCACGAGGTGCTGAACGCGTATATCAGCGTCGAGGAGGCCGCGACCGTCGCCTTAGCCTACAAGTCAGATGATGGCCCGCTTGTCATCGCCGATTATGCCGACAATCCCGGCGGTGGCGGCTATGGCGACTCGACCACTCTGCTGAAGGCGATGCTCGATGCCGGGGTGACCGACGCCTGCTTCGGTCCGATGGTCGATGGCGAGGCTGCGGCGGCCTTGCATGGGTCGGCCGTTGGCGAACGCGTCGAGATCGCGCTTGGCGGCAAGACCGACGCCCGCTTCGGCGGCGGCACGCTCGAGCTCAATGCCGAGATCGTGGCGCTGAGCGATGGCCACTTCGTCGGCGACGGGCCGATGATCGGCGGACTGCCCGGCAACTTCGGTCCAAGCGCGGTGCTGCGCGTCGACGGCATCGAAATCCTGGTCGTGACCATCGCCCAGCAGATGCTGGACCTCCAGCAGTTCAGGGCATTCGGCATCGACCCGGCGGCAAAGCGGGTGGTCGCATTGAAATCCATGCAGCACTTCCGTGCCGCGTTCACGCCGATTGCCGGCAAGATCATCGTCTGCGACAGTGGCGCGCTTTGTACGCCTCACTATGAGCGGATGCCGTACCGGAATGTACCGCGGCCGATTTTTCCACTCGATCGGGAATGACGGCACCAACAGGTCGCGTAGCGCAGTTTGCCTTAGCTTATCAAGGGAGTGCCAAATCGAACACCGGCAGCCGGCGGATGGCGCTGGTGCATTGAGCCGATAGCGGCTGAAGCAGACTTTGTAGTGATTTCAGCGGACGTGCTCAGAGATTGGCCTCGCGATCCGCATGTTGCGATTGGCGATGGCGATGTGAATGGCTATCTCGTTCTGCTGCGACCCAAAGGTCCGGGACGTCAGCCATCCGCCGTTGATCTTCTTGACGCGTGAAATTGGGCAGGTCCGATCGACCGGCGTCGCAGGCATTCCGGAATGCCTGCGACGCCGATCTTACGCCGATGCTGGGGAAGCACGTATTTTGGGAACACAGAACCTTCAGCGCGGCGTATGCCTCAAACCGATCAATAAACCACCACGCTGCGAATGCTTTTGCCCTCATGCATGAGATCGAAACCCTTGTTGATGTCCTCGAGCTTCAGCGTGTGGGTGATTATCGGGTCGATCTGGATCTTGCCGTCCATGTACCAGTCGACGATCTTCGGCACATCGGTGCGGCCGCGCGCGCCGCCGAAGGCGGTCCCCATCCAGGTGCGTCCGGTGACCAGCTGGAATGGCCGTGTGGAAATTTCCTGGCCGGCGCCGGCGACGCCGATGACGACCGACTTGCCCCAGCCGCGATGCGAGGCTTCGAGCGCCTGACGCATCACCTTGGTGCTGCCGGTGCAGTCGAATGTGTAGTCGGCGCCGCCGATCTGGTCGGCGCCACGCTTGGTCATGTTGACGAGGTAGGGCACGACATCGCCGTCGATCTCCTTTGGATTGACGAAATGCGTCATGCCGAACCGCTCGCCCCACTCCTTCTTGTCGTTGTTCAAATCGACGCCGATGATCATGTCGGCGCCGGCAAGCTTCAGGCCCTGGATGACGTTGAGGCCGATGCCGCCGAGACCGAAGATCACCGCGGTGGCGCCGATCTCGACCTTGGCGGTGTTGATCACAGCACCGATGCCGGTGGTGACGCCGCAGCCGATATAGCAGATCTTGTCAAAGGGGGCGGCCGGGTTGACCTTGGCCAGCGCGATCTCGGGCAGCACGGTGAAGTTGGAGAAAGTCGAGCAGCCCATGTAGTGAAAGATCTTGTCCTTGCCGATCGAGAAGCGCGATGATCCGTCCGGCATCAGGCCTTGCCCCTGGGTGGCGCGGATGGCCGTGCACAGATTGGTCTTTCGCGACAGGCAGGAATGGCACTGGCGGCATTCGGGCGTATAGAGCGGGATAACGTGGTCGCCCTTCTTGAGCGAGGTGACACCCTTGCCGACATCGACGACGACGCCGGCGCCCTCATGGCCGAGGATGGCTGGAAACAGGCCTTCCGGATCGGCGCCCGACAGCGTGAATTCGTCAGTGTGGCAGATGCCTGTCGCCTTGATCTCGACCAGCACCTCGCCCTCACGTGGGCCGTCGAGGTCGACCTCCATGATCTCCAGCGGCTTTCCGGCGGCGACTGCGACAGCGGCGCGGGTTTTCATACTTCTTCTCTCCCAAAATTTTCTTTGGCCGAAGCCGTGGCTGCTGCCCTGCGTAGTCAGACTAAGCGGCGATCTTGCCAGGACCTGCCGGGAACACGCCTGACATCACCGTAAACCCCTTGATGCGCTTGACACGGTCGCACCAGCGCCGAATTGCCGGATAGTCCTGGCGCGGAATACCGCCCTCCTCCGACAGGATGATGTAAGGAAAACAGGCGATGTCGGCGATGGTCGGGTGACTGGCCGAACAGATCCAGTTGCGGCCCTGCTGTTCGCCGAACCACAGATGTTCGTCGAGGATACGGAACAGCCGGTGCGCCCCGGCGCGGGCGGCGTCGATGTCGAAATCGTAGAACAGCGCATCGTGCAATCGCGCCGCCGACGACGTCGACGTGATGCCGTCGGCGAAGGCCAGCCACTGGCTGATTTCGCCGAGCAGGGCCGGATTGTCCCTGGAATACCAGGTGCCGGATAGGTCGTATTTCGAGGCGAGATAGACAAGGATCGCCTGGGCGTCGCGCAAGATCAGACCGTCATCCTCGATGACCGGCAACTGGCCGAGCGGGTTGAGTTTCAGGAACCATTCCGACTTATGTTCTCGGCCGGGGTAGAAGTCGACCGGCACGGTCTTGTAATCGATGCCGAGAAAACTCATCAGCAGCCGCAGCTTGTAGCAATTGCCGGACAGTTCGTAATCGTAAAGCGTGATCATCGGCAGCTCCTAGATGTCCAGCACGAGGCGTGCCGATTTGGCGCGCGAAACGCAGGTCATGATCTTGGTTCCGGCCTTCCTCTCGGCATCGTTGAGGTAGACGTCCTGATGGTCCGGTTCGCCCTCGATCACGGTCGCCACGCACGTGCCGCAGGCGCCTTGCTCGCAAGATGATGGAACGTCGACGCCGCTCTCGCGCATGACCTGCATGATCGTCTTGCCCGCCGGCACCTGAAGCGTGACGCAGGAGCGCGCCAGCGCCACCTCGAAGCTCGAACTGTCGTCGATCTTGTTGGTGTTCTTGAAATACTCGAAATGGACAGCGGTTTCCGGCCAGCCTTGATCGGCCGCTATCTTGCGCGCGGCCTCCAGCATTGGTCCGGGACCGCAGATGTAGAGATGCATGCCATTGCGGTAATCGGCGAGAATCCGTCGAAGCTCGGCACCGGTTGCATCAGGTGAGAGCCCGAGATGTGGTTTCAGCGCATCGCCGAGATGCTTCAGCCGATCGGCGAAAGCGAGGTGTTCTTCACCCTGTGCGAAATAGTGAAGCTCATGCGTCAGTTCCTGGTTCTTCAAGGCCTGGGCCATGGCGAGCAGCGGCGTGATGCCGATGCCGCCGGCGACGAACAGCGTCTTGATCGCATCGCGGCGCAGCGGGAAGTTGTTGCGTGGCTCGGAAATCGCCAGCACGTCGCCCTCTCGCACGGTCTCATGCATGCATTTCGAGCCACCCTTGGAGTCCCGCTCCAGCTTGACGCCGATGGTGAAGCTGTCGGTTTCACCGGGACCGTTGGTGATCGAATACTGCCTGATCTCGCCATTGGGCATGTGGACGTCGATATGGGCTCCAGGCTGGAACGTCGGCAGGATGCCCTTGATCGGACGAAGCTCGAAGCCTGCGATCCCGTCAGCGGTCTGCCATTTTCTGGCCACGCTGACACGCAGCGCAGCCTTGCGGCCATGCGTGGTCACCTCAGGCATTTCAGCAAGTTCGGCCGACACTCTTTCGTAGACCGGTTCAATGGGGGTGAGCGCAGGCGCACTTGCCGCTTCGCGCTCAACTTCATCGCGCAGCCTGGAAAGCCGTTCATTGTGGTGACGCAGGATCGCGATGCGCGCGGCTCCTTCGGCCTCCTGATCGAGCACTCCGCGGATCACCGAGCGGTTTGAATCCACTGGCTGCACGAAGAACACGCCGTGCGTCTCGGCACCGCCATCGCGCGAGTGCAGCGCCACGGCAAAATCCTGCGCGGCCTCGATGATGGTTTCCGCGCCCTCGCCTTCGATCGCTGCGTTGGGCTGAAAGCGATAGGCTTTCAGCCTTTCGACGACCTTGTCGGCCGGCGCGTTGACTGGAATTCCACGCAGGGCGAGCTGCTTGCCTTCGGCTAGTGCGGCAACATCGGGCACTTCGCCGCGTGGCTCTTCCGAGGACCAGACCAGGCCGTAGCGCTCGACCGCCGGGAAGGTGCGATTGGTGATGGTGCGGGCCGGTGCGTCGGCGGGATGCGCCGGTATATAGGTGCAGCCGGCGGTGCGGTTCGAATAGCGCCAGCCGTGATACTGGCATTTCAGCTCACGCCCATCATTGATGCCGATCGACAGCCTGACGCCGCGATGCAGGCACCGGTTCTCCCAGATGTTGACGTAACCGTCATCGGCCCGCCACACGGCAAATTCCCGACCGAGCAATTGGCCGTGGAAAACATGGCGGAACGGCAAATCATGGGCAGCAGCGATCGGATGCCACTGACTTTTGGCTACTTCCAGCATTCGTCGTCTCCAAAAATGTCTTGTCAGGCCGCGACCGGAATGACGCCGTAGGTGATGCCCTTCTGGCTGAGCCAGCGCCGGTAGGCGATGGCCGACTTGTCGGCGCGGATCGGGGTCTCGGCGCGAGGGTCCAGCGGCAGGCGCTTCGGCATCTGGTTTTCCAGGATCGGCTTATCCTGGCCGAAGATGGTCTGCTGAAAGCGCTTGATGACCTTGTCTTCATTGTCTTCATCAAGCACGCAAAGCAGCATGTGGGCGCGCACGTGCTCCTGGTCGACCGGCTGCAGGAAGACGGCAATAACATCGCGCCGGGCTTCGTCGACCGGGCTCGATTTGTAAAGCACCGAGCAATAGGGATGCGGCACGCGATAGACGTAGTCGACGTCGGCACCGCCGTCGGACGCGGTCGAAGCCATCGGCTGGAAGAAGCGGCAGCGCGTGGCCAGGATCTCGTCGCGATCGACAGAGATCTCGACGTCATATTCCTTGACTTCGGTGTGCGGCTCGACGCCGAGAATATCGGTGTGCACATAGGGGAAGTGACCCATGTCGAGAAAGTTCTCGATGGCACGCGGCGCCGAGACGTTGACGCCGAACGTTGCCGCATTGAGCTTGCGGCGGTCAGGCTCTTCATATTCCGGGATAGGAAAAAGCTCGGCCGGCGGTGAGCCGAGCGAGGTCCAGACGTAGCCGAAGGCGCTCTTGGCAGGCAATCTGTCGGCGGCTGGAACACGGTCAGCCCCCAGCACATCGGGACGCGAGCGCCAGACGACGGGCTCGCCATCCGCATTGACCGTAAAGCTGAGGCGCTCCTCGAGCAGAACGGTTTCCTGGACAGCGCCGGGGACAGCCTCCGCGATCGCCCCGACCGGATGCCAGAGATTGAGGATCACGGGATCCGAGCATTTTGTCATCATATTACCCCTTGAATGCCCCTTGGACGTCATCAGACTTGGGCCGGTATCGCACCATAGGTGACCGCCCGATCACGCAACCAGCGCCGATAGGAAACCGAGACGGCATCAGCGCGGATCGGTGTCTCGGCGCGCGGATCAAGCGGCAGACGCTTGGGGACCTGATTTTCCAGGATCGGTTTGTCCTGGGCAAAGATCAATTGCATGAAACTGCGCACCGTCGCCGCATCCATGCCCTCCTTGAGGTAGCAGAGATAGGGATGCGCAACGCAATTCTCTTCGTCGACCGGCTGTACGAACAGCGTGATGACATCCAGCCTGTCCTTCTGAATCGGATTGCTCTTGTAAAGCGCCACCGTGTAGGGCCGGATCACCTTGTAGATATACTCGACGACAAACCCTTCCTTTGCGGTCGGCGATGCGATGGGCTGGTAGAATTTGCATTCGGTCGCCAGCACCTCGTCCTGAGGCGTGATTTCCACCTTGTAAGGGGCCACCTCGGTATGCGGCTCCTCACCGAGCCAGCCGGTGTGGATGAAGGGGAAATGCCCCATATCGAGAAAGTTCTCGACGGCGCGAAGGCCCGACACATTGACCGCGATCGACCCGCCATTGACCAGATGCCGATCCGCCTCGTTGGCCTCGGGGATGTAGATGATGTCGCGCCAGGGTTTGTCCAGGCAGGTCCAGATGAAGCCATAACGCTCAGCGCTTTTCAGCGTGGCGCCCGTATCGCTGCGAACGACTTCGATCTTGTTCGAACGATTGTGAACGGCGAGATCGACCCCAAGTAGGCGCGTCGCAAATGGCGTATCCTGGCTGAGCGATTCCTGATCCGCGACGATGTGCCAATCGTTCAGAAGCTCGCGGTCAACACAACGGGTTGCCATCGGCTTCCCTCCCAACTCGGCTAGCCCTTCACCATGAACCTAGCCCGACGTTTAGACCTAACGAAATCACAAGATTGGATACCAATCAACATTTTTTTGTCACCCAAAATCCTTTTTTGTGTTGACAGATTATGATGATTGAATTCCGATATGGGAAAGCTGAACCTGGGATATGTCGCGCCCCGACAAGGCATATCCCTATCAAGAGAGCCTGCTGATCATGTCGTCGAAATGGCAGAGAGCCGCGCCTTGAGTAGCCGTTCCCAGACGATCGCGGACACGTTGACCCGCGCCATCATCGACCATCGGCTTGTGCCCGGCTGCAAGCTCGGCGAACGCGAACTCTCTGAAATATTCAACGTGAGCCGCATCGTGGTGCGCCAAGCCCTGATCCGGCTCGCCGATGACGGGCTTGCGCAGATCGAGCGCAACCGCGGCGCCTTCGTCGCCAAGCCGAGCATGCAGGAGGCGATGGAGATCTACGACGCGTTGACCCTTGTTGAACAAGGCGTCGCGGCGCAGCTCAGCGATCGGCTCGGCCCGGCCGGCTGGGCGGAGCTGCGACACCATGTCGAACGCCAACGGCAGGCCGTGGCCGCGGGCAACCATGCCTTGGCCGATGTGCTGGGCCAGGAATTCCATACCGTTTTCGTGCGCCTCAGCCGCAACAAGGTCATGCAGGAAATCCACGCACAGTTGGTGCGCCGCACGACGCTGTTGCGCTCTCTCATCACCGCCGATTTCGACTATTGCAATCTGCTGGATGACCACTCGCGGGTCGTCGATCTCCTGGAAAAGGGGCGTCTGAAACAGGCCATGGACCTGATAGACACCCACCATCGCGCGGTGGTGCGCGGCTACATCATGGATCGCGACGTGTTTCCGGAGATGACGCCAGCCGAAGCGCTGGCGCCTTATCTCGACGGCAAGACCGACGGCGCAACTGTGCCGGTTGCGGCAAGGAAATCAGCCAACGCATCAGGGAATGGCGGCAGCGCGGCGCACGTGCACGTCCATCTCCCCAAGGTAGACCGGGCACCGACAAGCCGGGCGCCAACAAAAAAAACCAACAGAGGGTTACCATCATGAACGATCTGACAAGACGCAATTTCCTCAAATACAGCGGCGCGCTCGGCGCTGCGCTCGGCACCGGAGGACTGACAACGATCGCGCGCGCCCAGGAGGTGCTGAAGATCGGTGCCGTCTATGTCTCGCCGGTCGCTGAAATCGGCTGGACCAAGCAGCACAGCCTCGGTGTCGACGCCATCAAGGCCGCGTTCGGCGACAAGGTCGAGCTCACCGTCATTGACAACATCTTCATGCCGCAAGATGCGGAGCGCATTTTTCGCGAGCTGGCCAGCGCCGGCAACAAATTGATCTTCGGCACCAGTTTCTCGCATGGCACCCCGATGCAGAAGGTGGCGCCACGCTTTCCGAAGGTCGCCTTCGAACATTGTTCGGGCATCGTCCATCTCGCCAATCTCGGAACCTTCGAGGCGAAATATTACGAAGGCACTTTCGTCGCCGGCGCGGCAGGTGGCTATATGTCGAAATCGGGCAAGATCGGCTTCATCGGCGGCTTCCCGATTCCGGATATCGTCGGTCCGGCCAACGCCCTGCTGCTCGGTGCGCAAAGCGTCAACCCGAACGCCACTTGCAACGCCATCTTCCTGAATTCCTGGTTCGATCCGGGCAAGGAGAAGGAAGCCGCCAAGACGCTGCTTTCGCAAGGCTGCGACGTCATCTGCTCGATGACGGACACCGCGACCGGCGTGCAGGTCGCCGGCGAAGGCGGCGCTTGGTCGATCGGCTATGCCAGCGACATGGCCAAGTTCGCTTCGGGCAAACAGCTGACGTCTTTCGTGCTCGACTGGACCAGCGACTACGTCGGGGCGGCGAAAGCCGTTGCCGCCGGCGCCTGGAAGCCGGAAGTGCGTTGGGACGGACTGGCAGGGGG
>NZ_RZQL01000167.1 GCF_003997935.1 Mesorhizobium sp. M7A.F.Ca.US.006.01.1.1
GCCCTGGATCGCCAGCATCTTCAGGACTTCGGCCGACTCGGCTGCCATTTTCGGGCGATCGAGCATGCCGAACCAGCTGTACGGCGCGGCGGCAGGGATCTCCCGTCCGAGGAACACGTTCTCGGCCACCGTCAGGTCCGGCGCGAGGGCGAGATCCTGGTAGACCATCTCGACCCCGGCCGCCTGCGCTTCGCGGACCGACGCGAACGACACCGGCTGTCCGTCGATCAAAACCCGGCCTTCGCTGGGAGTATAGTGTCCGCTGATGACCTTCGAGAACGTCGATTTCCCGGCGCCATTGTCGCCAAGCAGCGCAACGATCTCGCCTGGCCTGACCGTCAGGTTCACGCCTCTCAGCGCCTCCACATGGCCAAAATGCTTGCAGATTCCTTCTGCCACTATCCCTTCCACGAAATCCTCCCTTGAGACGTTATGCATGAGTTGGTCCCCAAGCCTTATTGGGAGACAGCGATAGCCTCCCCGCGCGATCCAACATCGATCGCGGCCTTCGGCGGCAGGGCGTCTATAATTGCGCGTGCGAGCCTTATGTCGGACACACCGCCATACAAGGTGGATACCGGCACCTCTTCCGAGCGTATCGCCGCTGCAAAGTGCTTCCACTGTCTGCGGAACGATGTGTCCGGGGTGCCTGGTACCATGCGTTCGCTTGGCAACTCATCGATTGCCTCACGAACGCGAACCGTGGCTGTGTGATGACGGTGGTAGGGATTTGCGAACTCGATGCGCACCTCGGCATCGAGTGATCGAACCTCAACCACCTCGTCCCACCATTCATACCTGGTCCCGAACGCGATCTCGAGGATGGCTGGCACGCCACCTGCGTATTCCAGTACGGCGAGTACATGGGTCGGGCCAATTGCCTGGGCATACGCGACCCTTGCGGGCGGGCCGAAGATGGATCGCAGCACCGCCAGATCATGACTGCCCAGCATCAAAATCGTGGTGTAGAGGTCACTGTAGCCAGCCTTTTTTGCGCCGAGCGATGCGGCGATTCGCAGGTCGATTTGCCTCTTGCCTTCCGCCAGCACCGCTGCGGGCACGTCGGCCGGGAGAGTCTGGGTGTAGAGAGACTTGTAGCGGTCGAAACGCCCAGAGAAGTCGTGCACCCGGATTGAGGTGGGGGCCCCGAGGGTCCGTATGCGCTCCCGGCCATATTGAAAACCAGGATCAAACAGCTTCATGTAACCGACCATGCCGACGATGCCAGCCTCAGTCGCCCGTCGGGGCAGGCTAGCCGCTTCTTCAAGCGTGAAGGCGACCGGCTTTTCTACGATGAAGTGCTTCTTCGCTGCGATCGCATCAGCGACGATCGCGCCATGGTCGTTGTTGCAGATAACAATCGCGTCAATCGCCGGATCTGCCAGCAGCTCGCGATGATCCCGGTAGGTGGCGCCGACGCTATATTGCTCTCCAAGCCGAGCCAGCACGCCAGCGGAAAGGTCGCAAAGCCCCGCGAGGCTGAAATCGTCCAGTTCGGCAATGCAAGGCAGGTGCATCAGCTGGGCAATTTCGCCACAGCCGACAACCCCCACGCCAATACGGCCCGCGGGCTTCATTTGGCCCTCGCGTTCGCCGTTGGAGCATCTGCGCGCTTGGCTTGACCAGTAGCGCTGGAGTTCCTGATATGGGCGGAGTTCAACTCCAGGCCCAGCGTTTCGCGAATATACTGGATGCTCTGAAGAGCGCTTTCTTCGGCCGATTTCTCGGGCAGATCGAGCTCGATCAGCGCGATGCCGTTGTATTCGATATCCAGCAGCGCGTCGACAAGCGCCGGGAAATCCACGACCCCTGCTCCGAGAGCGCAAAATTCCCGATAGCGTTCGCTTCGCTTGAGGCCCGGCGTCACGGTCGTGTCCTTGAAATGCATGTACCGCACGGCCGAGGAGTAAACTTTCAGGGCATCGACAGGATCGCAGTGATTGAGGACGAAGTGGGCCGGGTCGATGCAAAGCCCGACGAGCGAGGTGTCGATCTGATCCATCACACGGTCAAGCTGATCGCGCCGCTCGACAAACGTTTCGATATGCGGATGGAACACCGTCTGGATGCCGAGATCGCGCGACCGGCTGCCAATCTCCTCGAGTGCACGACAGAAGTTCTTGTAGTCCTGGGCTTCGTGCGGGCCGTCTATGGCTTCGGATGGACCACCGCCGAGAACCAGGATCGGCGATCCGAATCCTTTCAGCAGACGCAATATTGCTACGAGCGTGTCGCGCTCGTAAGGCCAGACCAGGGGATTGGTGAAGGTAGCGTTGACATAGAGGGACGACAAACGGATGCCGAGTTCGGACTGCGCCTCTGAGAGGACTGCGTAACGCCGAAGCAGATCGGTATCCGTCGAAAATTTCATAGGTGCCTGCGGCACGAACTGGAGGTACTTGCGGCTGTGCTCCTCCGACAACGTCGTCCAGGCCAACATTTCAAACCATTCGAAACCCTGTGCGTTCAGGAACTCCAAAGGCTCGCGAAGAGGCAAACCTGCCAGGTCCCAGCTGTTCAAATGGTACCCGATGGAAAACTTCTGCCTGTCGGAACGTTTTGTCATGCCGTTTCTCGCTGCTTTGGCCAGACGTGTAGACCGTCGCTCCTACCCAGGAAGAACGGCAGGAATTGTGCACAATTTAGTACTCAATGATAGTATTCTATTATTGGTGACTTATCAAGTTCGTTGCGATTTGAGGCGCTAGCCCTCAAGGGCACAGCGACTCGACCAGGCCAGAACCAGGCGCCGACAGACCACCGTCCTGGACAGGGGTCCATGATGTCGGCGCCGGAAGCGTTTCACGCCATGTTGGTTCGATTGATAAATTTCGTGGTCATGAACTCTTCGAGTGCGTGCTTGCCACCTTCGCGCCCAAAACCGCTCGCCTTGACGCCTCCAAAAGGCCCTTCCGGCATCGCCACCGCGATCGTATTGACGCCCACGAGCCCGGCCTGGAGCTCACTTGTGACCCGTTCAGCGTTTTTGAGCGAGCGCGTGAAAAGGTAGGAGGACAAGCCTGCCTCCAAGGCATTTGCCTTCTCGACCGCCTCTTCCAGACTTTTTATGCGCAAGACAGGCGCCACTGGGATGAACGGCTCTTCGGTGAGGATCATGCTGTCGGGCGCCAGGTCCGTGAGTAGGGTCGGCTCGTAATAGAAGCCCCGATTGAACCCTGGCGGTCGCCGGCCGCCGCAAACCACGCGAGCACCCTTTTCCACGGCGTCGGCGACATAACGCTCTGCCCGGTCGCGCTGTCGCTCGGTTGCCAACGGGCCCATCTGAACCGTGGGGTCGAGCCCATTGCCGAGTTTCAGTGCGCGAGCGCCGGCCTCAAATTTGCTGAGGAATGCATCAAACACCTGGTCATGCACGAAGAAACGGCTGGGCGATGTGCATACCTGGCCGGCGTTTCTAAACTTGCCAGCGACGGCCATAGCTGCTGCATGATCGACATCGGCATCCGGTAGAACTATGAAAGGAGCGTGCCCGCCTAGTTCCAAAGTCATCTGCTTGATGGTCTCTGCACTCTGCTGAAAGATGATCTTGCCGACTGCCGTCGATCCCGTGAAACTAACCTTGCGGACGGCAGGCGCTCTCATCAGAGGAGAAAGGACTTCGTCCGGGCTCCCGAAGAGAAGATTGACAGTGCCATCGGGCAAGCCAGCGTCGTGACAACAGGCAACCAGAGCGGCAACGCTGGCCGGCGCTTCCCCTGCCGGGCGCACGATGACCGAACAGCCGGCCGCAAGTGCGGCCGACAATTTGCGTGCCGCAAGGATGATAGGGAAGTTCCAGGCCGTGAGCGCCAGCACCACCCCGATAGGCTGATGCTTAATCTGTAACTCCGCACCAGGCAGGCGCCCCTGCAGTCGTTCGTCCGTCAGGCGGCGCGCCTCATCGGCGCACCATTCGAAATATTCGGCGGCTTGTAACGTCTCGCCTCGCGCTTCCGCTGCGGGCTTGCCGATCTCCAGAACCACGAGATGGACGATACTGTCGCATCTCTCCCGTATGAGAGCACCGATCCGCCGCAAAACATCTCCACGCTGCCAGTGAGGCGTGTGGCGCCAGATTTCGAACCCACTTTGAGCTGCTTTCAGCGCGAGTTCCGCCTCGTGACTCGTCGCGGCGGCAACATGGCCGAGCAGTTCCTCGTCGGCCGGATTGTAGACGGCGATCTGGCGTGCACCGGCAGGACGCAAGGAGCGTCCGCCGATGAATAGATCTGGAGCACTATAGGTCATGCTGGTTCCTCGCTGCTCTACGCGACAGCTGCCTTCACGACTGCCGTTTTCTTCGCATCGGTCCACGGCGCGACTGCATAAGCTTCCACGGCTTTTTCGACGAAGCCGAAGCCGAGCCCCGGCGTTTGCGGCAGTAGAACGTCGCCGTTTTCAGTCTGGAGCTGAACGTCGACGAGTTCTCGAAAATTCAAGACCTGGCTGTCGGGGAAGAACTCAACCCATTTGGCATTCGGGATCGAGGCGACGAGATGCACGTGGAGATCGTGGAACCAGTGCGGAGCCAGTGTCAAACCGTGCGATGCGGCCGTCGCGGCAATCCGCCGAAACTCGCTGATACCACCGCAAACGCAGGCATCGGTCTGAAGGATTGCGACGGCGTCGCGGGCAATCAGTTCCTTGAAACGCCAGCGACCTGTTTCGATTTCACCGGTCGCCACCGGGATCGAGGTCGCGGCCGCGAGGCGGGCATGGTTGTCGATATCGTCGGGGCTAAATGGCTCCTCGATCCAATACGGCCGATATGGCTCGAAGGCGCGAATGAACTGCAGTGCGGTCGGAAAATCCGACCAGGCGTTGTTGGCATCGAGCATCAGGAGCACATCGGAGCCGATGCGCTCTCTGACCGCGCGCACGCGAGCCTCTTCCTCGGCCAGGTCTTTTCCGCCGCCGACCTTGATTTTGACGGCAGTGAAACCGCTTGCGACGTGTCCGGCGCATTCTTCCGCAAGATCCGCCGGCGTCTTGCCTGGCAGGTAGTAGCCGCCACTTGCATAAGCAGGCACGCGGTCGGTCGCTGAGGCGCCAATGAACCGATAGAGGGGCAGACCTGCAGCCCTCGCGTTACGATCCCACATCGCGTTGTTTATTGCGCTGATAGCGCGCAGCACGGTCCCGCTGCGACCATGCAGCAGGGCCTCCTGATACATTTCTTCCCAAAGCCCTTCAACGCGATAGGCATCTTCGCCCAAAATCCTGTGCGCTAGCAAATCGGAGACAGCCTGCGTGAACAGCCCACCGGCGCGGTGGCCAACATAGCAAAAGCCAATTCCGGTGATGCCGTCACTGCCGGTGACTTCGACAAGTCCGTAATGACGCTCGGTTATTTGGCGACGGGCAATTCCGGTCTGGACGTCGAGGGGGATGGAGACATGCCTCGCTCGAACACGAATTATACTGGTCATTGGGATCTCTCGCTGATGAACGCTACGAACAAGATACCCTCGCTTTACGATTGTCAATGATATTATTAATAGTTTTCTTTTGCCACCGCTTTGCCATGGTCGAGATGTCAAGCTCGTCAGATCGTCGCCGCGCCTGCGTGCAAGGTGCGCGATTGAGTGATCGCTGCCGGGCGTAACGCCATTCCCTTGGAAAATGGCTTTCCTTCACCAGCACGCTATCGATGACCTGGCTCTACCCTTGCCCACGACAGCGCCGGATAGGGCTGGACCTACAACGTCAATGTTAGATGGTCTGATGCCGCTCGTGACACACAAACAGTCAGGCAGGATTTGCGTTCGTCTGCTGTAAGGACGAAGTCCTTGTGCAAGACTTCGCCTTGCGAATATTTGACGATACAAGTGCCACACGAGCCGGATTCGCACTGCGAATCGACATCGACGTGGTTGTCTCGGAGAACCTGAAGGATTGTCTGGTCGGGACCGACGAGAAACACCTGCCCCGACGACTCCAGCTTAACCGAAAATGCGTTCTGGGCCGTCGCCGCGGCCCCAAAGGATTCGAAGTGCACCCGCTTGCGGTCAAACTTGCTCGTGGCCCCTTCGACCGCGCGCATCAGGCCCGTGGGCCCGCAACAATAGATGTGAGCATCGGGATCCAGATCCGATAAGACCGCATTCAGGTCAATGCGGTTCCTAAGGTCGCCGCTGCTGTGGTGGAAGGTGATGCGATTGGCGGGGAGACAGGACAGTCGCCTGTAAAATGGTGTGTCCTTGGCGCTGCGCGTGCAGAAGTGCAACTCGTAGCTAATGAACGACCTCTCGAAATAGTCGATCATCGACAGGAACGGCGTGATGCCGATCCCGCCTGCGATCAGGATGTGGTGCTCGGTCTCCGCATCGACGGGGAAAGTGTTGATTGGGTCGGTGATATGGAGAATGTCCCCGACCTTTACCTGCTCATGCAAACAGGCGGAGCCCCCGGCGCTGTCGGGGTTTCGCCCGACGGCGATGTGATACTCGTCGCCTAGCGAGTTGCTACACAACGAATAATGCCTCGTCAGGCCATTTGGGAGTTTGACCTTGAGATGAGCGCCGGGCTTGGACTTCGGCAGCCGGCCTCCCTGCGCCGAGACAAGATAAAAGGAGCGCACGGCAGGCGACTCAATCATGATCCCGCGTACGAGAACGGACCTCCACACGTCGTTGCCCGAACGTTCGACTGGCGAAAGAATTTCCGGCTCGGCCACCGGACGCACCGGCAGGGCATCGAGTTGATCAAACTCGGGCTTGAGATCGTCAAACCGGCGCTGAAAGAGTTCCCGCGTTACCCTTCCCAGCGGCTTAAGTTTCAGAAGCTCCTCAAGCGCCTGTCGATTGGCGGTCTCCTGGTGCAAAAAGTGCAGCACACGGGCGATCGGCCACTCCGGATGCGGTCGCTCCATGATCACGAGTTCGTCGCCGACTTGGAACTGACCGTGTTCGACAATGCGATAATGCCAGCCTGTGCGCTTGCTCTCGCATATCATGCGCGCAATTGAGGGGTGATTGAATCTGGCGTTGAGGAGAAAGCCCGGTTCAACGGGCTCACTGACCTGCAGCAGTGCCGAGCCGAGACGGATCGTGTCGCCGATACAGACCTCATTTTCGTCCAGCCCGGAGGTCGATAAATTCTCCGCGAAGCCGCCGGGCCCGAACAGGTGAACGAACTCCACCAACTCGGCCTTCCAGAAAGCATAGTGCTTTTCCGGATACTGCAGGACAATGCGGTCTGTATCTGCCGCTGCACCCGCAAGCGCGAGGGTATGACAAGCGGCCTGCGCTGTGTCGGATGCCTCCCCCCTGTCCGGGCCCCAAAGCTGATGCAGCACGGCGCGACCGAACCCATTCTTCGTTGGAACTGCGCGCCTGGCCTGGTTGAGCATGCTCTCGCTCCCGCTTCTTGTTCGCCCCATCAGACCGCCTCGGGCTCATCGATCTTCGCCTGCTCCAGATGGTCGGCAAGTCCCTCGATCTCGCAGATGTACGAACGTAGCGGCGCGCCGCCGCTAATTGGGTCCAGCCTGTCGTCCCCCACCAGGCGGTTGAAGTTGGCGCCATCGCTCGAGAACGGATCGAACCCTTTCAAACCGAGCGCCTTGTTGCCCTGCCACCAGCCATATTGCGCACATACGACGAGTGGGTGAATCGTGGGATCGAACTTCAACCGAAAACGAGCTCGGCCGTGCGGGGTGACGATCCCGACCCAATCATGTTCCTTGAGCGAACGCTGTTTCGCTGTCTCCGGATGGACGGTCACCTCGGGATCGGGTTGGCGCTTCCGCAATGAGGGAACATGGCGGTCCTGGCTGTGTCGGTAGTGAACGACCTTGGCAGAGATAAGGATCAGCGGGAACCGGCCGTCATATTGTCTCATCAATGTGAGGTACTGCTCGACATATCTGGGCAGAGGCTCGTGACCTTCATTGGCGAAGACCTCTGAATAGATCTCGACCTTGCCCGTTGCCGTGTTCATTCCATCCGTCAGATAGCCTTTGAACTTGGTCTCTCCAGCGACGCTGATGCCGTTGGGCTTGTTACGCAGATCGTCGAGTGTTAGCCCGAGCGGCTTTAGGATGTATTCGAGGCCTGCGTTGACGTCTCCATCCCAGAACAGATGTCCCAGTCCGAGGCGCTTCGCAATCTGGAACACAACGAAGGCGTCGGTGCGGCTCTCGCCGAGAGGCTCTATAACGGCTTGTCGAAACTGAACCAGACGTTCGGCCCTGTCGCTACCTTCGAAGCCAACGCGCAGAGCCTCGCGCTCCCAAGCCGTGCAGATGGGTAGGACGATATCGGCATACAAGGCAGTCGGCGTCATGGTCACGTCAGTCTGGACGTGGAACTCGAGCTTGCTGAGCGCTTCGACGCCGCGCTGCACATTTGGATGATTGACGAGAAAGTTTCGGCCAAATCCGACGAGCCCGCGTATCTTATAGGGATCGCCTTCCAGGATTGCGTCGTACATTGAGTGCGACCCGATCCAATTGTTCTTTGCGAGGCCGAGCTTCGACTGCTCCAGGCCAACGCATTTGGCCTGCTGTGCGAGCGACAACAGATCGGGCCGCTCGACCGAGAATGCCGGCGGCCTAGCATAGACAACGTTTCCTCCCGGGATATCGAAACTTCCTGTCAACGCCATAACCAGCGCGACGGCGCGATCGGTCTGCGTCGCATTGCTGTGCTGGCCGATCCCGGTCCAGGCATAGTAGCAGACAGGACCAGAGGTCCCGATGAGCTTTGCGGTCGCGTCGATCTGATCGGCCGGAATCCAACAGATATCCTCGACGACTTCGGGCGTGTATTCGTCGCATAACTCAGCGTAGAGTGAGAAGGCCGAACGGCAGAGGATGTGGCCGCCATTGGCAAGCTCGACCTCCGTCTCTGCCCAAAGATCAGGTTGCAAATCAGTCCTGGCGTAAGCCTTCGTCTTTGCCGAATAGGCGACAAGTTCGGCTGAGCCTGAGGCAATCGTCAGTAGGTCATCTCCGTCAGCGTCGATCTCAGCCATCACGTCTTCGACCCTTAGAAACCGCTCCGTATCCATTCGCACCAAAAGCGGGCCGTTCGACCAGTCGCGGATGAATGTCTCGTCAAACCACTTGTTGCGGATCATCGACCGGGCCAGGCCTAGTGCGAGAGCTCCATCCGACCCCGGCCGGACTCGTAGCCATCGGTCCGCCCTTGAAGCGAAGCCGACACGGCGCGGATCGATCACAATCAATTTGGCTCCGCGCGCCTTGGCGGCTGCGGTTGCGGTTGCGTGATCGAGCCAGGTTGCGCTTGGATTGTGGCCCCATAACACCACACAGTTCGTATTCACAAAGTCGGGAGCGGAGATGCCACGTCCGAAGGTGTAGGCATGCGCTTTGTCTTTGTGCCAATTGCAAAGTTCAGTACCGTTGGCAGAATTTGGAGTGCCAAAGACGTTGGCGAAGCGCTCGATCCAGCGGATGTCATCGGAGATCGAAGTGCCGCTCGGCGTGGCGAGACCGATGACGACCGCCTCCGGTCCGTATTTGTCGCGGATACGCGCCAGCTCATTGCCGATTCGATCGAGGGCCTCATCCCAACTGATGCGCTTCCAGCCTGGATCGGCGCTTCCTTTCGGGTTAGTGCGCATGATTGGATAGAGGAGGCGATCGTCATTGTAGACCATCTCGGGAGCCGCCTTGCCCTTCACACACAGCGACATACCGGTCGGATGTTCGGGATTTGGCTCTTGCGCTATGAACTTTCCGTCGCGCGTAACCATGATGGAGCCACATCGGGATTTACAAAGAGCGCAGAACCCCGGTGTCCGTTGCATCACCATTCGCAGCCTCCATTTTTACTCGCTACGCGCTGACCGGTTGTCACTGCTCGTTGATTTGGGCCGTCCTCGTTCGGACCCGGAAGATGGCCGCCCGCGCCTAGGACCAAAAGTCGGTCGCGTGACCTCGGTACGCCCGATCCGGTCGCGCACTCAACGTGGCCAGGCAAATGTTCGACCGGAACCTTGACCGTGTGACCACGACGCGGTGGCGATGCAAGCAAGCCGGAATGACGTCGGCGCCCTTGTCCGCCTCTTTGCGCCATCTAGAATAAGCTTTTCGCGATTGCTTCGCCTCCGCACGCGTTTCAACAGTGCCGTCTAGACGAAAAAGCCGGAACCGCGTGCATAGTAAGAGCCAAGCGACCGGATGGTCAATACGAACTGGCGTATTTTCGTATTGAATTGTGTATCATATCCTATTCAGCATCCGGAATCGCCGAGGGAAATTTCACACGATAAAACAAGAGCTTGTGCACAAGGTAAGCCCTCGCGGACGCGGCGCCGGACTAAGCCAAAAATCGGGGTCGAGCGATACGGGGACGGATCTGCAAACCAAGCCGGCTCGCCGACATGGTTTGCCGCCATTTTCCGCCGGCTGGAATCCCGATGTCAGATCACGCTGGTTGTTCGGGATGAATCTTGGTCGCGTACTGAAGGTAGGCGAGCTTTGCCGGCTGAATGTGAGCAACCATCAGGCCACGCAGTGAGGTCCTGTCCCCAGTCTCGAGCGCTGCAATCATCTGTCCATGCTGGGCGATTGCGTTGGCCAGCAAATCGGGTGACAGGATCGTATGGGACCGCATTGCATGAGCGCGATAGCCAAACTGCTGGAGCGCCTCATAGAGATGCGGATTGCCACATGCCGCCTCAAGGACAGCATGAAACTTGAGGTTTTCCCGAAACACGGTCCGCAGGTCGCCAGCAGCGGCCGCGCCCTTGTGGCGAGCGTGAATGGCTTTCAGCTCGGCGACAACATCTGTGGGTGCGGGGATGGGAATCAGTTCCGCCGCGCGACCGAGCAAGAGTTCGCGCACGTCGTAGATCTGCTCCACCTCGCGCGGGGAGAAATCCCGGACAGCTGCTCCTTTGTTGCGCTCGCGGCTCACGACCCCCGTACTCTCGAGAAGACCGAGAACGTGTCGAGCGACGTGTCGCTTCACATCGAACTTGCGCATGAGATCGTCCTCTATGAGACGCTCCCGCGGGCGTAACAAACCAAGGGCTATTTCTTCTTCAATTCTCCGCGCCAGAACTCGAGCCTGGTCACCCACGTTCGATTGTTCCATTCGAAATGCACTCCACAGATTCTAGCAAGTTGATAGCGCGATCCGTCGAAAAAGTTGAGTGCCGTCCTTTCAAAGTCCATCTCTCGAATTTATCATCGACACGGCGGGCGCAAACTCCAAGTATCGTCTCTCTTCGATCTTGTGGTCACGATCTCGGCTATCGACGCATCTGATGATGGTTCTCGTCTGCCCACCCGCGCATTGATCCATAGATAGGAACTGTTGCCTCTCTCTTTGAGGTGAAAGGACCCGCGCCCCTGATGTCAACGGCGACGTTGGGCAGCTTACGGGAAACGCTGCTGGACGGCCGCAATATAATGGGAGCCTGCGGCGCTACCAATGTCGAAGTGACCGTCAACTCGCCGCAAGAGCGCGCTTTCGACAATGCTCCTTATAAGGATAATCCTCGCCTAGATGGCAGACCAGCGAATGCCCGCGCCAAATGGTGCGGCGGCCAAGTGTTCTGATGCACCCTGGCCGCCGGTCGCATAGCTATGCCGGCAATGGCATCCTTGCATGGGCAAAAATCTCGGTGCCGCCGCCTTTAAAATATGGCGTTACTTGCTTTTGAGATCAGGGCTTGTTCACAAGCTTGTTCACGTCTTCTGTTTGGTAAGTCGTTCCAGCGAATCCACAATCAGGTCGCAGAATTTCGGATGGTCGAGCTTCATCGCGACGGTGTGGCGGAAGTCGGTCTGCTCGCTCGCCGTACCACCAAAATGATGCATCCCACCCATCTTCTCGAAATTGCAGACCGTCATGCCTCTCGTCCACCGGCCGGCAGTTTCGACACGTATGTCGGCTTTTTCGGTGGTGATGATGGTGGGATCGATCAGGGCAGCGACGCAGCATGCGTCATGGATGGCAGGATAGTCGATCTGCAGCAGTCCGCCATGCGTGGTCGCTATGAACTCCCAGATATCGAGGACGAACTTGCTGATTGAGCCGCCAATGGCGCGCACCCTGTTCTGAAGATCCGGAGTGGCCAGGGCCTGAGTCTGGGTGAGGTCGAGCCCGATCATGGTGACGTCCCAGTTTGCGCGGAACATGACATCGGCAGCCTCAGCGTCGGCATAGATATTGAACTCGGCTGCGGGCGTGATGTTGCCGCGGGTATAGGCGCCCCCCATTGCGACGACCCGCTTTACGCGCTCGATGATACGCGGCTCTTTGCGGATGGCGAGCCCGATGTTGGTGTAGGGACCGACCGGCACCAGCGTCACGGTTTTCGGCTCATGGGCCATGACCGTTTCAATGATGAAATCGACTGCGTGCCGCTTGTCGAGGTCGAACGAGGCGGGCGGCAAGACGGGGCCGTCGAGGCCGGTTTCGCCGTGAATCTCGATGGCCAGAACCTGGTCGGCGATCATCGGACCAGGTGATCCCTTCGCCACCGGCACCTTGACGCCGTAGGCGGTGCACACGGCAAGCGCATTGCGTGTGGTGTTCTCGACATTATGGTTGCCCGACACGGTGGTGATGCCGAGGAGATCGATATTCGGGTTGCCTGCTGCCAGCAGGATGGCGATCGCATCGTCGTGGCCAGGATCGCAGTCCAGGATGATCTTTTCCATGAATTTTACCTTTGTGTACTAGTCAATACTAATTAACTCATCAGACAAGCCGAAACATCAAATCTAATGAGTGGCTTAAAAGATCTGTCTTGCTTGGCACATCATTTTGTAGCGTCCAACGCTTCGTCTTCTGTGTGAGCACTTCGCTGCTGAATTGTTCAATGATTGGTCCGGTCAACCGGGGCAGCGTACGGCGACAAGTCGCGCGCAAGGAACGTTCCGTCCCCGGGCGACCCCAGGATTTCGCCGTTCTCCATAACCTTCTTCCCCCGTAAGAAGGTCATCACAGGCCACCCAGTTACCTCCATGCCTTCGTAGGGCGTGTAGTCAGCGCCGTGGTGCAATAGCTCCTGGCGAATGGTCTCCTTCCGGTTCGGATCCCAAAGAACGATGTCGGCGTCAAAGCCTGGCGCAATCGACCCCTTTTTAGGATACAGGCCGTACATCTTGGCATGATTGGTGGAAGTTAATGCGACGAACTCGTTTAACGTAATCCGCCCCTCGACAACGCCTTTCGAAAACAGAATCTGCAATCTGGTTTCGACGCCGGGAATGCCATTCGGCACCCACTTGAACGACGTTCGCGCCTTAGGATTGAGCTTGCCCATTTCCCCTTCATAAAAGAAAGGGCAATGGTCAGACGAAAATGTCTGGAAAACGCCGGATCTAATGCCTTCCCAAATCGCATCCCAGCTTGTCTTGTCGCGAGGCGGTGGCGAGCAGACGTATTTGCCTCCGCTCTCATCCATATTGAGCCCCTTAAGATCGTCTGCTGTGAGGGCGACATACTGGGGACAGGTCTCGCCATAAACCTTCAGACCCTTTTGCTGCGCCCAACGCAATTGCTCCATCGCCTCACGGCCGGAGACATGGACGATCATGATCGGAACATCGGTAAGTTCCGCATGACTGATTGCCCTGTGGGTCGCTTCTCGCTCGACCGACTCTGGTCGCGAGACGGCATGGTAGTAAGGCGCTTTTTTGCTGGCTAGCTCGAGCTTCTCCGTCATGAAACGTATGGCATCATAGCCTTCGCAATGGATCATCACGAGGGCACCACAGCTGCGCGCGCAATCAAGAACATCCAGGATCTGGCGATCACTGAGCACCAGATCCTCGTAGGTCATGAAAACCTTGAACGATGTATATCCGTCACCGACCAGGGATGGCAGCTCTTGCCCCAGCACGGTGGAGGTTGGGTCGGAAATGATGAGATGAAAGCCATAGTCACAGTAACTCTTGCCGTCAGATTCCTTGTGATAGTCGACGACACTCGCTCGCAACGACGCGCCTCTTGGCTGAAGCGCAAACGGGATTACGGTCGTGTTTCCGCCTGCGATTGCGGATCTCGTGCCCGTCTCGAATCCGTCGGCCATTGCCGGTCCGCCAAAAGCGGGCTGGGCAAGATGGACATGGCTGTCGATGCCCCCCGGCATAACCAGAAGGCCGTCAGCGGACACTTCATTTGTGCCGGGGCTTAGGTTCTCGCCAACGGCAACAATTCGACCGCCAGTGATGCCCACATCCGCCCGAACCGTGTCGGCTGCGGTGACGACGGTGCCGCCGCGAATAACCAAATCGTAGCTCTGCATGGTATCTCCTGATTGAATATTGAAAACTAGAGCATGACGTCGCCGCCATTCGGCGACAGAGTTTGACCGCAGTAAAAAGCGCCGGCCTCCGAAGCGAGAAGCAGAGCGGTGGGGGCTATCTCTTCGACCCGACCGAAGCGCCCGATAGGAAGTTGCGCTTGCTTCATGGCCCGCCAGTCGTCGCTCAGACCCATCAAGAGATCCGTCTCAACCGGGCCGGGAGCAATCGCGTTCACCATGACGTTGTGCGGCGCGCCCTCGTAGGAGAGTGCTCGCGTGAACCCAACGATGCCAGCTTTCGCCGCGCAGTAGTGAGCCAGTCCGGGCGCTCCCTTGTAGGCCAGCTGAGAGGCGATGTTGATGACGCGCCCCCAACGCTGGTCGACCATGTCCGAGAAGAAAGCATGCGTGACCAGGAACGTACCGCGCAAATGCACATTCAGCATGCGATCCCAATCACTGACTGAGATTTCGGAAAATGGCTTGTCTCCGCCGATGCCGGCGCAGTTGACGACGATATCCATCCCGCCCAACAAACTCCGGACTTCGGCTACGGCCGTGGAGACCGCGCTTTCATCGGCGACATCGCAGTTGAAACTATGCAATTTATAGCCGGCGACAGACATCTTCTTTTCCAGCTTCGCGGCATTTGCATCATCATTGAAATGAAAGACCGCCAGTCGCGCCCCGTGCCGCGCGAAAAGCTCGCAGATGGCAGCGCCAATTCCTCGGCTGCCACCGGTAACAAGCGCTCGACGACCCCTAACGGAAAAGATCTCATCCATTGTCAGCGCCCCCGCCTGCGGATTTTTTGCCGAGCCAATCGGCGTAGCTGCGAATCCCATCAGCCAGGGAAATTCGAGGTGAAAACCCAAGGTCGCGCTGCACGGCCGCGATATCGAACCGTGTCTGGCGATCGTCGACCGGGTCTTCCCCGTCGGCGATCGAAATGTCGGCACTCGGTAAGACCGTTCGCACCGTCTCGGCTATCTTGGAAAATGTCAGATAGCTGCCGCCCGTCACGTTGTAGGTGTTGCGTGGCAAGTTTGGCTGCTCGTAAGCCGTGATCAGCGCCCTTGCCGCATCCTCGACGTGAATGAACTGGCGATGGAATTCCCGGCCGAAAGCGAGGCGCGTGGGTTTTCCGGCAAGCGCGTCGGTTATCATGTCCCGGATTACGCAGTCAGTCGTCCGACGAGGGCCGTAAACCCAGGACAATCTCAGGCTGACGCCATCAAGCCCATATTGCGATCGATAGGCGGCAACGAGGTGCTCGCCGCTGACCTTGCTCGCGCCATACAACGTCGTCGGGCGCAACGGCACATCTTCGGGCACCAGCTCGAGTTCGGTGACGCCATAGGCGCTTGTCGAAGAGCAGAAAACAAAACGGGAGGCTGCATGAAGGCGCGCGAGTTCGAGCACGTTTGCCGTGCCGACGATGTTGACCGCAACCATCGCCGGAGGATTGTCGCGGGCGACCATAGGCCCTGAAAACGCGCCGCAATGGATCACGCCGGCCAGGCGCTGTCCTTGCACCACCGCATGTAGCCTGTGCACCTCGGTGACGTCGCATTGAACAATCGGACGCCCTTCTTCGGTGGCGGCGACCCGATCAACAGGGATGACATCCCTGCCTGCCTGTTCCAGCATTACCCTGACTGCATTGCCAACCAGTCCGGCGGCACCGGTCACCAGCACGGCGCCAGCGCTCATCGTGCAGCCCTCACCTTCAGCTGATGCACCTGCGCACGGGTCCGCTGGGCCTCGCTCTGTTCAATGGGCAGTTCGGCCGCCAGCAACTTTTGGGTGTATTCGTGTTGCGGGTTGGCGAAGATGCGTTCGGTTTCGCCGGTTTCGACAATCTTGCCCAGCCGCATCACAGCGACGTAGTGCGCGAGGGATCGAAC
>NZ_RZQL01000168.1:0-10711 GCF_003997935.1 Mesorhizobium sp. M7A.F.Ca.US.006.01.1.1
AGCACCTCATCCGACAGGTTGAAGGTGTGCTTGAGGATCGCCAGCCCCGCCATCAGCCGGGTCGGCAGCGGCGGCATGCCGGGGCCGTCCGAATAGACGGCGCCGAAACGCTCCTCCAGCACCGGCCGGTCGATCGCCTGCTTCATGTTGATGATCTGATCGAGCCTGGAGCGGAACAGGTCCTGCTCTCCCGTCTCGCGTGGCTTGGACATTCGCCGTCCCCTCGATTCGCCGCCGCCGAACCGAGTGAATCACGCTCCGCAGCACAAGGGAATCGCAAAACCGAATTGCAGGAAAACAGCGTCCAAATACCGCTAATCCTGCAATTCAAAAGACGCTATCCGCCTCAATCAAAAGGCCAGATCAATGGCTTGCGGATAGTTCACGGTCGACGAGCTGGCGGCCACGCATCAGGCTGGAGATCCATCAGCGTTTACATCGTTTTTCAACGGGCGGCTCAAGCTCCGTGTTGTTGCGCGGCGCGCAGCTTGTCGAACGCCTCTTAGACCGTCGTGTGCCGGAAGAGGATATCCTCTGGAATTTCGGCATCGACATTCCGACATCACACATCCGTGATAAAGGCGTTTGCGGCTCGACGGGACCCTCCAACCCGAGGTCGCGAACAGAACCTGAATGACTGCCTCGTTTGCTATATGCGAATTGTCCGTGGGCGCCGCCAGGAGCTGGAACCGGCCAATCGACTTTAATTCTGGCTAGCTGTGCCCAGAATCGAGAAAAACGCCGGATTCATGCAGGCACAGCGGCCAATTTGCAGGAACCACCCCCCTGGGCACTGCTACTTATCTGGAATGAGGGGACTGTGGAGCTTCCGTCAAAAGGAAGCCAGATGTTCCGGGTTGAGGCCGTAGATCATCGTGGTCGTGTGAACATGAAGTGATGATAAAGCCGGCAAACAGGGAGGATAAAATGAGCCAATACTCATATAATCGTCGTGCGCTTATGAAGGCAATGCTGGCGATTTCGGCGACCCCTTGGGGGATTAACTCGAGGGCGTTCGCCTCGTCGTGCGACGATCGCATCCTGCGAATCGGCGGACTGGGTGGAGGCCCTGATTCGATGAACCCCTTCGCCACTTGGGGCTCCTTTTGGCCCTTGGCTATTTGCTATGATTTCTTGGTCTGCATAGACGCCCAGCGATACGACGATCGAAAGGGCTTTGCCCAATCTTGGTCCGTCGCCGACGACAACCTCACTTGGACCTTCAAGATCTGGCCCGGCATGAAGTGGTCGGACGGCCAGCCTGCTACCGCTAGGGACGCGGCGTTCACTTATAGTTATTTGCACGATTCCATAGGCAAGCCCGACGAGCTAAACGTCGGGTGGAACAGCACCAGCGGTCTTGAGAACGTCGAGTCCATCAAAGCGTTCGACGACGAGACTTTGCAGATCGTGACCAAGTTCCCCGCGACCTGGCCAATAGACAATATCATAATGATCGTTCCCGAGCACATTTGGAAGGACATCAGCTATGCTGACGCACGCGTAACCTTCCGCAACGATCCGCCTTTGGTGGGTACGGGACCTATGATCGTTTCGGAGTTTCACCAGGGCCAGTTTACACGCCTGACGCCGAACCCCTATTTCCGTACGGGGAAGCCCCAAATCGCGGGGGTGATCCTGCGGTCCTTCGATGCCGCCGATCCGATTGCGCAAGGTCTTAAGAGCGGGGAACTCGATTATGGCAACTACCTGACGTCCGCCCAGTGGGCTGATCTCTCGAAGGATCCCGACATTGTAGTCGGTGAATCCCGCATAGCTCAGAAAACCTATCTCGCCTTCAACACCGCTTCGGGAGATGGCGCAGGTAGCACCAAGGCTCTGCAGGATCCGGCGTTTCGCGATGCGCTCGGCTACGCGATCGATCAGAAGGCCATCGTCGATCGAGCCATGCGCGGACACGCCGACCCTGGTGTCGGACTCGCAATGCCGGTGGCGGCCGATTACTATTCAGATCTGAACGACATCAGGCGCCACTTCGATCTCGCCGAAGCCAACCGCCGGCTTGACGCCGCAGGGTACCGGGACACGAACGGCGATGGCATTCGGGAGGACAAGGACGGGAAGAGTTTCCAGCTAGAGCTGGTGTCTGGACCTTCAGCAAATATAGAGATGCCGGTCGCGGCAGTGCAGTTTATCGCTGGCTGGTTGGAGCAAATCGGTATCCCTGTATCGGTGACTCGGCTCGACTCCGGTGCGCTGAGCGCCCGCGCCGCAGCTCCGGCGAAAGGCGGCGGAGGGTGGGATCTGCTCATTTCCGATACCTGGCAAGGCCCAACACCTAAAGACCTGCTCATCTTCGGCAGCAGCAATTCCATCGGCATCAAGAACAAGGCGTACTGGACGAATGCGGAGTTCGACAAACTGTTCGCGGAGGTGCAGGTCACCGTTGACCTCAAGAAAAACCAAAAGCTGGTCGACCAGGCAGCGCGACTAATTTATACTGAAGCGCCTTACATCGTACTATGTTACCCCACCCTGCTCGAAGCCCACCGGAGGGATTGCTTCGAGGGTTGGGGAAAGCAAGGCATCATGTCGATGGACAGCTACTTCCCATTCGATCGCTTGAAGCCGGTGCCCGCGCCGTGAACGGAGGGGGAGGGAGCCGTCACATCCTGCGCATCATCGTCAGGGCCTCTATAACCCTCCTGATGGTGGCAGTCCTGAACTTCATCCTATTCCGAGTTATTCCAGGTGACCCTGCATCTCTTTTGCTTGGCGGGGCGCGCGTCAGCGTCACCGCCGAGCAGATTGAGGCGCAGAACCAACGTTGGGGCCTTGACCGGCCGCTGTTCCCGGACCAGGCGGTCGACTACCTGTCGGCAACACTCCGCGGCGATTTCGGCTACAGCTTCAAGTTCAGGGGCAGGCATGTCGCAGACCTGATAGCGGAACGCCTGCCGGACACCATAGTCCTAGTCGGGGTTGCTCAGATAATGGCAATCGTTATTGGGGTGATGCTTGGGATCTACGCAGGCTGGCGCCGGGGAGGAGCCGGCGACCGTATCGCAACCGGAGCCTCTCTGGCGCTCTATTCTACGCCGGCTTTCTGGCTCGGCATGATCCTGGTGGTAATCTTCAGCACGGCATTGGGTTGGCTCCCGGGCTATGGTGCATACTCGCCCGGCCTGATCACGGGCTCTCTTGGTTCGTTCCTCGACTACCTGCAACATCTCACGCTTCCCGCCACTGCGGTGGCGCTTGGGCTAATCGGCCAGTACGTCGTCGTCGCTCGTGCCGCAATGAGTGACGTACTCACCGAGGATTACATGGTAACCGCACGGGCGAAAGGGCTGACCAACGGTCAAATGCTGATGCGTCATGCATTTCGCAATGCAATGCTACCGGTCGTGACCTTGATCACCCTCAATATTGGCTATGTGGTCGCCGGGGCCATCACTGTCGAAGCCGTTTTCGCCTGGCCGGGTATCGGCGGGCTGACGGTGGAAGCACTCAACGCACGGGACTACCCAGTCCTTCAAGGCATATTCCTGTTGCTTGGCGTTTCAATTGTTCTCGCAAACCTCGTAGCCGATCTTGCCTACAGCCTTCTAGATCCGAGGGTCCGACAATGAGCGACAATATTGTTCGATATTGCCCGCGAGGCCGGGCGCGCGCAATAAAAGGCTTTCTGCGTCAATTTCTCAGCTATGGCGGTGCTCAGGTGGGCCTCGTATGTCTGGTATTCTTTCTTGTTGTGGGAGCGGTCCCCAATATTCTGGCGGGACCGCTCCAGACTGCGATCAATGCAACTGGCGATTTCCTCGCACCCCCATCAGGCGAGCATCTGCTCGGCACGGACGAAATCGGGCGGGACGTGCTCAATCTGGTCCTCCATGGTGCCCGGATCTCGCTTACGATTGCGCTACTCGCGACTGTGATCAGCCTCGTCGTTGGGACTACAATCGGTACGACCGCTGGCTACTATGGTGGCAGGGTCGACGTCTGGCTGATGCGCTTGACAGACTTCTTTTTTGTCATGCCGTCCTTCGTGCTGGCGCTGGTCATTACACCCGTGGTTCTCGAGGTGATGGGGCGCGGTGGAGAAATCCTGGGCTTCCGTCCTTCTCTTTTCGTGATCATTGTCGTTATAGGCATGACAAGCTGGTCCTTTGTTGCACGTATCGTCCGGAGTCAGACACTGTCGCTTAAGGAGCGACCATTCATTGATCGTGCGCGCGTTGCGGGTAGCAGTAATTTCGGCATCATGGTGCGGCACATCCTCCCCAATCTCGTGCCGCAAATCGCAGCCAATGGTGCGCTGGTGGTCGCCAGCGCAATCTATGTCGAGACATCGCTCTCATTCCTTGGACTCGGGGACCCGTTGCAGCCTTCATGGGGCACTTTGCTTTCGCTCGCTCAGCGCGCCGGCGCGGCCAGTGCTGGAGCCTGGTGGTACCTCGGCGCCCCAGGACTGTGCGTACTCACGGTTTCGCTTAGCTTCGTCCTGATTGGCAGTGCCCTTGACGACACGTTCAATCCACGGCGGAGGGTGATCCCATGACCAGCTCCTCCCAGGACAAAACACCGCTTCTGGAAATAGACCGGCTCTCTGTCGATTATGGGCTCAAGGGCGTTTCATTGCGAGCAATCGACGGCGTAAGCTTCGCGCTCCGAGCCGGAGAGGCCGTGGGCCTCGTCGGAGAATCGGGCAGTGGCAAGACCACGACCGCGATGGCGATCGCTGGTCTACTATCACCCAACGCGCGGGTCAGCGGCGGCCAAGTGCGCTATCGTGGCAACCGACTGCCGATCGACGATGATGCGGCGATGCGGCCACATCGCTGGAGCGAAACGTCCGTTGTCTTCCAGGGCGCGATGAACGCACTTAATCCTGTTCACCGCATTATCAAGCAGATCGCCGAGCCATGCATGCTGAAGCTCGGCATGTCGCGGGGCGAGGCGACCAAGCGGGGAAGTGAGTTGCTTCAACTGGTCGGCATCCCGGCGGATCGTGGTTCCGCCTACCCTCACGAGTTGTCGGGCGGAATGCGACAAAGGGTGATGATTGCCATGGCGCTCGCGTGTCGACCTTCGATTATCATTGGTGACGAGCCCACCACAGCGCTCGACGTCATCACTCAGGCTCAGATCCTTAACCTGCTAGGCGACTTGCGATCGCAGTTGAGCCTCGCCCTGATTTTGATCACCCACGACCTTTCTGTGGTGGCTAAGTGTTGTGATCGCGTAATGATCATGTACGCGGGCCGCATCGTCGAGGATGGCACTGTCGCCGAGATTTTCGCCCAGCCCAAACATCCCTACACCCGACAGCTGATCGAATCGATCCCGAACCCAGCGAGCGGCAAAAAGATGATCCGGCCAATACCGGGTGATCCTCCCAACTTGGTGAATCGACCCTCGGGCTGCGCTTTCCATCCGCGTTGCCCGTCGGTCATGGGGGGGTGCGCGACCGAAGTCCCCAGCCTCAATAAGTTCGGGCGGGGACGTGTCGCCTGTCACCTTCACCGGTCCTTGACGCAAGAAGACAAGGTCGCTGTTCATGCCTGACACTGCCGGCATCCTGCGTCTCGAGAGCCTGCAAGTTCATTTTCCTATCCAGGGCGGTCTGTTCGACCGTGTCCTGGGCCGATCTGTCGGCGCCATGCGCGCGGTAGACGGGATCGACCTCAACGTCGGGCGGGGCGAGATCGTCGCCCTGGTCGGCGAATCGGGAAGCGGCAAGACCACTGTGGGCCGCGTCATCACCAAGCTTGCCAAGCCGACTGGCGGCAGAATGCTGTTCGAAGGCCGCGACATGAGGTCGGTAGAGGGCTTCTCGGCTCTACGTCCGTACCGGCGTCGCGTGCAAATGATCTTCCAGGACGCTTATCAGGCCCTCAATCCGCGACACACCGTGTTCGACATCGTGGCGGAGCCGTTGCAGTCCCTGCGGCTGGTCGGTAACGCCACTCAACTCGCCGACCGGGTGAGTGAAGCGCTTGCGGCCGCTGGGCTCAATCCTCCCGGCGATTTCTTCGCCCGCTTCCCGCACGAGCTATCCGGCGGGCAGCGCCAGCGCGTCGTGATTGCAGGAGCGCTTGCCGTCCGGCCGGAACTCATCGTTGCTGATGAACCTGTATCGATGCTCGATGTCTCGATACGCGCTCAGATTCTTCAGGTCCTGGTTGACTTGCGCGACAGGCACAACATGGCGCTGCTGTTCATCACCCACGATTTGCCCCTTGCCTGGCTGATCGCCGACCGGATTGCGGTCTTGTATCTTGGAAAATTGGTCGAGATTGGTAGCGCCGACGAGATCACATTCAACCCTCGCCATCCGTATACCGTCGCCTTGCGCAACGCCACACCGCAGATTGGCGGCAACGCAGGTCGCGCCGAGTTGCCGGCCCTGCAGGGCGAGGTTCCAAGTGCCGCGCGCGTGCCGAAGGGCTGCCGTTTCCATCCTCGTTGCCCGCTTGCCTTCGACCGTTGCAAAGCTGAGGAGCCGCCGGCGATCGAAGTTGGACCACAGCACCTGTCAGCCTGCTGGCTCGCTAAGTGAAAGGCATGCAATCAGCGCCACCCCAATGAGCGTATTCCATCTGGTATTGCACAGGCAGGTGGGCTGGAACACCACCATGCAGATAGAATGCTGAGACCCGTCGAAATTGGCCACTCCATCTTGAATCAGTCTCAATGTCTGGGAGGCACTCTGAAGTGTGTAATGAACTAGGCCCGATTAAACCGCCAACGCCGCGATACGAAGTGGTTTTGCAGACCGGCTTGCGCGTTCCAATGCGGGACGGCGTTGAGCTCGCCACGGACCTGTATCGGCCTATTGGTTACACTGGGGAACTCGGGTCAATCCTTATCCGAACTCCATACGGTAAGACGCCCTATCGCTGTCCGGTTGAGCCTCGCCACAAAGTGGCAAGAATGTTTGCTGGACAAGGGTTCGCTGTACTTGTGCAGGAGCGTCGTGGCGTCTTCGATTCCGGCGGCGTATACGCTAGGGAACATATAGGGGACGACGGTTATGACACGCTGTCCTGGATTTCGCAGCAGCCATGGTCGAATGGACGCGTGGGCACATATGGGTGCTCGGCGCTTGGTATCGCGCAGGTTTTGCTGGCGCAGTTGTGCCATCCAGCCCACCGATGCGCAATTGCGCAGGGATCGGGCGGCGCGAACGGCTCTGCCGGAGGGCGATATCGCAACGGGGATCTCCGTCTCGGCGGTGCGGTGGAGGTTGCCGCGTTTGTCCCCTGGTTCCACCAAACCGCAGCGAAGGACCGGTCCCGAGTGCAACCGAAAAGCGATGAGGAGTATCAGCGGGCTTTCGCGTCGCTGCCGCTCGTCAACATGCTTAAGAGCCTTGGGGGACCGCCGACTGACTGGGAGGACTGGGTCTCGCGTGACCCAGGCGATCCCTGGGGGGATCGGAATGGGATGCTTAGCGAGGACTCGACCATCGACGTCCCAGCCCTGTTCGTGAACTCGTGGTACGACGTGGGGGCTGCCGACGCGCTTCACCAGCAGCGCGTTTTTAGTGCTCGCGGATTGAGCCCGGCGGCACGCGATCACCAACATATCATTCTGTCGCCAGCCACGCATTGTGGCACCGAGAGTCTCAAAGCCCCGACGGTTATCGGCGAGCGCGAGCTGGGCGACGCGCGCCTGGATTGCTGGCAGATCTACCTGGACTGGTTCGACTGCTGGCTGAACGACAAGCCCGACCGGATCGAGGGAATGCCCCGCGTCCAGTACTACGTGATGGGTCGCAACGAGTGGCGTGCCGCGTCAGAATGGCCCCCTCTTGGTGTGGAACTGCAGCACTGGTTCCTCCGCAGCGGCGGGAATGCCGCGACCCGTCTAGGCGACGGGACTCTTGATGTAGAGCCTCCGAGTGCCGACGAGCCGGCTGACACGTTTACCTACGACCCTGGGGATCCGGCGCCGTTCTTGGGGATGGACGGCGGGAAGTCAAGTGGAACTACTATAGGACCCCGCGATTACCAGGACGTCCAGCTTCGTCCAGACGTCCTCTGCTTCACTTCACCGCCCCTCACAGAGGGCATGGAGGTTACCGGATTTGTCCGGGCGGTCCTCTTCGTCTCTTCTTCGGCCCCGGACACGGACTTCGTGGCCAGACTGTTGGACGTACATCCCGATGGCCGTGCGATTGACGTGGTGGACGGGATACTGCGCGTCCGCTATCGCGAGGGCTTTGATCGGGCTGTTTTCATGGAACCGAGCGTTATATGCAAAATCGAGATTGATCTCGACGCCACAAGTAATTGGTTTCCGGCCGGCCATCAAATTCGCCTGGAAATCACTAGTTCGGCCTTCCCGCGGTTCGACCGCAACCTGAATACGGGAGGTAACAACTGGGACGAAACTGAATGGGTAGTGGCTCGGAACACGATTCATCACTGCGAGCAGTTCCCCTCCCACGTACTGCTTCCTGTGATGACAGCGATGGGGTCCCATGCCGGCAAGGCGAATTTGAACAGCTTGCCGCCTGGCTAGCCTACCTCCACTATTTCAAACAAACGGTGATAACAAGCTGCGATCGGTCGGGGAGCCCGTCGCTTCTCACATCAAGCAGCTTGCCCCATCGGCCCGCGTCAATCAGCATGGAATGGGGGTCCATGGATCGGCACATAATGGCGGTGAGACTCACAATTGATGTTTTGCACAGCGGCGTAGGCGCGCTGTCACATTGATTTAAGCAATAGGGAAATTGGGGTGGCAACGCGCCATCATTGAGTGCCGGACCTGCTAGAGAAGCACGGTTGAGTTTCTTTTCAAACAACTTAGCAACGGCACAGAGTTCATCGTTGTACTGTGAATGCGACGAACACACCACCGTGCAGATAGAATGCTGAGACCCGTCGAAATTGGCCACTCCATCTTGAATCAGTCTCAATGTCTGGGAGGCACTCTGAAGTGTGTAATGAACTAGGCCCGATTAAACCGCCAACGCCGCGATACGAAGTGGTTTTGCAGACCGGCTTGCGCGTTCCAATGCGGGACGGCGTTGAGCTCGCCACGGACCTGTATCGGCCTATTGGTTACACTGGGGAACTCGGGTCAATCCTTATCCGAACTCAATACGGTAAGACGCCCTATCGCTGTCCGGTTGAGCCTCGCCACAAAGTGGCAAGAATGTTTGCTGGACAAGGCTTCGCCGTACTTGTGCAGGAGCTTCGTGGAGTCTTCGATTCCGGCGGCGTATTCACCCTCATGGAGAATGAAAGGGACGACGGTTATGACACGCTGTCCTGGATTTCGCAGCAGCCATGGTCGAATGGACGCGTGGGCACATATGGGTGCTCGGCGCTTGGTATCGCGCAGGTTTTGCTGGCGCAGTTGTGCCATCCAGCCCACCGATGCGCAATTGCGCAGGGATCGGGCGGCGCGAACGGCTCTGCCGGAGGGCGATATCGCAACGGGGATCTCCGTCTCGGCGGTGCGGTGGAGGTTGCCGCGTTTGTCCCCTGGTTCCACCAAACCGCAGCGAAGGACCGGTCCCGAGTGCAACCGAAAAGCGATGAGGAGTATCAGCGGGCTTTCGCGTCGCTGCCGCTCGTCAACATGCTTAAGAGCCTTGGGGGACCGCCGACTGACTGGGAGGACTGGGTCTCGCGTGACCCAGGCGATCCCTGGGGGGATCGGAATGGGATGCTTAGCGAGGACTCGACCATCGACGTCCCAGCCCTGTTCGTGAACTCGTGGTACGACGTGGGGGCTGCCGACGCGCTTCACCAGCAGCGCGTTTTTAGTGCTCGCGGATTGAGCCCGGCGGCACGCGATCACCAACATATCATTCTGTCGCCAGCCACGCATTGTGGCACCGAGAGTCTCAAAGCCCCGACGGTTATCGGCGAGCGCGAGCTGGGCGACGCGCGCCTGGATTGCTGGCAGATCTACCTGGACTGGTTCGACTGCTGGCTGAACGACAAGCCCGACCGGATCGAGGGAATGCCCCGCGTCCAGTACTACGTGATGGGTCGCAACGAGTGGCGTGCCGCGTCAGAATGGCCCCCTCTTGGTGTGGAACTGCAGCACTGGTTCCTCCGCAGCGGCGGGAATGCCGCGACCCGTCTAGGCGACGGGACTCTTGATGTAGAGCCTCCGAGTGCCGACGAGCCGGCTGACACGTTTACCTACGACCCTGGGGATCCGGCGCCGTTCTTGGGGATGGACGGCGGGAAGTCAAGTGGAACTACTATAGGACCCCGCGATTACCAGGACGTCCAGCTTCGTCCAGACGTCCTCTGCTTCACTTCACCGCCCCTCACAGAGGGCATGGAGGTTACCGGATTTGTCCGGGCGGTCCTCTTCGTCTCTTCTTCGGCCCCGGACACGGACCTCGTGGCCAGACTGTTGGACGTACATCCCGATGGCCGTGCGATTGACGTGGTGGACGGGATACTGCGCGTCCGCTATCGCGAGGGCTTTGATCGGGCTGTTTTCATGGAACCGAGCGTTATATGCAAAATCGAGATTGATCTCGACGCCACAAGTAATTGGTTTCCGGCCGGCCATCAAATTCGCCTGGAAATCACTAGTTCGGCCTTCCCGCGGTTCGACCGCAACCTGAATACGGGAGGTAACAACTGGGACGAAACTGAATGGGTAGTGGCTCGGAACACGATTCATCACTGCGAGCAGTTCCCCTCCCACGTACTGCTTCCTGTGATGACAGCGATGGGGTCCCATGCCGGCAAGGCGAATTTGAACAGCA
>NZ_RZQL01000168.1:10810-16104 GCF_003997935.1 Mesorhizobium sp. M7A.F.Ca.US.006.01.1.1
CTGGGACGAAACTGAATGGGTAGTGGCTCGGAACACGATTCATCACTGCGAGCAGTTCCCCTCCCACGTACTGCTTCCTGTGATGACAGCGATGGGGTCCCATGCCGGCAAGGCGAATTTGAACAGCATCGCTAGGTGTTTAGATTGTGGTATTCGGCTTTGCCCCCCGCCTTGAACGGGTTGTTTTGAAGTGCTGCGCTTCGAGATGATGACAAAACGTGGTCTGTGTGAACAGCCACAAGCATCAGGAAAGGAAGCGCAGCATGAAAAATTATGCCGGACTGGACGTCTCCGTGAAAGAGACCACCGTTTGCATCGTGAGAAGGGCGCCGAATTTGCCGAGAGATGAAGGTTGCTAGTCATCCGGACGATCTTGCTGACGCATTGAAGAACCCCGCATGGAATCTCGCCCGGATCAGGCTTGAAGCCGGCCCCTTATCCCAATGGTTGGTCTGGCGGCAGCCGGACTACGTGACCTGTATCGAGCCCCGTCATTCCAAGGCGTTCTCAAGGCACAGGTCAACAAGACCGACCGCAACCATGCTCGCGGCATCGCGCAGATATGCGGGTTAACCTGTTCCGGCCCGTGCATGTCAAGAGTAAGCGGTATTCTCGGGCCACGGCCTTGAGCTCGAGCTTGTTGATGTAGACCCAAGGCAGGAGATCGTCGATCTGGCTGTTGGGGTGGCCGTTGACGATCCTGGTGAGGACATCGGCGAGATAAGCCGAGCGGTTCGACACCATTGAGCTTGCAGGTTTCGATCAGCGAGGCGATGACTGCCCAGTGTTCGGCGCCGCCGTCAGAGCCTGCGAAGAGCGCGTTCTTGCGGTTGAGCGCGAAGACTGATTCATTATGCACCCCCTCTTCAAATGGCGGGAAACAGCGATTTCTGATTATCGTCGTTGATGATACGCGGAGATTTGCGCGCCAAATCGGCCTTGATCCGTTCATCTTCAAGGTCGCTGGCGCGGATCTGGTAGGGCGCGCCGCGCATGACCTGCTCGGCTGGTAATATGCCGTCCCTGACGAACCGGCGGATTTTGACGTGCGACACGCCAAGCTTCGCGGCCGCGTCCGACATGGTAAGCCACTCGCCGTTCTTGTCGGAAGACCGATAGCCGCTGATCTTGTGCACCGTGCGCAGGGATTGGACGCGTCGCGCCGTCCAGGTCTTTCCCTGACCCGTCTTCATGCCCATGCGGTTGAGTGTGGCGGCGATTTCGGCATCCGACCATCGCGTTGCCATGGATCGCATGACCGCCAGAGCCTCCTCAGGCGTACTCTGGCCATGCTCTCCGGATTTGGACTTGCGAACCCTTACCTGGGAATGCTGGCCCCCATGCCAATGGATGGTCAGGATCACATCGCGCGCGTCGTCATCGACGTCCGCCACAATGTCCTTGATGAGCGCGCGCAGCAGTTGCTGACGGAACCGCATATCGACACCCGGCGCATTCCAGGCGGCTTCGAGATCCTGGGCGAGGCCGGTGAAGTCAGGGATCGCGTCGACAGGCTCCATACGCTGGACTTCACTGAGCCGGGCCTCGCAGGTCTCCACGCGCCTGAGCCTAGCTTCCCAGTTCCTCTCGAGCTGGGCCGCTATAAGCCGGTTCTCCGGGTCGCAGGCGGCGTAGCGGCGCTCGGCGAGCGATGCCTCATAGCGTGCCTGCTGCAGGTCCATCTCGATCATCTGCCGCCGCCTGGCTTCGCTCTCCAGCTGCATCTGTTCAGCCTCCAACGCCGCCTCGATCGCCATCGGCGCAACCGCCTCCAAGGCTTCGCGGGCCACCGCCGCATCGGTGCGAAAGCCGTTGAACGACATGCATCGCGCCTGCGCCATCATGGTGTTCTCGCAACGATAGACCGGGTAACCTTGGCCACGTCCGGCATACGTGACAACCAGTCTTCGCCCGCATCGACCACAGGAGAGAAGACCCGGGAGCAACGCGCGACCGCCGCGGCCCGACTTGACGCCGCCGGCTTTGCCATAGGCGTTGGCGGCGAGAAGTTCCTGGTTCCGTTCGTACTCGCTCCATCCGATATAGCCTTCGTGATGCTCCTTGAGCACCACCGCCCAATCGCTGGCCGGCTTGTAATGACCATAGCTCTTGCGGACGCGGCCATCCACGATCTCGGTGCGCTTCTCGCTCTTACCATAGACATAAGCGCCGGCGTAGAACGGGTTCTTCAGGACGGAGATCACGTTGCGGTAGCGGACCGGAACCCAGGCGAAGGACACCATCTTCTTGCCGTCGGAGGGTCTGGGGAAATGCACGCCATCGTCGATCATCGAGATCAGGACCTGGCGGGCACTGCCGAGTTCGCGGAAACGCGCGAATATCAGGCGAATGGTCTCCTGCAGGCGTATATCGGGATCGAACCCGAGACCGTAATCCCGGTGCCAGACGTAGCCGAAGGGCACAGAGATGCGCAGTTCGCCGCGCTGTGCCTTGGCGCGGTCAGCTTCGTACATGCGAGCACGCAGCACCCCGAGTTCGAACTCGCTTATGCTCCCCTTCATGCCGAGCAGCAGGCGATCGTTCGGCAGTCCCGGATCGTAGACTCCGTCCAGATCGATCACCCGTGCATCGACTTCGCCGCACAACTCGAGCAGCCGATGCCAGTCCGGTCCGTTGCGAGACAGGCGGGACGCCTCCAGGCAAAGCACAGCGCCCACATGACCGGTGCACAGATCGTCGACCAGGCGTTCGAAACCGGGACGTTCCACAGCTCCACTTGCGGTGCGTCCCAAGTCCTCGTCGATCACCTCAACCTTGCGGAATCCCCAGCGCCGCGCGACGTCGACCAGCTCATATTGCCGACGCTGGCTCTCAAGATTGAGCTGCACTTGCGCCTGCGTGGACTGACGTACATAGACAACGGCCTTGCGCTTGAGGATGGTGGCCGGAATCAGATTACGGCTCGTCATCGCGGCTCTCCTCCGTCACGATACCGGCGGCGGCCATCAGCACATTGGCGAGCCGGGCGATCACGATCGTTCGTTGCGCTGCGCTCAGCCCGACTAGCTTGTGCGAGTCGAGCGCATGCTGAGCTGGCGAACGATCACGAGAGATCGTGTCGGTGGCGGCAAGGTTCTCATTTTGAGTCTCCCCGATGATGAAACCATCCGGAGAGCCTCGCCGGAAACGGCGCTGGATCAAGAGCTTGTTCAGTTCAAGCAGTGCAGCAAGCGACGCGCGCGGGGAGCCCAGATCCATTGCTGCGCACGGGACTTCGACCTCCTGCCCAACATGGGCAGAATGACCCCGAGATTGCGATCGGACGGATCGAGCGTTCGACGGTGTTGCTGTCGATCTCGATGCGGCCGTCGTCAAGGAAGTGCGAGAGGCCTTCCCAGCGTGAGAGCGTGTAGCGGATTGCCTCTGCGAGCTTGGTCTTCTGACTGATCAGGCCGAGCTTCTCACGCAGCCAGGGTTCGAGATCGGCGACGATGGCGCGGCTTTTGTCCTGACGCATCGCGCGGCGCTCGTTGGCCGATCGGCCACGGATGTCATCCTCGATCTTGTAGAGTTCGGCGATCCGTCTCAGCGCGTCACTGGCGATCGGCGCGGGACCGGCTGCTGCCAGTTCATAAAAGCGCCGACGGACATGCGCCCAGCAGAAGGCGAGCGTGACGCCGCTTTTGTCGGCCAGCACGCGATAGCCGCCATAGCCGTCGACCTGCAAGATTCCGGTGAAGCCTGCGAGATGAGCGATCGGACGCTCGGCCTTTCGGTCCGGCGCATAGACATAGGCGACGCCCGGCGGGTCGCTCCCCTCCCATCGTCGGTCATCGCGGGCATAGGCCCAGAGTTGACCTGTCTTAGTCTTGCCGCGGCCGGGATCGAGCACCGGCGCGGTCGTCTCGTCGGCGAAGAGTTTTGCCGAGGACTTCAGCTTGCCAAGCAGCCGCTCATGCACCGGACGCAGGTGCCAGGCGGCGCGGCCGACCCAGTCGGCGAGCGTAGAGCGATCGAGATTGATACCCTGCCGGGCGTAGATTTGCGCCTGACGATAGAGCGGAAGGTGATCGGCATATTTTGAGACCAGCACCTGGGCGACCGTTGCCTCGGTCGGAAGACCACCCTCGATCAGCCGGGCCGGCGCCGGAAGCCTGAACCACGACGTCCTCGCAGGCGCGGCAGGCATATTTGGGCCGGCGCACGACGATTACACGCAGCTGCGCCGGAACGATGTCGAGCCGCTCGCTCACGTCCTCGCCGATCCGATGCAAGCCATTGCGGCAGCATGGGCAGGCATGGTCCTCGATGTCGACGACCATCTCCACGCGCGGCAGATGGGGTGGCAGCGCGCCCCGGTTGGCCCGGCGCCTCGTGGCCTTTGCTTGCCGCTCGGCGGGAGCAGATTGCTCCTTCTCTTCCTCACCGGCGGCCTCGATCTGCTCCGCCTCTTCGAGCCCCAGCAGCAATTGATCCTCGGGGAGCGTCTCGGCACGCCGGCCGAAGCGGTGACGCTGCAATTCCTTGATGATCTGAATCAGACGGGCATTCTCGACGTCGTGCGCCAGGACCATCGCCTTCAGCGCGTCCGGATCGTCGGGAAGCTGGTCAGCCGTCATCGCCATGAACGGATCAGACCATATTCGCCGACAGCCCGCGACAGCGGAATCTAGGCTGATTCACTTCGTCGCGGGTCAGCCCGCCTGGGCTGGCACGCGGGTCCGGCGCGCCTCATGGACTCGCCGCCAGTCGAGACCTTCGAGTAGCGCCGAGAGCTGCGCGGCCGTCAGCCGCATCATGCCGTCATGCACTTTCGGCCAGCGGAACTCCCCATCCTCCAAACGCTTAGCAGGCAAACCCCGGTGCCATCCCAGAAGATCAGCTTGATCCGGTCAGTCCGCTTCGCCCGGAAGACGTAGACGGCCCCGCTGAACGGATCGGCCCCCATTGTCTCTCGCACCAGCGCCGCCAATCCCTCCGCACCCTTGCGGAAGTCGACGGGCTTCGTCGCCACCATGACCTTGACCGCACCCGTCGGCCCGATCACGACGTCGCCTTCAGCGCGCGGATCACTGCGGCCACCGTCTTGGTATCGGCGCCCCGGCCGACGCGCATCGCGATGCCGTCGATCTCAAGCTCGATCATGCCGGCATCTCGGGTGGCTTGCCGTTTCCGCTGCTTCGGTGAACGGCTGGCTGCAGGTTCCGCCGCCGCCACAACCGCCGGCACAAAGGCAGGAGAATCTTGCTGCACCGAAGCGGCCTGTTTGCGCGCTTCGCGGCGCCAGGCGAAGACCTGCTGCGGCCTGAGACCATAACGGCGGGCCACCCCCG
>NZ_RZQL01000169.1 GCF_003997935.1 Mesorhizobium sp. M7A.F.Ca.US.006.01.1.1
GTTCGCTCCACCCCCTCCTGTATCGCCGGAGACGGTCGGCCTATCCTGTCCACCTCCACCGCCAAAGATACCTCCCGCGCCACCACCCGCCAGCGCCGGGGCGGCACCAACGGTTGTGCTTGCCAGGAGCAGAAGTGCCACACTTCGCGTGATGCCCCGCCTAGCAACAGGCTGGCGCGCATTCGAGCCGACCAAGGATCGCTGGCGGTGCGACAGGTTCTGTCGCGAGCCGCCGGGCACGGTATGCGGCAACCATGCCGCGGGGCGGCTGTCGCCGCGCAGTCCTGCAATTGCTGCTTCGTGGTCCATGATCCGCCCCCTGAAAACAGCCGGACCATTTGCGCAACCACTCCGGCCCGCAAGGCCCGGCGAAACGAATGAGACGATGCGTCGAGAAAATGAGATACTAGGCAAACTCAAGCTCGGCTTGCGCGTCCTCGAGCGCACGGCTAACTTCGTGTCGGGGACAGCATAGGGGGAGCGTCATTGGATAAGCCGGCGACGGATTCGCACGGCAAGAGGCCATCCTCCCGCCTGGACATTTCGGTCAGTCCGGGAAACGCGCGCGATTTCGATCTATGGCGTCATGGCCTGTCCCCCCTCTACGAGATGGATACGCCTGACGCTTCGGCGCGCGCCTCGTATGCCGCCGAAATGACCAGCTATTATATTGCCGATGTCGGCATCGCCACCGGTTCGGCGTCAGCCGCCAACTTCGAACGGACCCCGCTGACCATCGCCCGCGGCGGGCTCGACAACATCTGCCTGCTGATCTACTCGGAGGGAGGCTGCGGGCTGGACACCGAGGGCCACTCGGCCGAGGTCCATCCTGGCGACGTTTGCTTTCTCGACATGACCCGGCAGAGCGCGTTGCGTGCGCCACGCTACCAAAACCTCTCGGTCGTGCTGCCGCGCGCCCTGCTTACCCCGCTGGTTGCCGATCTCGACGGCCTGCACGGACGCATCCTGCAAAGATCGACGTCGCTCAACACCATGCTGGTGAGCCATCTGCGCGCGCTCTTCGACGAGGCCCCCGTGCTGACTTCGAAGGATGCGGGCGCCGCCGCGCACGGCACGGCCGCCCTTGTCGCGGCATTCGCCGGCGCATCCGCCAATGGCCGCGAGGTGATCGAGCAGGCTTCCGCCAGCGCGTCCCTGCAAACCGCGCGCCGGCTCATCGAAGCCAAGCTGCATGAGCCGGATCTCGGACCGGATCTCGTATGCCAGCGGCTTGGCATGTCACGCGCCAAACTCTACCGGCTGTTCGAGCCGATCGGTGGCGTCGGCGAGTATATCCAGCAACGGCGTTTATCGCGCGCCTACCAGGCGCTGACCGACCCTGCGCAGGCAAACCTCTATATCGGCGCTATTGCCGTGCAATGCGGCTTCGGCAGTGCGTCGGTCTTCAGCCGCGCGTTCCGCAGCGCTTTCGGCATCTCTCCGACCGATCTGCGGGCCAACAGGCGCGTCGACACGGGCGCCCTCTCCGATGACAGCGCCTTCACGACCATGCGGCGGCTGCTGCTTGGAATGGGCTCGCGCCGCAGATAGAAGGCGGCGAAGCCGCGCTCCGGAAACTCAGGATGATCAAGCACCTCCGCCGGCATTCGGCGCTTGCATCCACCGGTCTGTAACCGTCGATGTCGGTCAGCACACCATGCCTGCGGCTCAGCGAGCAGCCGCCTGTTGGACCCGGCGGCTGTGTCCTGTGGACGTTGGCTCATTGAACAACGCCTTCGGAACTCCCTCGAAATCCGGCACCGCGATGGAGGCGGTCAGAATGTCGGCGGCGTGTTGACCCAGAGGATGCGGACCGTGGTCGAACCGATATTGCGGTAGCCGTGGCCGAGTTCGGAGTTGAAGTAGAACGCGTCGCCTGCCTCGAGCGCCACCACGTTCGCCTCGACCAGCAACTCGACCGAACCTTCGAGCACGTAGCCGAATTCCTGTCCCTTATGGCTGATCAACTCGGGGCTGCCGCCGCCGGCCTCGATCACGTGGACGTTGATCTGCAGCAGATATTCTGGACCGGATGGCACCAATTGCTCGAGCACGACATGGTTGCCCGAACGCCGATGCCCCGTCTCCATGTGCGGACGCTCGTTGTGCCGCAAAACGAACACTTCCGAGGCATTGTGCTGCAGCGTGCCGAACATCGCGTTCATGTTGATGCCCAGCGCCTGCACCAGCCGGTGCAGAGCCGCCATCGAGGGCGTCGCGCGGTCGTTTTCGATCTTCGAGAGATAACCCTCTGTCAGCCCGATGCGCGCGCCGAGCTCTTCCAGGCTGAGGCCAAGCACCTGTCTGGCATGGCGCAGCTTGACGCCGATCCTCGGGGTTCCGTTTTTGTCGCGCATGTCAGGTCCGCGTCTTCATCCAGTCCGCCAGCTTCGCCAACAGGAAATCGACTTCCGCCTCGGTGTTATAATGAGCCAGCCCGATGCGGACGACGCCGTTGCGGTCCGCAAGCCCTAGCCGCTTGATTGGCTCCAAACCGTAATTGTGGCCGTGCCAGAGATAGATGCCTTCCTTTGCCATCGCCTTGGCGATATCGGCGGGATCGGTTCCGTCAACAGTGATCGACACGGTAGGCACCCGGCGCGCCAGCGCCGCCACATCTGATATACCCTGGATCAAGACGCCATCGATTCTGGACAATCCGGCAATCAGCCGTGCTGTCAGGACACGCTCATAACTGTCGGCGACTTCAATGCCGGCGACGATGCGCTCTCGCCGCGTCGCCTGCGGGTGGACGTTGCCGAAGGACTGTCCGAGCCAGGCATAGTGCTCGACGGCGCCAAGCACCCCGGCAAGCGCCTCGCGGCTTGTCGTCCCCGTCTCGAATTTTCCAGGTGGCGTGTTCGAAGCCGCGCGCACTCTATAGGCGGTCAGCGCCTGCAGCAGATCGAACCGGCCCCACAACACCCCGTGATGCGGTCCGAAAAATTTGTAGGCCGAGCAAACCAGGAAATCACAGCCAATCTCCTGGACGTCGATCACCCCATGCGGCGCGAACTGCACCGCGTCGATGTAGCTCAGCGCCCCGACCGCGCGTGCGCGCTGTGCAATTCGCTTCACGTCGTTAATCGTGCCGGTAACGTTGCTCGCATAGCCGACGGCGACCAGCTTGACCTGCTCGTCGATAGTGGCCTCCAGCGTCGACAGGTCGAGTTCGAAGGTTTTTGGATCGAGGTCGATCCAGCGCACTTCAAGCCCGCGATCCTCCGCCAGCATCAGCCAGGGTGCGACGTTGGCGTCATGATCCATGCGCGTCAACACGATGGCGTCGCCGGCGTTCAGATCGCGGCCGATGGCGCGCGAGACGGCGAAAGTCAGCGTCGTCATGTTCTGGCCGAACACCACCTCACGCCGGTCCGCGGCATTGAAGAAATCGGCCATCGCCTGATGCGCGTCGTCGACCATCGCCTGGGCCGCGAGTGAGGTTTCGAAATAGCCACCAAGATTGGCGTTGGTCTCGATCATGGCGCGCGTCATACGATCGATCGAACGGCTCGCCATCTGCGTTCCCGCGGGATTGTCGAAGAAAATCCGCTTCTTCGGCTCGGCACCTCTCGCCATCGCCGGAAAAGCATCGCGGACTGTGTCTATATCCATGTCTGAATTCCGTGTCTGATGATCGTTGTGTGGCGGTCCCTAGACCGCCACCGGCTGCGGCTTCATGTGTTCAGCCGGCCGCTTCATGGATGGCGACAGCGCGAGCCGGGAAGCCGGATCCGGCCTTTGGCTTTGGCCAGCTTGCCATTATCAACGCGCCGGCTTCAGGCACCTTGTCGAGATTGGCCAGGAGCTCGATCTGCCAGCAGTCGCGGGACAGCACATAGTATTCCAGGCTTGCGTCACCCGCGGACGTGGCGCGGCCAGGATCGGTGTCCATGCCCTCGTGCCCGATCGCAGCGACACCGCGGCGTTCCAGAAGTTCCTCCAGCACCGGCTTCGACCAGCCCGGCGCATGCGAGATACCGTCGGCCGACTTGTTCCGAAACGCCACGGGGTCTGGCCAGCGCGGCCACCACCCGGTGCGAAGTGCGACAAAACACTTTTCGAGGATACGGCCGTTCCGTGTCTCCCAGGCGGAAATGTCGTCGAGCGTCGGCGTCGCGTCGGGATCGGCGGCGACCCTGTCGCTGATGTCGAGGATGACCAACGGCAGAAGCATCTCCGCCACCGGCAGTTGGTCGATCGAGCGGCCGCCGTCGATGAAGTGCACCGGCGGATCGACATGGGTGCCCCACTGTCCGACGAAGGCGTAGTGGTGGACCTGGAAGGCGTCGCCCTTCGAAAAATCGAGCAGCGCACGGCGCTCCTCGTCCGGGAAGGCCGGGAAATGCGGCTGGCCCGGATGAAACGCATGCGTCAGGTCGGTGAAGGTCGCGGCGGAGAGCCGCGACCTGTAGATGTCCCAAAGGGAACCCGGTGTGGACAAGATCACGGCTCCGCGACGAAGGTCGGTGCCGCTTCACTTGCCAGGACAAGCTTGCCGTCCTTGACACCGATGACCGAGACCGACTTGTCCGGCACCGAAATGCCCGGGCGGTAGGTGATCGTTCCGGTCACGCCGTCGAGCCCGGACGTAGCGGCCAGCGCGTCACGTATCTTGGCCGGATCCGGCGCACCGGCACGCTTGATCGCGTCGGCCATCAACTTGACCGAGTCGTAGCCGAGCGCAGCGAACGCGTTCTCCGGGGCATTGCCGGCCGACTTGGTGTAGGCGTCGATGAAGGCCTGCACCTTCGGGGTGGCGCCCTCACCGATATAGGCGTGGGTGGTGAAGTAGGTGTCCTTGGCCGCGTCGCCGCCGACCTGGATCAGCAAAGGCGTGTCGTAGCCGTCGCCGCCGACCACTGGCAGGTTGATGCCGGCCTGGCGCATCTGCTTCAAGATCAGGCCGATTTCCTCGGCATTCGACGAGGCATAGACGAAGTCGGGCTGCGGCGACAGCGCCTTCAGTTTGGCGATCTGCGCGGTAAAGGTCTTGTCGCCGATCTTGTAGGTGTCGCGCTCCAAAATCTTGCCCCCGCCATGCTCGTAGGCGGTGACGAAGTAGTCCGACAGCAGCGTTGTGTATTCGGTGCCGATGTCGGTCAGCAGGTACGCGGTCTTGCCGTTCAGCTTGTTCAGCGCAAATTCCGCGCCAACCGCAGCCTGAACGTTATCGCCGAAGGCGGCGAGGAAGATCTCGTTGCCGAGCTGGCTCGGCAATTTCGGCGAGGTCGCGCCGGGCGTGATGAACGGGATCTGCGCCTTCTGGACCTGCGGTCCGATGGCCAGCACCGAGTCGGAATCGGCGAAGCCGATGATGCCGACGACCTTGTCGCTGTCGATCAACTGGCTGGCGACGGTCGAGATCGTCGTCGAATCGCTCTTGGAGTCGTAGATCACCAGTTCTATCTGCTGGCCGAGCACGCCGCCGGCGGCGTTGATTTCGCTCGCTGCCAGCTTGGCGCCGTTCAGCATCGGACCGTCGAGCGAGGCCTGAATGCCGGTCAGGTTTGCCGGATAGCCGATCTTGATCGTGTCGGCAGCAAGTGCCGTGCTGGCCGAGGCAAGCGCGAAGAATGCGCCCAGTCCCAGGCCGATGGTGCCGCGTCGAGTGAGTTTGATCATCGTTTTCGTTCCTCTGTCTGGTTCACCGTTGCCGATCTTTGGGTTAATCCGAACGTAAGTTCCCGGTCCCCCATGATCCCCTTCGGCCGGAAGATCATGACTAGAATGAAGATGAAGCCGAGCACGATCTGGCTGGCGCCAAACAGGGCCGGCACCGCGAAATCGCCGATCGTGAAGCCGCGTTCGACCGAGCGCAGGACCTCCGACAACAGCGAAACGCAGATGACGCCGACCACCGCGCCGGTCAGGGAGCCCATGCCGCCCAGCACCAGCATTGTGATCAGGCTCATCGTCAGCGCGAAGTAAAAGGTGTTCGGCGAAAACGAGCCGAGATAATGTGCGTAGAGCGACCCGCCGACGCCTGAGAAGAACGCGCCGATGACGAAGGCGATCAGTCTGGTCCGCAGCACACCGATTCCGACAGCGCTGGCCGCGATTGTGTCGTCGCGCACCGCCTTCATGGCGCGCCCGAAAGGCGAATAGACCAGGCGCGCCAGCACGAACACCGTGATGGCGAGCCAACCCATCACCCAGGGCAACGTCGTTTCCAGCGGCACGCCGGTGAAAGTGCGGGCGCCTCGGGTGAAGTCCGACGCATTGATCAGCACGACGTTGACGATAATCAAGAATCCCATCGTCGCCACCGAAACGAAATAGCCCGACAGGCGCATCAAGGGATAACCGACGACCACGGCAAGCAGTGCCGTCAGAAGACCTGCCACCAGTGTCGCCGGCAGGAAGGGGAGGCTGAAAGCATGCAGAAACGCCGGCAGATGCGGCAACAATGCCATCTTCTGCTGCACCGGGATCGACAGGATCCCCGAAATATACGCGCCGGCGCCGATGAAGCCGACATGACCGAGCGAAAACACGCCCGTAAAACCGTTGCTCAGCGACAGCGCCAGCACCAGGATTGCATTCAGCGCGATCAGCAGGATAATCCGGACGAAATAGTCGCTCAGCACGTGCGGCGCACCGAATGCGACAGCCGCTCCCGCCACCACGGCGACGAGGACGAGGAGTGTGATCCGCGCTTCCCGGCTCACAGCTTTATCTCCCGGTTTGGCTGCAGCAGCCCGCCCGGGCGCACCAGGAGAAAGGCGATCAGCACGGCGAAGACGATTGCGTCGCGATAGGACGAGACGCTGCTCGGCAGGAATGCGACGATGAAGATCTCCAGCGCGCCCAATATGTAGCCGCCGACCAGGGCGCCCGCGATCGACCCGAAGCCGCCGATGATGGCCGCCACGAAAGCCTTCAGGAGCGGTGTGAAGCCCATCTGCGGCTGCACCACGCCGGCCTGTGCCGCCCACAGAATGCCGGCGAGGCCGGCATAGGCGGATGCGACGATGAAGGCGACGATGATCAGCCGGTTGACGTTCAGACCGACAAGGTGCGCCGCCGACATGTCCTCAGCCGCGGCGCGCATGCCGAGCCCAGTCGTGGTGCGCGTGATGAACCAGCCGAGGAGCAGCAGCGACACGAAGGTCAGCGCGATGGTCAGGAGATTGATGCTGGTGAAGGTGATGGCGCCGTTCGACATTTCCCAGGAGGTGTTGAGAATATCGGGGAGTGGAAAATTGCGCGGCGAGGAGGTGAACACCAGGATGCCGACATTCTCGATGATGTAGGTGACGGCGAGGCTGGTCAGCAGTCGCGCAACGTCGGGCGCGTCGCGGATCGGGCGGTAGGCGATGCGTTCGATGAGGAAGCCGGCGGCGGCGGCCGCGGCGATGCCGCAGATCACGGCGACCGGGAACGGAACGCCGATGCCGACCAGCAAGGCAACCCCGAAGGCACCTACCATCATGACGTCGCCATGCGCGAAATTGGTGAGCTTGAGGACGCCGAAGACGATCGACAGGCCGACCGCCACCAGTGCGTAGAGGCTGCCGAGGCTCACCGCATTGACGATCTGCTGCAGGATATAGTCCAGCTGGGTCATGTTGCCGCCCCGAGATATGCCTGCGCCACGCGTTCGCTGTCGCGCAGTTCCGCGGACCGGCCCGACAGCGCCACCTGACCCGTGCGCAGCACATAGGCTCGGTCGGCGAGGTCCAGCGCGAGCGTGATGTTCTGCTCCACCAGCAGCATCGTCATGCCCTGGCGCTTCAGTTCGGCAAGCGCGCTGAAGATATGGCGCACCAGCAGCGGCGCAACGCCGAGCGAAGGCTCGTCGAGCAGCAGCAGGCGCGGCGCCGCCATCAGCGCGCGCGCCAGAGCAAGCTGCTGCTGTTCGCCGCCCGACAGCGTGCCGGCCAGTTGCTTCAGCCGCTGCCTGAGAATCGGAAACAGCATGAACATGCGCTCGCTGTCTCTGAGGACGGCCTCCTTGTCGGTACGGGTGCAGGCGCCGAGCCGCAGATTGTCGGCCACCGTCAGGCCGCCGAACAGGCGCCTGCCCTCCGGGCTCTGCGCGATGCCCAGACTGACGATGCGCGACGGAGCGATACCTCCAATCGGCTTGCCATCGAAGATGATCTTGCCGCCGCGCGGCCGCGACAGACCGGAAATGGTGCGCAAGGTCGTGCTTTTGCCCGCGCCGTTGGCGCCCACCAACGCCACCACCTCGCCGGCATGGACGTCGAGCGAAATGCCCTTCAGCGCACGCACCGCGCCGAAATTGACCTCGAGGTTCTCGACGCTAAGCAGAACGGGGCTAGGCGTGGCCAAGATACGCCTCCCGCACTTTCGGGTGTTCGCATACCTGCTCCGGTGTTCCGACGCAGATCACCTCGCCCGTCGCCAGCACCTGGATGCGTTCGCACAGAGCCATGATCAGGTCCATGTCGTGCTCGACAACGACCACCGTTACGCCGTAGCGGTCACGGATTGTCCGGATCAGCGCTGCCAATACCTTGGTCTCGTTGGAATCAAGCCCGGCTGCGGGCTCATCGAGCAGCAGCAGTTGCGGGCCGGTCGCCAACGCACGCGCAATCTCCAGCCGCCGCTGATCGCCATAGGGAAGATCCGCGGCGACCCTGCCGGCCTGATCTGTCAGGCCCATGAGGTCGAGGAGTTCGTCGGCCTTCTGCCGCGTCGCGGCCACCCGCTCGCGATAGCGCCGACCGCGCAGCACGGTGTCGGCGGCGCCGATAGGATGGCGCAACTGCGCCGCCGTCAGCACGTTCTGTGCGACGCTGAGGCTGCCGAACAGGCGAGAACCCTGAAAGGTGCGGGCGATGCCCATCGCGACGATCTGCGATGTGCGCAGGCCGACGATCGAACGGCCCTCCATCTCGATGCTACCGGAATTCGGCTGGGAGAAACCGGTGATCAGGTTGAAAAGCGTGCTCTTGCCCGAGCCATTCGGCCCGATTACCCCAACGATTTCACCTTCGTGGAGCTCGATGGAATGATCCCGCAGGGCAACCAGCCCACGAAAGGCTTTTGTCAGCCCAACCGTCTTCAACAGCACTCGACTCGACTGTCTATCCACGCGCCGGTTTGCCCCTGTCCGCCCTCGCCGCCCCGTTCGGCCCGGTCAAGCATCAAATGGACAATTCGAACGGCAAGATGTCAAGGCCTATTCCTAGCAGGAAAGCTGTATGCCTGCCTCGGCTCGACCGATGCCGCGACATGACGAAGACGATCAGCGACCGGTCCGTAAACCTGGGCCGGCCTCGGACCGCGCTTCCGCTAGCTTGTTATCTGTTCGGCGACGGCTTCTTCGAGGCCGGCCGCGGCTTGGGCGGCGAGACCGCGCGCCGCCGCCTGTGAATCATAAAATTCCTCGAGCGCATGAACCCTGCCCCACCGCAGCGTGAACACGTGGAGACCACGGTTGACGTAGGACGTATCGCCGTTGAGCAGGGTTGCGGTGCCATCCCACTGGGCAAACACGGTGGTATGCCACGGCCAGCCCTTCACCCAGATGTGGTTGACCGTGAGATGGAGAGTGGGCAGAACACGGCCGAGGCGCTCGAACCAGCGGCGCAGGGCTTGCTTGTCGTGGCGCTCCCCACCAAGCGCGTGGGCGCCACCAACCCGGTGATGGACATGCGGCGCAATGGCCTTCACCGCCGCGTCCCAGCGATGGTTGTTGACGTCGTCGAAGCTCTGCCGGATCGATTTCTCGACAAAATAGCTGTAAAGCATGACCTCTCTCCAGACTTGTTGGTGGCGCGCCGTTCCGGCGCAAGAGCCCCGGCCAGCATCGCGCGGCCGCGGCCTGCGCGTCAGGTCAGGGCATTGTCGCATCGGCTCGCAGGGATGTGTCGGTCTCGGTCGAGACCGTCACCTCCTTGCCGGACCTTGAGAACGCATAAAGCGAGCCTGGATAGCCCGGTATGGAAAACGCCACGGAGTCACTGTTGGCGAGGCCCATGACAACCCGCAGCGGATCACCCCCGGCCTTCGGTGCGAAAGTGGCGGTGACCTCCAGCAGGTCGCCGTTCGGAACGTAGTAGGCCACCATGTCCAGGTGTCCCTGGTGCAGGCTGCCGCCTTCGATCGGGCGTCCAATGGTGGTCTCCTCGGCAAGAGCCGGGGTTGCAAGAAACAGCGCCGCCAGGAGAGAGGCGCCCAAGGCTTTGCGTATCATCCTATTTATCCTTTTTTAGATTGTGTTCACCCTCTATATAGGGTATAGATTACGAATGCAATCTAAAAAAAGGAGATGACGATGCGTGTAAGTCGCGCTCAGGCCGCGGAAAACCGCGAGACCGTGATCAATGTGGCAAGCCGGCTTTTTCGGGAGCGCGGCTTTGACGGCATCGGCCTCAAGGACCTGATGAAGGGGGCCGGGCTGACCCAGGGCGCCTTTTACAAACAATTCGAGTCGAAGGACGATTTGGCAGCGCTGGCATCCAGGCGGGCGATGGAAAGCGCCACCCGTAAATGGTCGGCCGCGACCGCGGCAAATCCTGGGAACCCGCTCGACGGGGTGATCTCATTCTACCTCAGCATGGATCATCGCGGGGAAAAGATGGACGGCTGCCCGGTCGTTGCGCTCGGCTCGGATGCGGCCAGGCAAGGTGCCGAGGTGAAGGCGTCATTCGAAGCCGGCATCAAGGCGTACCTTGAGATGCTCGGCGGTTGGGTTGGCGAGGGCGACAGCGAAAAGACCGGCAACAAGGCAATGGCCGTTCTCTCGACGATGGTCGGCGCGGTCGTGCTCTCGCGGGTCGTCAACGACCCCGACCTTGCGCGGGCTTTTCTGGATGCGGCGGCCGATCAGGTTCGCGAAGCAGTCGCCGCTTGAACGGCGCGAGCAGCGCCGCCGGCACACCAGGGATAGGAGAGCAGATGCAACGGATTGTTGTCACGGGCATGGGAGCGGTCACGCCGCTTGCCGCCAATGTCGAAGCGTCCTGGTCACGCCTGCTTGCCGGCCGGTCGGGGGTTCGCAGGCTTCCTGACGATGTGGTGGGAGATCTGCCGGTCAAGATTGGCGGCGTGGTTCCCTCCCTGGGCGAAGATCCGGAGGCTGGTTTCGATGCCGATGCCGTCCTGTCCGCGAAGGATCAACGCAAGGTAGACCGGTTCATTCTCTTCGCGCTGGCGGCGGCGGAAGAGGCGCTTGCACAGGCGCAATGGAAGCCTGCCCTGGAAACGGAGCGCCTGCGCACGGCCACGATCATCGCTTCAGGGGTCGGAGGGTTCCCCGCCATCACTGAGGCAGTGCGCACGGTGGACCTGCGTGGCGCCCGCCGCCTGTCTCCCTTCACCGTGCCGTCCTTCCTGGTAAACCTCGCGGCGGGCCACATCTCGATCCGTCATGGTTTCAAAGGTCCACTCGGCGCACCGGTGACGGCATGCGCTGCGGGCATCCAGGCGATCGGCGACGCCGCCCGCCTGATCCGCGCCAACGAAGCCGACATCGCCGTATGCGGCGGAACGGAAGCGTGCATCAACACCGTCAGTCTCGGCGGTTTCGCCGCCGCCCGTTCTCTTTCGACCGGCTTCAATTGGGCGCCCGCTCAAGCCTCGCGCCCTTTCGACACATCGCGGGACGGCTTCGTCATGGGCGAAGGAGCCGGCGTCCTGGTCATCGAGGCATTGAGCCACGCGCTGGCGCGCGGCGCAAAGCCGTTGGCTGAGCTCGTCGGCTACGGCACGACGGCGGATGCCCACCACGTCACCTCCGGGCCAGAGGACGGCGACGGCGCGCGCCGGGCCATGCAGATCGCGATTGCCCAGGCAGGGATTTCGCCACACCTGGTTCGTCATCTCAATGCGCATGCGACCTCCACGTCAGTCGGCGACCTGGGTGAGATCGAAGCGATCAAGAGCGTGTTCGGGCGCGATTTCGCGATAGCTGTCAGTGCGACGAAATCGGCGACCGGACATTTGCTCGGAGCGGCCGGCGGGCTTGGTGCGATCTTCGCAATCCTGGCGCTCAGGGATCAGGTCGCCCCGCCCACCCTCAACCTGGGCGAGGCCGATCCGGCCGGCGAGGGAATCGACTTCGTCGCCAACGCGCCCCGACCCATGGAAATGGAGTACGCGATCTCCAATGGCTTCGGCTTTGGCGGCGTGAATGCCAGCGCCCTGTTCAGACGCTGGAACTAACTGGTGGCCAGACGCAAGCACGCAGCCATCAACAACGCCCTTTGCCCCGGCCGCTTATGCTTTTCCCAATCCGATCCAACGCAAAGAAGGATATGATTTCCATGAACAAGACCAATCCTGGCGTCGCCCTGGTCACAGGGGCATCTTCCGGCATCGGGCGCGCTACCGCCGACGCCTTGCTCGGCGCCGGCTTTCGCGTCTTCGGAACCAGCCGTCGCGCGGCCTCCCAGCCATCCCACGGCGTTACCATGCTGACCTGCGACGTGACCGACGACGCGTCCGTCGCGAAAATGGTCGATGACGTTCTGGCCAAGGCCGGACGCATCGACCTGCTTGTCAACAATGCCGGCATGGGCCTGTTTGGCGGCGCGGAGGAGTCCTCGACCGCCCAGGCCAAGGCGCTGTTCGACGTGAACGTCTTCGGCGTCTTGCGCGTGACCAACGCGGTGCCGCCGGCGATGCGGCGTCAAGGCAAGGGCAGAATCGTGAATTTGAGTTCGGTACAGGGGTTCATCCCCGCTCCCTATTTCGCGCTCTACTCGGCGACCAAACATGCCATCGAGGGGTATTCCGAGTCGCTCGATCACGAATTGCGCCCGTTCGGCATTCGCGTTTCGCTGGTGGAGCCCGCCTATACCCGCACATCATTCGAGGACAATCTTGCCGCCCCCGACCGGTCGCTCGAAATCTACAACTCCGCGCGCGCCGGGATGACTGTATCCGTGCGGAAATCGATGGAGAAAGGCGATGCGCCCGAAGTGGTCGCCAACACCGTTTTGGCAGCAGCGACCGATCCAGCGCCCAAGAACCGTTATGCGGCGGGAAAAATGGCGCGCCAGGTCAGTTTCCTGCGCCGTTTCGTCCCCGCGTCCGCATTCGACAAGAGCCTGCGCAAGCAGCTTGGGCTGCCGGCCTGAAGTCGAGCGCTGCCTTGGCGCGTCAGCGAGCAGCCGCCTGTTTCTCGAGCCTGCGGGCATATTGCGTCAGCGGAAAGCACATGACGAAGAAGATCAGCGCCACCAGCCCGTAGACCTTGAACGGTTCGAAGGTCGCATTGTTGATGGCATTGGAGGTCCGCACCAGTTCCTCGAAGCCGATGATGGAGGTCAGCGCCGTCGATTTGATCAGCTGAACCAGGAAGCCGACGGTGGGTGCGCGGGTGATCGAAAACGCCTGCGGCAGGATGATCAGCCTCAGCTCCTGCAGATAGTGCAGGCCGAGGCTGGCGCCGGCGTCCCATTGGCCGAGGGGTAGCGCCGCGACGCCGGAGCGCCAGATTTCGGCGAGATAGGCGCTGGCGAAGAAGGTGAGGCCGAGCGCCGCCGCGGTCCACGGCTCGATGCGCAGGCCCAGCATCGGCAGGCCGAAGAACATCAGGAACAGCTGCATCAAGAGCGGCGTGCCCTGGAACAGGGCGATGTAGCCGGAAGCGACACGCCTGCTCCACTTATTTTTGGCGATCCTGAAAAACAACACGATCAACCCGACGATGCCGCCGCCGATGAAGGCGGCCAGCGATAGCAGCACTGTCCAGCGGGCGGCGAGCAGCAGGTTGCGGACGATGTCCCAGAAGGTGAACTCGATCATGACACGCCGGCTCCGAGCGCACGGCGCCCGCCTGACACCAGCAGCCGGCGCAAGGCCATCGACAGAGCGAGATAGACCAGCGTCACGACGAAATAAGTCTCGAAAGAGCGGAAGGTGCGTGCCTGCAGCATGTCGGCCTCGTAGGTCAGCTCGCGCACCGCGATCTGCGACACGACGGCCGACTCCAGCATCATGATGACGATCTGGCTGGTGAGCGCGGGATAGATGATCTTGAGTGCCTGCGGCAGCACGATCTTGACGAAGACCTGGCGTGGCCGCAAGCCCAGCGCGAGCGCCGCTTCCGTCTGCCCGCCAGGCACGGCGTCAAGCCCGGCGCCGACGATCTCGATGGTGTAGGCCGCCATGTTGAGCGTCATTGCCAGCATGGCGGCCAGGATCGGGTCGAGCCGGACGCCGAGGCTGGGCAGCCCGAAGAAGATGAAGAACAGCTGCACCAGGAACGGCGTGTTGCGCATCACCTCGACGTAACAGGCGATTGCCCGCCTGAGCAGAACCGGGCCGTTTCGTCGCCCCGCGGCACCCAGGATGCTGAGCAGCGTTCCGGCCAGCGTGGTCACGGCGATCAGCAGGATCGTCGTGGCCGCGCCATGCGCGATGTCGCCCAGGGCACCCGGGAGCCAGGCAAAGGCCACGGAAACTCAATCCTTGAGATTGTCGGGATTGAGCGGCGTCTTCAGCCAGGCTTTCGAGCTTTCGTCCAACTTGCCGTCGGCCAGCATCTTGGCGACCGCATCGTTGACGGCCTTCTTCAGGCTGTCCTCGTTCTTGTTGAGGCCGATATGCGAGGGCGAGGTCAGGAGCTGGAACTTCTGCTCCGGCTTCAGCGCGTCCTGCTTGGCCAGCACCTGCGCGCCGACGTCGTTGCCGACGACCATCAGCTGCGTCTGGCCGGAGATGAAGGCCTGGATCACCGAATTGTAGTTGTCGAAGCGCTTGATGTCGGCCGACGCCGGTGCGGCCTCGGTGAGCGACGTGTCTTCCAGCGTGCCACGATTGACGGCGATCGACTTGTCGGCGAGGTCTTCCTTGCCCTTGACCGTCAGAGCCGCCGGACCGATCACGGCGATGTAGTAGGGCGCATAGGCGGCGGCGAAGTCGATGACCTGCTCGCGTTCCTTCGAGTAGCCGACGCTCATCAGGATGTCTACGCGCTTGTCGTTCAGATACGGGATGCGGTTCTGGCCGGTGACGGCGATGGGGTTGAGCTTCACCTTGAGCGTATCGGCGATGTATTGCGCGACATCCATGTCATAGCCCTTGAGGCTCATGTCGGCGCTGGCCGAGGAGAAGGGCGGAAAGTCGGCGAAGACGCCGACATTGATGGTGCCGGCCTTGGTGATGTCCGCCAGAGCATCGGCGCCGGCGGCCTGAACCGCAAGGCCGAAACCGGCCGTGCCGAGCATCAGCACGGCGGCGATGGATGAGAATGTCTTTCGGATTGTCATTGTTATTCCCCTGTCTGGAAGCTTGTTTGTTGGATACGGCCGCCGGCTCCAGCGCGGCGGCCGCCTTGCTTTTCTGAAAGTCAGGCGCCCTTGCCTGTGATTGCCGGGCTGAACACCATCAGGCTCAGGATCTCGAACAGCACCTGCGCCGCGGCGTGCGCCGTGTTGGTGGTGGCGTCATATTGCGGCGCCACCTCGACGACGTCGCCGCCGACGATGTTGAGACCTTTGAGGCCGCGCAGCAGTTCGAGCACTTCACGCGTCGTCAGACCGCCGACTTCCGGCGTGCCGGTGCCCGGCGCGAAGGCCGGGTCGACGCTGTCGATATCGAAGGAGACATAGGTCGGGCCGTCGCCGACTATTCTGCGCGCCTTCTCGATGATGGCCGGAATGCCGAGACCGGTCACCTCCTCGGCATGCACCACGGTCATGCCGGACTCGTAGGTGAACTCCCACAGATACTCGGCCGAGCCGCGGATGCCGATCTGGATGGTGCGCGTCGGGTCGAGCACGCCGTCGAGCACCGCGTTGCGGAACGGGCCGCCATGGTGGAACTTGGTCATGTCGAACAGGCCACTGGTGTCGCAATGGGCGTCGATATGGATCAGCCCGACCGGGGCTTTCTTGCCGACGGCCTTCAGGATCGGATGGCTGATCGAATGGTCGCCGCCGATCGAAAGCGGGATGACGCCGGCATCGACGATCTGATTGGTGCGGCGCTCGATGTCCTCATGGCTGGTCTCCAGCCGGTAGCGGCTGCGGAACGGCGTGTCGCCGATGTCGGCGACACGGAGCTCATGTGTGGGCGCGCATTCCAGCACGTGATTGTAGGGA
>NZ_RZQL01000170.1 GCF_003997935.1 Mesorhizobium sp. M7A.F.Ca.US.006.01.1.1
CATGTAGAGCGCGTTCTGGGCGCCCAGCGTGACGATGATCTCGTCCGGATTGGCGAAGATGCCGCGCCGGGGCAGGAGCCGCGCCTGGATCTGCTCGATCAGCAGCGGATCGTCGCGGTCGACCATGTCGGACGCCCAGTTGCGGATTTCCAGCACGGCAAGCGCCATGCGGTTGCACTCGCGCCACTCGGCGGTCGGGAACAGCGCCGGATCGAACTGCCCGTAGACGAAAGGGTAGGACGACTTGATCCAGTTCTCGTGCTTGGCCGGCGGCGGCATGTCGCTTGCGGCGATCTTGCGGCGTGCCTTCCAGTCGATCTCGTTGGCCTGGTCGGGCGCCTTCTGGTGCGGCTTGGCCGGTGTCGCCAGCACATCGGGATTGACGAAATGGCCACGCCGCTCTCGCGCCACCAAGAAACCCTGGTCGACGAGCTGCTGGAACGCCAGCACCACGGTTCCGCGCGCCACGCCGAGTTTTTCGGCCAGGATGCGGCAGGAAGGGAGCGGCATCGAAGCGGCGATCTGGCGATCGAGAATGGCGGCTACGATGGCCTGGCGGATCTGCGCCTGCAGGGTTTGGCCGGATTCGGCCGAAATCCGGAACAGGCCGGACCATATCGCCGTGTCGTTTCGCTGTGGCATGGGAGATTTCCTCGATGGCCAGCCTTTTTCGCTTGGCTGGACCAGCCGAACGTAACCGTGGCACAAGGGGTTGCGCCAATCAATTTTTCTGATCATTGGGATTTATGCCAGTGATCCTTCACGCCATTTTGATGCTGCGCTGCGGCATCGTGGGGTGACGCAGCGCGTCATCCCAGCGATGACTCCGTGCGTCATCGCTGCGCATTGAAACGGGTGGAGTTCGGCCCGATAGATTGTCGCGACGACACGCGCCGGAAACATCCGGTCCGTAATGATGGCTCGAGGTCTCGGAGTTTGGCAGTGGATCAACCGTCCTTTCAAAAGCAGCTCGCCGCGTTGCGTGATCATCGCGCCGCCGCGCCCGCCAGCATGCGCCAGGCCTTCGCCGCCGATCCCAAGCGGTTCGTGGAATTCTCCGCCACCGACGGCGATCTGCTGCTCGACTGGTCGAAATGCGCGGTCGACGCGACCACCATGGAGCTGCTGGAAAAGCTCGCCCAGGCCGCCGATCTCGAAGGCCGCCGCGCCGCCATGTTCGCCGGCAAGAAGATCAACGTCACCGAGGACCGTGCCGTGCTGCACATGGCACTGCGCAACCTGACCGGCAAGGGCGTCACCGTCGATGGCCAGGACGTCAAGGCTGACGTCATCGCCGTGCTCGACGCCATGGGCGCCTTTGCCGATGCCGTGCGCTCGGGCAAGGCGGCCGGCGCCACCGGCAAGAAGATCACCGACATCGTCAACATCGGCATCGGCGGTTCCGACCTCGGTCCGGCCATGGCGACGCTGGCGCTGGCGCCCTATCATGACGGGCCGCGCGCGCACTACGTCTCCAACATCGACGGCGCCCATATCCATGACACATTGAAGGGCCTGTCCGCCGAGACCACGCTTTTCATCATCGCTTCCAAGACCTTCACCACCGTCGAGACGATGACCAATGCGCAGACGGCGCGCGACTGGGTGCAGAAGGCGCTCGGCAAGGAAGCGGTCGGCAAGCACTTCGCCGCCGTGTCCACCGCGCTCGACCTGGTGGCCAAGTTCGGCATCGCGCCCGATCGCGTCTTCGGCTTCTGGGATTGGGTCGGCGGCCGCTATTCGCTCTGGGGCGCCATCGGCCTGCCGGTGATGATCGCTGTCGGCCCGCGGAATTTTCGCGCCTTCCTCGATGGCGCGCACGAGATGGACGAGCATTTCCGAACGGCGCCGGTGCAGGAGAACCTGCCGGCACTGCTGGGGCTGGTTGGCTGGTGGCATCGCGTCATCTGCGGTTACCCGGCGCGCGCCGTCATCCCTTACGACCAGCGCCTGTCCAGACTGCCGGCCTATCTGCAGCAGCTCGACATGGAATCGAATGGCAAGAGCGTCACCCTCGAAGGCACAGAGGTGACGACGCCGACTGGACCGCTGGTCTGGGGCGAGCCCGGCACCAACGGCCAGCATGCCTTCTTCCAGCTGCTGCACCAGGGCACCGATTTCATCCCGGTCGAGTTCCTCGCCGCGGCCGTCGGCCACGAGCCCGATCTCAAGCACCAGCATGATCTGCTGCTCGCCAACTGCCTGGCGCAGTCGGAAGCGCTGATGAAGGGCCGCACGCTGGACGAGGCCCGCGCCCAGATGCTGGCCAAGGGCATGAAGCCGGCCGAGGTCGACAAGATAGCCCCGCACCGCGTCTTCTCGGGCAACCGGCCCTCGCTGACCATCCTCTACCGCAAACTCGACCCGCGCACTTTCGGCCGGCTGATCGCGCTCTACGAGCACCGCGTCTTCGTCGAGGGCACGCTGTTCAACATCAACTCCTTCGACCAGTGGGGCGTCGAACTCGGCAAGGAACTGGCCACCGGCCTTTTGCCTGTCGTGGAGGGCAAGGAAAGTGCCGCCAAGCGGGATGCATCGACCGCTGGCCTTGTGGGATTCATCCACCATTTGCGCGGCTCGGAGTGAAAAGCTTGGCAGACATCAAGGGAATATTGTTCGACAAGGACGGCACGCTTGTCGACTTCAACGCCACCTGGCTCGGCGTTGCCGACTTCATGGCCATGGATGCGTCCGAGGGCGATCGCTGGAAAGCCGACAGGCTGCTGGCCGCCGCCGGCTTCGATTTCGCCAACAAGCGTTTCAAGCCGGACTCGATCTTTGCGTCCGGCACCAATCTCGACGTGGTCGAATTGTGGTTCCCGCGCCTGTCCAACGAGGACCAGATGCTTGCGGTCGCCCGCTTCAATGAGATCACCTCCGTACAAGGCTCGGCGATGGCCGTGGCGCTGCCGGGCATCGTCGACACGCTGACGGCACTGCACAGGAAATCCTACCGGCTTGGCGTCGCCACCAACGATTCGACCAGCGGCGCGGAAAAGACGCTGGTGACGCTCGGCGTCGCCCAATTGTTCGAAGCCGCCTATGGCTACGACGCGGTGGCCAATCCGAAGCCCGCCCCCGACACGATCCTGGCCTTCAGCGATCTCACCGGCCTCAAGCCGGCGGAAATCGCCATGGTCGGTGACAACAGGCACGACCTCGAAATGGCGCGGGCCGGCGGCTGCGGGCTGGCGGTCGGCGTGCTCTCCGGCACCGGCACCCGCGAATCGCTGGCAGGCATTGCCGACGTCGTGCTGGATTCCGTTGCCGATCTGCCGGACTTTCTTTCGGCGCGGGTCAAGGAGACGATCTGAGTCCAACACCGGCGCAAAATCAACTTGGGCTTTTCCGCCAACGGCTGAGATCGGGTGGAAGCGGAACGGCGACTTTTGGCAAGCCGTTCACGGAACCGGTTACGCGGTTGGGATTCGCGACTGGCCGCCCCTTGCTAAATGCCGCCATTATAGTGATGGTCCGCAACATTTTAAATCAGACTTCCAATACGGCTGCTAAGACGCCTTCCCTGTAATATGAGCAAGGATGTCATGGTCGGTGCTCGGGGGACCATTGTGACAAGTTCGGATGCTGCTCAATCCAATTTCAGCACGACGCTGCAACTGTTGAATGGGTCGTCGATGACGCTGCCTGTTTCACCTGAGGCTCCACTATTTATCGTAGGCCCCAATGGAGCAGGTAAATCTGGGCTGATGTTGTCCCTTTACCGCGCGAACCATGTAAACGCTGTTCGCATTGCGGCCCACCGGCAAACTTGGATGGAAAGTAATTTTGTTCCGTTCTCGCCGCAAGATAAGATCAATACTGAGAAGAATGTCAAAGGCGAAGATAACCAGCCAAACGCACGGTGGAAGGAATGGAATTCATCTGTACGCAGTGGCCTTGTAATAGCTAACCTGATCGATACCGATAATGCGCTTGCCCGGAAGGTCCGCGAGGAAATCACTATCGGAAATACCAAAACAGCTGAAAAACTCGCCGCTTTTCCTGTTCCTCTGGACGTAATCAGCAATCTCTTCATGGGGTCTGGTATCCCAATTAAACTCGCGATAGCGGAGAATAGCGCAATCGTTGCCAGCAAAAATGGCGGAAAAACCTATAGCATTGCTTCGTTGTCAGATGGCGAGAGAGCGGCTTTGCTGATTGCCGGCACTGTGCTGACCGCTAGGGAGGGTTCATTGATCCTCGTCGATGAGCCAGAGCGACATCTGCATACCTCAATCGTGACGCCATTGTTGTTGCAGCTTTTCAGCAAACGTCCCGATTGCACGTTCGTGGTATCGACGCACGAACTAAGCCTTCCGGTGAGCTGCCCTGGCGCCAGAACTGTTCTGGTCCGCGATTCAATGGCGATCAATGATGATGTCAATAGGTGGGACCTGGACGTGCTCGAGCCGGGGATCGAGATCGATGACGCCACGAAAGAAGCGATCATAGGCTCTCGGCGCAAAATGCTCTTTATCGAGGGCACGCAAACCAGTCTGGATAAACCACTCTATGAAATACTGTTCCCCGGCGTCTCGATCTTCCCGCGCTCATCTTGTCGGGATGTCGAGCACGCTGTAGCTAGTGTCCGCGACACCAGCGCTGTGGCATGGGTGCAAGCTTATGGCATCGTCGATCAGGACCAATTAACAGCTGAAAAGAAAGCCACCCTTGAACCGCAAGGAGTGTTTCCGCTCTCGGTTTATTCGGTTGAAGCTCTTTATTACAATCCCATCATAGTGAAGGCGGTGGCGGTGCGGCAGTGCGCAGTCATTGACGGCGATGCAGAGCAAATGGTCGCCCAAGCCTGGGCCCATCTACTGGCGGCAGTGTCCCCACAAGTAGACAGGTTGGCCGCACGCATGACGGAGCAAGCGGTTAAGGATCGGATCAGCCTAGGGATGCCTGATTGGAAGAAGATTCAAGCGGGGCACGATGTCGCTATCACAGTCGATGCGCAGGCTCTCTATAAATCGGAACGTGAGCAATTGAAGGCTTGGCTTGATGCGGGAGATGTAAACAAGATCATTGCGCGATACCCGATTAGAGAAACAATGGCGCTGGAAGGCATCGTGAGCGCCCTCCAATTCAAGAGCAAAAACCAATATGAATCGGCCGTTCGCAAGCTGGTAATGGACGATGCTGCGGTGAAGGCGATGCTGATCGGCTTTTTCGGCGGCCTACCGGCGGCAATCGCCTGATCTGGACGTAATTCCTACTGGACGAGTGTCTGCTTCCAGAGCAATCTGACGTCTACTTAAACGGAAAAAGGGTCGAATCCGGTCATTCCGGGTGACTGGGATTTGATCTCAGCATCAGCGCGCCCGTCCCGCTTCAAAGGAAAACACACCGCTCGGCTTGCTCGCGGCACCCTTCGCGTCGCCGAAATCCGGCACCTGGTATTCGGCGAGCAACCGCAGCCGCGACAGCGGCAAATCGTTGCGGCGGGGATCGCCGACCAGCACGTCGATGCCGGCCGCCAGGCAGCGATCAAGGAACGGGATGACGCGCAGAGCGACCTCGCGGCCGTAGAACACGTCCCCTGCAAGCACGAGGTTGACGGCCGGTGGGGGACCCGTGGTGATGTCCTTGTCGACAATGGTGATCTCGACGTCGTTGGCCGCGGCGTTAAGGCCGATCGCGGCAACGCCGTTGCGGTCGATCTCGGCGGCGATCACTTCGCGCGCGCCGGCCATGGCGGCGGCAATGCCGACAAGGCCGGAGCCGGCGCCAAGGTCGAGCACGCGGCGACCGGCTACCGTTTGCGGATGATCCAGTATGTGGCGCGCGAGCACCGCGCCGCCGGCCCATACATAGGCCCAGTAAGGCGGCTGCGGCTCAGGTCCATCGTTGTCCGCCTCGAGCGTGTCGTCATCGTCGTCAGCGCCTTGGTGCGGATCTATGAGCCGCCTCAGGCCACTGGCCGGATGCGGTGTATAAAGCTGGATCTCAGGCGCCGACGGCACCGGGGCGAGGCGCATGTTCGTCCTGATGAATTCTGCCGGGTCAGGACGGAAAGGTGCATCTACGGCATCCGCGCCGTCGGCTGCAATCATTCGCGCAGCGCCCGCCGCAGGATCTTGCCGACCGGTGTCTTCGGCAGTTCGGTTCGGAATTCGATGTATCTGGGCCGCTTGTAGCCAGTCAGGTTCTCGCGGCAAAAGGCGGTGATTGCTTCGGCGGTCAGCGCTGGATCTTTCTTGACGATGAAAAGTTTCGGCACCTCGCCCGAATGCTCGTCCGGCACGCCGACCGCCGCCACTTCGAGCACGCCCGGATGCATCGCCACGACTTCCTCGAGTTCGTTCGGATAGACGTTGAAGCCCGAGACCAGGATCATGTCCTTCTTGCGGTCGACGATCTTGGTGTAGCCGCGTTCGTCCATGAAGCCCATGTCACCCGATTTGAAGTAGCCGTCCTTGGTCATGACCTTGGCGGTCTCATCCGGCCGGTTCCAGTAGCCCGCCATCACTTGCGGCCCCCGGATGCAGACTTCGCCGACCTCGCCGAGCGGCAAATTGTTGCCGTCGTCGTCGCGGATGGCGATCTCGGTCGAGGGCAGCGGCAGGCCGATCGTGCCGGTGAAGTCGCCGGCGGTGAACTTGTTGGCGGTGGCCACCGGCGAGGTTTCCGAGAGGCCGTAGCCTTCGGTGACCGAACAGCCGGTCAGCGCCTTCCAGCGCTCGGCAACGCCCTTCTGTACCGCCATGCCGCCGCCAAGCGTCAGCACCAGCGGCTTGAAGTCGAGCTTGCGGAAATCCTCATTGTTGAGCAGTGCGTTGAACAGCGTGTTGAGGCCGGGAAAGATGTGCACCGGATATTTCTGCAGTTCCTTGACGAAGCCGGGAATGTCGCGCGGGTTGGGAATGAGCACATTGCGGGCGCCTTGCTGCATGCCCATCAGCGCGTTCACCGTCAGCGCGAAGATATGATAGAGCGGCAGCGCGCAGATGAAGTTGGGATGCGCGGGTTTCGGCTTGATCGTGTAGGCGTCCTCCATCCACTGCGCGTTCTGCGCGACATTGGCGAGGACGTTGCTGTGCAGCAGCGTGGCACCCTTCGACACGCCCGTGGTGCCGCCCGTATATTGCAGGAAGGCGACATCGCCGGCTGCCACCTTGGCCGGCTTGAAGCCCAGGCCGGCGCCGGCCCTCATGGCGGCATTGAACTTGACGTGGCCGGGCAGCGACCATGCCGGCACCATCTTCTTCACGCGGCGCACGACGAAATTGACGATTGCGCCCTTCAGGCCGCCGAGCATGTCGCCCATCGCGGCGACCACCACATGCTTGACCGCGGTCCTGGCGATCACCGCCTGCAAGGTGTTGGCGAAGTTCTCCAGGATGACGATGGCTTGCGCACCGGAATCCTTCAACTGGTGTTCGAGCTCGCGCGGCGTGTAGAGCGGATTGATGTTCACCACGACATAACCGGCGCGCAAGACGGCCATCATCGCCACCGGATATTGCAGCACGTTCGGCATCATCAGCGCGACGCGCGCGCCTTTCTGCAGGCCCTTCGATTGCAGGTAGGCGCCGAAGGCCGCCGACAGCCGCTCGACATCGGTGTAGCTGATGGACTTGTCCATGCATGTGAAGGCCGGCTGCGCGGAAAACTGTTTGCAGGCGGCGACGAGGAAATCGCCGATCGAGCTGTAGGGCAGGGCGCCGATCTCGGCCTGCACGTTTTTCGGATAGCTCTTGAGCCACGGCTTTTCCGGCAAGCCGGCGGCCAGCGCCGTCAGCGCTTTCGGCAATCGGTTGGCGGTGGGGTCGGCCGGCTTTGCCGCCGGTGGGGTCTTCATCGCCGCCGCCGGCCTGGCAGCGGGCTTTGCCGCACCCGCTTTATTCCCCGGCGCCGTCTTTCCGGCCGCAGCCTTGGCCGGGGCTTTTACCGCCGGCCTTGTGCTTGCCCTTACAGGCGCCGCGGCCGCCTTCGGCGTGGCGGCTTTGGCAACGGGGGCTTTCGGCTTGGCAGTACCGGCTGCTTTCGACGGCGCCTTCGCTCCCGCTTTCACCGGCGCCGTCGTCCTTGATGCTTTTGCCAACCGTTCCTCCCTGGACAAGTCTTGTTTATCCGTGCCGCGCTCGCCCCTGAATTGACAAGGGCGCCCTCCGCTGCGGCCGCTACACCCTATCTATTGCCTCCGTTGGCGACCGTGCAAGTCTTGCCCTTGCGGCAACACGGCGAAAGATTTGCCGTCGAAAGTCTTTGCCGCCACCAGCGCTCCCAAGCGGTGTCCTGGCGCATCCCTCGGCCACTCGGAAGCGCCGGGAACATTTATATCGTCAGCTTGGCGATCAATAAAAAAATTCGGTTGTTAATAATCTCGTGAATGGAAGAAACTGCTAATTTTTTCTGCAATTTTGCAGAATAGCGGATTTTTTTCCTGCTTCCCGCGGGGTAAGCAAACGGGGTGTTCCAAAGCCGGAAAAACGGTGCTTATATGCGCGCTTCGCGAGCCTGATAGAGGGGCTTGGAAGAACATCAGGGAGTGCTCAATGAATAAGAAGCTGACTTTTGCAGCCGCGTTGCTGGCTGCAAGCGTCCTGGGCGGCATGGCCAATGCGAAAACTCTGGTCTACTGCGCGGAAGCTTCGCCGGAAGGTTTCGACCCGGCGCCGTATACCGCAGGCCAGACGTTCGACGCGTCATCGCGCACCGTCTTCAACCGCCTCGTCGAATTCGATCACGGCAAGACGACGACCTCGCCGGGCCTGGCCGAGAGCTGGACGATCTCCGACGATGGCAAGGAATATGTCTTCAAGCTGCGCAAGGGCGTCAAGTTCGCCGCGACCGACTATTTCACCCCGACGCGCGACTTCAACGCCGACGACGTGGTGTTCTCGTTCGAACGTCAGGTCGACAAGAACGGCCCCTGGTTCCAGTACATTCCGGGCATTGCCTACCAGTATTACAATGACCAGTTCGGCGACAACATCACCAAGGTCGAGAAGGTCGATGACCTGACGGTGAAGTTCACCCTCAAGGAGCCGGCGATCACCTTCATTCCGACGCTGGGCATGGATTTCGCCTCGGTCGTCTCCAAGGAATATGCCGACAAGCTGCAGGCCGACAAGACACCTGAGCTGTTCAACCAGAAGCCGATCGGCACCGGCCCGTTCATCTTCGTCGACTACCAGACCGACGCCGCCATCCGCTACAAGGCCAACCCGGACTATTGGGGCGGCAAGCAGAAGATCGACGATCTGGTCTTCGCCATCACCACCGATCCGGCGGTGCGCGCGCAGAAGCTCAAGGCCGGCGAATGCAATATCATGTCGTACCCGGCACCGGCCGACATCGCCGGCCTGCAGGCCGATGCGAACCTGAAGGTCGAGGAGCAGGAAGGCCTCAATGTCGGCGCGCTGATGTACAACACCCAGCAGAAGCCGTTCGACGACGTACGCGTCCGCAAGGCGCTCAACATGGCCATCAACAAGAAGGCCATCATCGACGCCGTCTTCCAGGGCGCCGGCCAGGTGGCGATCAATCCGATCCCGCCGACCATGTGGTCCTACAACAAGGAAGTGAAGGACGATCCTTACGATCCGGATGCGGCCAAGAAGCTGCTCGAAGAAGCCGGCGTCAAGGACCTCAAGATGAACGTCTGGGCCATGCCGGTGTCGCGCCCGTACATGCCGAATGCGCGCCGCACCGCCGAGCTGATCCAGGCCGACTTCGCCAAGGTCGGCGTCACCGTCGAGATCGTCAGCTACGATTGGGGTGAATACCTCAAGCGCGCTTCCGCGGTCGATCACGATGGCGCCGTCATCGTCGGCTGGACCGGCGACAATGGCGATCCGGACAACTTCCTCGGCGTGCTCCTGAGCTGCGCTTCCGTCGGTTCGAACAACCGCGCGGAATGGTGCAACAAGGACTTCGATGCGCTCATCAACAAGGCCAAGACCGTTTCGGACCAGGCCGAGCGCACCAAGCTCTATGAACAGGCACAGGTCATCTTCAAGGAACAGGCACCTTGGGCGACGCTCGCTCACTCCAAGGTGTTCATGCCGATGCAGAAGACCGTCACCGGCTTTGCGATGGATCCGCTCGGTATCCACCGCTTCGACGGCGTCGATATCGCCGAATAAGGTTGCGAAACGGGGGCGCCACCATCTGGTGACGCCCCCACTCGCCCGCCATGCTGCGTTATATCCTCGGCAAGCTCGCCCTCATCATCCCGACCTTCATCGGGATAACCATCCTCGCCTTTGGCTTCGTGCGCATCCTGCCCGGTGATCCGGTGCTGGTGCTTGCGGGCGAACGCGGCCTGTCGCCCGAACGCCACACGGCGCTCATGCATCAGTTCGGTTTCGACCTGCCGATCTGGCAACAATATCTGACCTATCTGACGGACATCCTCGGCGGTGATTTCGGTACCTCGTTTTCCACCAAGACACCGGTGCTCAAGGACTTCCTTGTGCGCTTTCCGGCAACGGTCGAGCTCGCCATCTTCGCCATGATCTTTGCCGTCATCCTGGGTGTGGCCGCCGGCATTTTTGCTGCCATCCGCCGCGGCTCCTGGTTCGATCAGCTGACCATGGGCACGGCACTGGCAGGCTATTCCATGCCGATCTTCTGGTGGGGTCTGCTGCTGATCATCGTCTTCTCCGGCACGTTGCACTGGACGCCGGTTTCCGGCCGCATCGACCTTCTCTACTTCTTCAAGCCGGTGACCGGCTTCATGACCATCGATTCCCTGATCTCGGGCCAGAAGGGCGCCTTCCGTTCGGCGCTGTCGCACCTGATCTTGCCGACCATCGTGCTCGGCACCATCCCGCTCGCCGTCATCGCCAGGCAGACGCGCTCGGCCATGCTCGAAGTGCTGGGTGAGGACTATGTGCGCACCGCGCGCGCCAAGGGCCTGGCGCCGCGCCGGGTCATCGGCCTGCATGCCTTCCGCAATGCGCTGATCCCGGTCGTCACCACCATCGGCCTGCAGGTCGGCACGCTCTTGACCGGCGCCATCCTGACCGAGAGCATCTTCTCCTGGCCCGGTATCGGCAAATGGATGATCGACGCCATTTCCAAGCGCGACTATTTTACCGTGCAGGGCGGGTTGCTTTTGATTGCGCTGATCGTCATGTCGGTCAACCTCATCGTCGACGTGCTCTACGCCGTCATCAACCCACGCATCCGGGCCAACTGACATGAGCAACGAAGGCCCAGCCACCATCGAAGCCGCCACCGTCGTCAAGCCGCAGGACGCCAGGCTGCAGATGTTCGGCGAGTTCTGGCACTACTTCTCCGTCAACAAGGGCGCGGTGATCGGGCTCTTCGTCTTCGCGTTGCTGATCCTGATCGCCATCTTCGCGCCGCTGCTGGCGCCGCATTCGCCGGACGATCAGTTCCGCGACTTCTTCCTGACGCCGCCGGCCTGGCAGGAAGGCGGCAACGCGCAGTTCCTGCTCGGCACCGACGCCGTCGGTCGCGATATGCTGTCGCGCCTGATCTACGGCTCGCGCTTCTCGCTCGCCATCGGCTTCGTCGTCGTCACGTCAGCGCTGATTTCAGGCGTCATCCTCGGCCTGCTCGCCGGCTACTGCCGCGGCTGGGTCGACACGCTGATCATGCGCATCATGGACATCATCCTGGCCTTCCCGTCGCTGCTGCTGGCCCTGGTGCTGGTCGCGGTTCTCGGCCCTGGCCTCGTCAACGCCATGATCGCCATCGCCTTCGTGCTGCAGCCGCATTTCGCCCGGCTCACCCGCGCCGCCGTGATGGCCGAGAAGACCCGCGAATATGTCGTCTCGGCCAAGGTCGCCGGGGCCAGCCATCTCAGGCTGATGCTGGTCACCATCCTGCCCAACTGCATCGCGCCGCTGATCGTGCAGGCGACGCTGTCCTTCTCCAACGCCATTCTCGAGGCCGCCGCCCTTGGCTTTCTCGGCATGGGCGCGCAGCCGCCGACGCCGGAATGGGGCACCATGCTGGCCGAAGCGCGCGAGTTCATCCTGCGCGCCTGGTGGGTGGTGACCTTCCCGGGCCTCGCCATCCTGATCACCGTCTTCGCCATCAACCTGATCGGCGACGGCCTGCGCGACGCGCTCGACCCCAAGCTGAAGAGGTCGTGAGCATGCCTCTGCTCGAGATCAAGAATCTCACCGTTTCCTTCGACACCGCGGCCGGACCATTCATGGCCGTGCAAGGCATCGACCTGTCGATCGAGCCGCGCGAAGTGCTGGCGATCGTCGGCGAGTCCGGCTCCGGCAAGTCGGTGGCGATGCTGGCGGTGATGGGCCTGTTGCCCAACACGGCAACGGTCAAGGCCGACCGCATGGCCTTCGACGGTATCGATCTGCTGAAGCTCAGCCCGTCCGAACGACGCAAGATCGTCGGCAAGGACATCTCGATGATCTTCCAGGAGCCGGTCGCCAGCCTCAATCCGTGCTTCAACGTCGGCTTCCAGATCGAGGAGGTGCTGCGCTTCCACATGGGCATGGATCGCGCCCAGCGCCGGGCTCGCGCCATCGAACTGATGAAGCTGGTCGGCATCGCCGACCCGGAAGAACGGCTGAGCTCGTTTCCGCACCAGATGTCCGGCGGCCAGTGCCAGCGCGTCATGATCGCCATCGCCATCGCCTGCAATCCGAAGCTGCTGATCGCCGACGAGCCGACAACGGCGCTCGACGTCACCATCCAGAAGCAGATCCTCGATCTGCTGGTTTCGCTGCAGGCCAAATACGGCATGGGCCTGATCATGATCACCCACAATATGGGCGTGGTGGCCGAGACCGCCGACCGCGTGATCGTCCAGTACAAGGGCCGCAAGATGGAAGAGGCCGACGTGCTGTCGCTGTTTGAATCGCCGAAGAGCAATTACACGCGGGCCCTGTTGTCTGCGCTGCCGGAAAACGCTGTCGGCGACCGGCTGCCGACCGTGTCCGACATGATGTTCGAGCCGGCCCCCTCTGCTGCGGGATCCGCCTCATGAGCACGACGGTCCTCGAAGGCAAGAACATCGTGCGCGACTACCACATTGGTGGCGGCCTGTTCACCGGGCCGCGCACCGTGCATGCGGTCAAGGGCGTCTCCTTCAAGGTGGACAAGGGCAAGACGCTGGCCATCGTCGGCGAAAGCGGCTGCGGCAAGTCCACGCTCGCCCGCATCATCACGCTGATCGATCCGGCGACATCGGGTGACCTGTTCATCGACGGCAACAAGGTCGACATCGCCAGGAACCCTTTGACGAAGGAGATGCGCCGCAAGGTGCAGATCGTTTTCCAGAACCCCTATGGATCGCTCAATCCGCGCCAGAAGATCGGCGACGTTCTGGGCGAGCCGCTGCTGATCAACACCGACAAGTCGGCCGCCGAGCGGCGCGACCTAGCGATGAAGATGCTGAAGAAGGTCGGCCTCGGTCACGAGCACTACAACCGCTATCCGCACATGTTTTCGGGCGGCCAGCGCCAGCGCATAGCCATTGCCCGCGCGCTGATGCTCAATCCGAGCCTGCTGGTGCTGGACGAGCCGGTCTCGGCGCTCGATCTTTCAGTGCAGGCGCAGGTGCTCAACCTGCTTGCCGACCTGCAGGACGAGTTCCAGCTGACCTATGTCTTCATCAGCCACGATTTGTCCGTCGTGCGTTACATCGCCGACGATGTGATGGTGATGTATTTTGGAGAAGCGGTCGAATACGGCTCGCGCGACGAGGTCTTCGCCGACCCCAAGCACAGCTACACCAGGACGCTGTTCGCCGCGACACCGCGCGCCGACGTCGCCTCGATCAAGGCGAGGTTGGCGAAGAAGAAGGCGGCTTAACGTCTCTTCGTCATCCTAGGGCGGAGCGACGCGAAGCGTCGCGCAGACCCTAGGATCCATGCCGTTACCTCAGCCGAAAAGTGCAGCGGAACAGATTCTGCACCGTGGCAACACTCGAACGTCACGGCATGGATCCTCGGGTCTGCACTGCGTCGCTACGCTCCTTGCTCCGCCCGTGGATGACGACGCTGGAGAGGCCGCCTTTCACGACAACTTCGCGATGATCGCGCGCAGCGTCTCGCCGAAGCGCCTGACCTCCTCGATCGTGTTGTAGTGGACCAGCGAGGCGCGGATGGCGCCGCTGTCCATCGAGAGGTTGAGACGCTTCATCAGCCGTGGCGCGTACATGTGGCCGTCGCGGATACCGATCTGCATCTCGGCCATTTCCTCGACGATCCGCTGCGGCGACAGTGTGCCGATGTTGAAGCAGAAGGTCGGCACGCGCTCGGTGATGCGGGCCTCGTCGGCAACGCCGTAGATGGTCGCGCCGCAACCTTTCAGCACGGCAAGCATCTCGCGCGCCAGCACCAGCTCATAGTCGCGAATGGCGCCCATGCCGGCGACGATGTTGTCGCGCCGCGAGCGGTTGTTGGACGGCGCCAGATTGCGGCCGATCAATTCCAGATATTGCACGGCGGCATCCATGCCGGAGACGTTCTCGTAGATGAAGGTGCCGGCCTCGACCTTGTAGGGCGGCTCGTCGGGGATGAAATCCTCGCGGAAGGTCGGCAGCCGCTTCAGCGTTTCAAAACGGCCCCACAGGAAGCCCATATGCGGCGAGAAATTCTTGTAGCCGGAGCAGACGAGATAGTCGCAGTCCCAGGCCTGCACGTCGATCAGCCCGTGCGGCCCGTAATGCACGCAGTCGAGGAACACCTCGGCACCGGCGGCGTGCGCGATCCCGGCCACCGCGGCGACATCGACAATCGAGCCGATCGAATGCGCGGTGACCGTGCAGGCGACCAGACGGGTGCGGTCGGAAACCAGCGGACGCAGATCGTCGACATGCAGGTTGCCGTCCTCGCGCATGCGCCACCATTTGAACTTCGCACCGGCCGATTCCAGCGCCAGCCAAGTCGCGATGTTGGCGTCATGGTCCATGTCGGTGATGACGATCTCGTCGCGCTCTTGCAGCATCTGGCCGATGCCGAGGCTGACCAGGCGGATGAACGAGGTCGCGTTCATACCGAAGCAGATTTCGGCCGGGCTATAGGCGTTGATCAGCAGCGCGACACTTGTCCGCGCATCGGCGACCGACTGGTCGACGGTGACGCTGCGGCCATAGCGGCCGCCACGCTGCACATTGTGCGAAACCAGATGGTTGGTCACCGCGTCGAGCACGCTCTGCGGGATCTGCGCGCCGGCGGCGTTGTCCAAAAAGATGAAGTCGCCGGCCCGCTGCAAGGCTGGAAACATGGCGCGGATGGCGTCGACGGGGAACGCGGTGGCATTCGCATTGTCGGTTTGATGCTTGTTCACGGGGTAGGCTCCTGCAAAGGACTTGGGCGGGGATTAGGTGGCGGAGGTCAGCGCTTCTTTTCGGTCTTGAAGCGTTCTTCAAGCAGGCTGACAAGGCGGACCATCGGCCAGAGGAAGATGAGATAGACGAGTGCTGCGCCGATCAGCGGCGAGGGGTTGGCGTAGAGCGACTGCGCGTTTGTCGCTTCCTTCAAGAGTTCCGGCAGCGCCACGGTGGAGGCGAGCGAGGTGTCCTTGAACATCGAGACGCAGTTGCTGGTCATCGGCGGGATAACGACGCGGATCGCTTGCGGCAGCACCACCTTGCGCAAGGTCAGGAGGAACGGCAGGCCGAGCGCCTGCGACGCCTCGAACTGGCCGCGCGGAATGCTCTCGATGCCGGAGCGGAACACCTCGGCCGAGTAAGCCGACATGATGAAGGCGAAGGCCGTCACCGCCGACGCCCAGGACGACAGGCGTATGCCGAGGAAGGGCAGCGCATAGTAGATCAGGATCAGCACGACCAGCACCGGCAGGGCGCGGAAGATGTCGGTGTAGCCGACCGCGAGCCAGCGCAGCGGCTTTGGCGCATAGAGCCGCACCAGGCTGATCCCCAGGCCGATGGGGATGCCGATGCCGATGCTCAGAATGCCGAGCAGCAGCGTGTTCAGGAAGCCGCGCAGCAGCGCCGGCAGGCTGGACATGATGACGTCGGGGTTAAAGAAGGTATCCAGCAGCGACATGGGAG
>NZ_RZQL01000016.1 GCF_003997935.1 Mesorhizobium sp. M7A.F.Ca.US.006.01.1.1
GGAGCGCGGTCTCATGAACTGGACTGACGAGCGGGTAGAACTCTTGAGAAAACTGTGGTCGGAGGGTCTGAGCGCAAGCCAGATTGCTGCGCAGCTTGGAGGGGTCAGCCGCAATGCGGTCATCGGGAAGGTGCATCGGCTGAAACTGTCGGGCCGCGGTCGCTCGACCGCCACGCCGGCACGCCAGAAGAAGGCAGCGCAAGGATCTACCGTCCAGAAATCGGTATCACGCGCAGCAACCACGGCACGCCATGTCACGACATCGATCGGCGCGACCGCTTTGCAGACGCAGTTCGACGCCGAACCCGTGGCACGCCATTACATCCGCCCGGTCGAAAATGTCGTGCTGCCGATCTCGCGGCATCTGCAGCTGGTCGAGCTGACCGAGCGGACCTGCAAATGGCCGAATGGCGACCCGCTTTCAGAGGACTTCCATTTCTGCGGCAACGATGCCGCCGAAACCGGTCCCTACTGCAAGTACCACGCCCGCGTGGCATTCCAGCCGGCATCGGAGCGGCGGCGGAGTCGCTGAGCGAATAGCGAATAGCGAATAGCGAATAGCGAATAGAAACGGCTTGCCTTCCGTGACAGGAAGCAAGCCGTTTTTGTGTTCGCTATTCGCTACTCCCTATTCGCTATTCGCTCTCTTTCACAGCCAGCCGTTCTTCCTGAACCGCCAGTAGAGAAACGTGCAGATCAGCACGATGGCGCCCAGAACCACCGGATAGCCGTATTCCATCTTCAGTTCCGGCATGTCGCTGAAGTTCATGCCGTAGATGCCGGCGAGCGCCGTCGGCACCGCCAGGATTGCGGCCCAGGAGGCGAGCTTCTTGGTGTTGGCCGTTTCCTGACTCTGGCCGACCAGCAAGCTCGCCTCGAAAGCGAATGCCAGCACCTCGCGCAGGCTGTCGATCTTCTCCTGGACGGTGCGGATGTGATCGGTGACGTCGCGGAACAGCGGATGCATGGCGGTATGGATCTGCGGCAGTTCGGCGCTGGTCAGCCGTCGGCAGACTTCGACCAGCGGAAGCGCGGCATTGCGCAGGCGCAAGAGATCGCGGCGCAGCATGTAGAGCCGCTCGATGTCGGGAGCGGTCATCGGCTTCAGCAGAACCTTGTCCTCGATCGCCTCGACCTCGTCCTCGATCTGCTCGAGCACCGGCATGTAATTGTCGACGATGAAATCGAGAATGGCATAGAGGACGAAATCCTCGCCCTTGGCCAGCGAGTGCGGGCAGCTTTCCCAGTGCTGACGAACGGCGGCATAGGACGTCGAGGGACCGTGCCTGACGCTGACGATGTAGCCTGAGCCGACGAACAAATGGGTCTCGCCGAAGGTGACCCGGCCGTCGATCAGCTGCGCGGTGCGGGCGACGATGAACAAGGCGTCGCCATATTGCTCGATCTTCGGCCGCTGGTGCGGGTGCTCGGCGTCCTCGATCGCCAGCTCATGCAGGTGAAACTGGGCCTGGACGCGCAGCAACAGGTTACGGTCGGGCTCCAACAGCCCGATCCAGACGACATGACCGGATTTTTTTGCCCATTCGCCGGCTTCCTCGATGGGAATGTCGGCGATGCGGCGCCCGGCCGTGTAGACGCCGCAAGCGATAATGCCGGATATCGGCCCAGGCACCGGGGTCAGGTTCCGAACATTTTCCATCACGACCCCCCGGAGCAAATCCACGGACGAGGATAGAGGCAAAGCCCGGAAAGCTTAGCGTAAATCGGATGGCGGTTCGAGAGGCGCGTTCACTTCACCGGCTGCGTCTCGGAAAGGCTGATTTTGTCGGTCTTGTCGCCCTTGGGCCGCTCAGCCGGCAACTGATCGCCGGTGACGATGTAGTAGATGGTCTCGGCTATGTTGGTGGCGTGATCACCGATACGCTCGATGTTCTTGGCGCAAAACAGCAGATGCGTGCAGGGCGTGATGTTGCGCGGATCTTCCATCATGTAGGTCAGCAATTCGCGAAACAGCGATGTGTACATGGCGTCGATCTGGTCGTCACGATCGCGCACGAAGCCGATTTTCTCCACCGAGCGAGACGCGTAGACGTCGAGCACTTCCTTGAGCTGGGTCAACGCCAAGTTGGACAGGGCCTCGAGGCCGCGGAACAGGCTGGTCGGCTGGCGTCCGTCGGTGACGGCGACCACCCGCTTGGCAACGTTCTTGGCGAGATCGCCAACCCGTTCGAGGTCGGCGGAGATGCGAATGGTCCCGACGATCTCGCGCAAATCCGCCGCCATCGGCTGACGCTTGGCAATGATGATGATCGCCTTGTCGTCGATTTCGCGCTGGCCCTCGTCCAGTACGGTGTCGTCGCGGATGACCTTCTGGGCAAGGCCTGGGTCGGCATTGACGAGAGCGGTGACCGCCTGTTCGACCATGCGCTCGGCATGGCCGCCCATCGCGGCGATGCGCTTCGACAGATATTTCAACTCCTCGTCATAAGCGCTGACGATGTGCACGGACTGCATGGCAAAATGCCTTCCCACGGGGTGTTTTGATTTTGAGTCGTTTCCTCGAATCCCCGCTGATACGCTAGCCGGATGACAGAAAAAAGAAACAGTTCCCTTGAATTAGGGCGATATCAGTGCGTCGGCAAATGAACCGAGAATGCCGCGCCGTTGCCGACTTCGGACTTGATCGAAAGCCGGGCGTTGTGGCGCGTCAGGATATGCTTGACGATCGACAGGCCGAGGCCGGTACCCTTCTGGGTCCGGCTGGTCTCGACGTCGACGCGGTAGAAGCGCTCGGTAATGCGCGGAATGTGCTCCTCGGGAATGCCAGGGCCAAAGTCCCTGATCGTCACGTCGATGCCCGGCTCTGATCCGGCATCGCTATGCGCTATGGATACAACCACACGCCCACCCGACTGCCCGTATTTGCAGGCGTTTTCCAGGAGGTTCTCGAAAACCTGGAAAAGCTCATCGCGATCGCCAGGCACATGAAGCGGCCCGTCGGCGTAGTGCCGCTCGATGGCAACGGCGTTTTCGCTGGCCAGCGGTCCGAGTGAGTCGATGACGCTGTCGACGGTCTGGCGCAGGTCCACTTCGGTTCCCGGCCTCAGATAGGGTTTCATCTCGAGCCGCGACAGCGACAACAAATCGTCGATCAGACGCGCCATGCGACCGGTCTGGCTCTGCATGATCTGCAGAAACTGGTCGCGAGCCGCCGGGTCGTTGCGGGCTGGTCCGCGCAGCGTTTCGATAAAGCCGGAGATGGAGGCGAGCGGCGTGCGCAGTTCGTGGCTGGCATTGGCGATGAAATCGGCACGCATGCGATCGATCCTGCGCGTTTCGCTCTGGTCCTTGAACACCAGCACATAGAGATCGGTGGCGTGACCGACCGAGGACACGCTCACCCGGTAAGCCCGTTCGACCGGCAGCTTCTCCATGTAGTCGACGACATCGGAGGCGATATCGCCCGACAGCACCCCATCCAGCAGGGTCTGCATTTCCGGCGCCCGGAATTTCAGCGACAGCGACATGCCTGGCGCGATGCCACCGAAAGCGGCGAAGGCGGCGGCATTGGCATGGACGATGGTGGCAGCCCGGTCGAAGATGATCAGCGGATCGGCGACGGCGGCGGCCAGATATTCGCCCGAGAGCCGCTGCAGGCCAATAGCCTCGATGGCAGCGCCGCTGCTGGTGGATTGGCGCGCGCCGGTGGCCGGCAGCATTGCCGCTGCAAGCAGCAACAGCAGCGCCGCGAGGACGACATAGGCTGAAATCCCGGCCAAGGCATAAACGGCGACGACCGCGACGACGCCGGCCGCAAGCAGCCAGCGGCTATTCCACAGCCGTGCGGCCATGGTTTGCGTGATGCCTCTCTGCTCTGTGTCCAGGTCAGCCATTCGCTCGTGGACCTGCCCCCATGTCTTCGCACCCGTCGCAGGGTGGCGGAAAACTTCCACTAGACCGCTTGCCGCATGACCCGGAAAAACGGGAATCGATTTTCGGAAAGGATCATGCGCAAATTAAAAGTGCTACAGCGTCCTTTGCGTATCCAAACGGACGCGCGGCGCTGCAGTGGCTCCCCATAGCATGAGTCCGGAAGCTGGAAAGGGTTCGTCTCGATGAAAAAAGCCAAGGAAAGTCCCGCCGCGCCAACTTCGGGGCCGCTGAAGATCAGGATCGGCGGCAAGGAGCGGGAGTTCGACATCGAAAATCCCGTGCTTCCCGCCTGGGTCGAGGACAACAAGCTGACCGCCGGCGGCTATCCCTACGACAAGAAGATGAAAAGCGACGAGTATGACGAGACGCTCGAGAAGTTGCAGATCGAGCTGGTCAAGGCGCAGGCCTGGCTGCAGTCGACCGGCAAACGGGTGATGGCGCTGTTCGAGGGCCGCGATGCTGCCGGCAAGGGCGGCACGATCTTCGTGGTGCGCCAGTACCTCAATCCGCGCACGGCACGCAACGTGGCGCTGACCAAGCCGACCCCGACCGAGCTTGGACAATGGTACTACCAGCGCTATGTCGACCACTTCCCGACTTCAGGCGAATTCGTCACCTTCGACCGCTCCTGGTACAACCGCGCCGGTGTCGAGCCGGTGATGGGTTTCTGCACGCCGCAGCAGCACGAGCAGTTTCTCGACGAGACGCCGCATTTCGAGCGGATGATCTCAAACGAGGGCATCCACTTTTTCAAATTCTGGCTGAACATCGGCCGGGAAACGCAGCTCGAGCGCTTCCATGACCGCCGCTACAGCCCGCTGAAGAGCTGGAAGTTTTCGCCCATCGACGTTGCAGGCATCACCAAGTGGGACGACTACACCAAGGTTCGCGACACAATGTTCGAGCGCACCCACAAGGAATTCGCGCCGTGGATCATCGTACGGGCCAATGACAAGCGGCGCGCGCGGTTGGCGGTCATGCGGCGCATCCTGTTGTCTTTGCCCTATGAGGGGCGCGATCTTGAAATCATCGGCAAGGAAGACAAGAAGATCATCGGCGAAGGGCCGTCATTCCTCGGCAAGCAGGATTGACGCTTCCGCGCCGCGCGGCCTTGGCCGCGCGGCGCGTTCCTTGATCCTTTCGCTCAGGCCGCGAGCCGGGCGATGCGCTGCAATCGCCGCAGCGTGGTGTCGTCCTGCAGCGCCTGCTGGAAAAGCGAAATCTCCTGATCGATGCGGTCGCAGAGGGCCTCGGTGTTCCCCTTCAGCAGGCCGCGCGTCTGCAGCAAGGCGGCGACCGGCTTCTTGACGAGCTGTCTTGCCCGACCAAGGGTTGCCTCCTCGACGGTGCCCCCCGGCACGATCTCCGCGACCAGGCCGAGCGCCCTGGCATCTTCGGCGCGAAGCGTGTCGCCAAGGCAGAAGAAGCGGAAGGCGCCAGCATAGCCAAGCTTCTGCGGCGCCAGGATGCTGGTCGCCGCGTCCGGCACCAGGCCGAAATCGACGAACGGCACCCTGAACGTGCTCTCATCGGACGCGATCACCATGTCGCAGTGGAACAGGATGGTGCAGCCGACACCGACGGCATCGCCATCGACGCAGGCAAGGATGGGCTTTGGAAACGTCGCCAGCGTGCGGAACAGGTCGGTGACGGCGGCGATCAGTTTCTGGTGCTTGGTGGCGTCGAGGAATTCGGAGAAGTCGCCGCCCAGACAGAAACAGCCTGCCAGGCCGCGCAGCACGACGACGCGAACCTCCTCATTGTCGGCGGCTTCATGGAAGGTCCTTGCCAGGCTTTCATAGGCCCTCCTGTCCAGCACCGGCCGGCCGTCACTCGACGACACGGTGACCACCAGCGTGTGGTTGCGAAGTTCAGGTTGCGGGTGTGTGCTCATGACTGTCCCCGATCTCATGACGCACGCCTTTGCCCGAGCATGTCGGGATATCCCCTGGCCAGCACGGGAGCAAAGTGATTGCGGCGCGACCGCACCACATCGAGGGTGTGCTCGTTGAAGGTCAGCAAGGTGGCGACCACCTGCTGGTTGCCATAGGTGCGCTGATAACCCAGCGGGGTCGCCAGGAAATGCAGTTGCAAGGCGCGCAGCACCCACATCGGCTCGAACTCGATGATCACCTTGTCGACGCCGCGCTTCAGCCCCCACTCGACGAAACCGGCAATCAGTTCGGTGCCGACAGTCGAAACGCCGCGACGACCATCACGAAAACCGGGAGCCACCGCGTAGCGGGTCAATTCCCAGATGTTTGGACCCGATGGCGGCGTTCCTTCGGAAAGATCGGTCAAGACCTCGGTCAGCAGATGTGGCCGCGTCGTCGGCAACATCCTCTGATAACCCGCCACTTCACCGCCCCTGATGACGATCTGATGGACCGCCTCGTCGTGATCGAACTGGTCGAGTTCGAGCCCGTCGGGGCGCCTGAGGTCATCCCACCCCATCTCCTCGACGAATATCTTGTAGCGCAAACGATGGACGGCCTCCCAAAGGTCGGGACGTTCCATCAATTCCTGGGTTGTAAGGGAAAAAAGCATTCCGCCGTCTCCTGCGTTCAGAGGAAGATACGGCCGTGCTTTGATGAGAAAATTGCGTGATCGCGTAGGCAAAAATTCCAGGTCGGCACGGCCGACCTAACTAATGTAGCCGCGCCGTATCGCTTCCGCGACGGCCTGCACCCTGTTGACGGCACCTAGTTTGCTTTTGGCGTTAAGAAGATGTTTCTCCGAGGTGTGTTCGGAAATGCCGAGGATTTGCGAAATCTCCCATTCGGACTTGCCGACGGCGGCCCATTGCAGGCATTCGCGCTCGCGCGGCGTCAGCACGATATGATCGATGGTCTTGTCCGCCATGGTGTGGAGTTGCATGGCGCGGCCGACCGCGTAGGTCGACACCAGCGACACCTGGCCGAATTCGGCGACGGACAATTCCACGGCCTCGCCGCCAAGCGACACCATGACGATCTGGCCGTCGAGCGTGATCAACGGAAAGGCCAACCCATCACGCAGTTTGAAGGCGCCGGCATCGCCCATCACCTCGCCGCTGCTCTTGTCTATGCGGATGCCCTGCGACGCCTCGTGCCACTGGAAGGGCGCCTGCAATTGTTTCATGTGGCTGACGACCGGGTCGTGGTCGACATAGTTGCGCGCGACATAGCGCTCCAGCCACTCGCCCGGCCAATCGCAGAGAAGCACATGCTGCTTTTGCTGGCCGGCCGGCGTGCCTGGCTGCGGTACGGTTCCCGCCATCAGTGCGGTGAGACCGAAATCCGATGTTATGCCCAGCAGCCTTTCACAGACCGCCGCCGCCGTCGCGGCGTGCTGCAGTTGGTCTATGTATTCCAGCGTGCGATCGAACTGACCCATCGCAACATCAACCCCATGTTGCCTCGTGCATTGCGGCCAATGATGCGTGCCTGATTTACACTTCGCCACCGACCACGGATTGCAAATCGCATACTTATTCTGTGGCTCCCCTCACCGAGGCGGCCGAAGCTGATTTGCAAACCGGCTAAATCATATCCTGAAATCCGCGTGTTGAAATCAAAAACCATTGTGCCTGTACCATTTTCGTACCAAAACCGGTTTGAGCACGACTGTGGCGGAGTTTTATCTTGGCGTTCCGTTGGAGGTCCTTCGCCTTTGCGATGCTGATCGGCTTGCTGTCGTTCGCCGACGGTGCGCGCGCCGCGGCGCCCCAGGTTCCGGTGCTGTGGGATGCCAAGGAGCGGCTGCCCAAGCCAGACCTTTCGACGCTGCCCCGGCTGAGATTCCTGACCACCACGGACTTCCCGCCCTTCAACTTCCTCGACGGTGCGGGAAAGCTGTCCGGCTTCCACATCGATCTGGCACGCGCCATCTGCGCCGAGCTTGGCATTGTCGAAAAATGCCAGATCCAGGCCCTGCCCTGGGCCGAGTTGGAAGGCGCACTGCGGAAAGGCGAAGGCGAGGCGATCATCGCCGGCATCGCCGCAACACCGGAATCGCGCGCGACCTACGCCTTCTCACGCTCCTATCTGCAGTTTCCGGCGCGCTTCATCATGCCGAAGAGCAAGGCGCTGACCGAACCCGTCTTTGACAAATTGCACGGCAAGCGTGTCGGCGTGATATCAGGCTCGGCGCATGAGCGCATGCTGCGCGAATATTTCAACACGGTTCAGGTCGTCCCTTTCGACGGGCCGGAAGACCTCTATGCCGACCTCAAGGCCGGCAAGGTCGACGCCGCCTTCGGCGACGGCATGCGCCTGGCTTTCTGGCTGGGCGGCTCGGACGCGGCGGGCTGCTGCCGCTTTGCCGGCGGGCCCTATCTGGCGCCGGAATATCTGGGCTCGGGCATGGCCATCGCCACCAAAGCGGACAATCCGGCGCTGGCCGCCGCGATCGATTACGCGCTACAGGAGATTTCGATGAAAGGCACGTTCGCCGAATTTTATCTGCGCTATTTCCCGGTCAGCTTTTTCTGATCCGGTTCCGGTCAGCTTTTGCCGGCCTGACCTGAATCTCAACAGCGTCCGGCCAAGGACTTCAGGTCAGCGTGCGCAGCCGGGCCTTGGCCGCGCGGCCTATGGCAGCGACCGTCAGCGTGTCGAGATCGAGCTGACGACGGATCAGCTGCAGCACCCGCACTTCTTCCATGCGCATTTCGAGATCGACGGCGGCAACCTCGAAGGTGGCGGCATAGGCGGTGTCGCGCAACCGCTCAGGGAGAACCTCAGCGACTTCAGCCAGCACGCCCTCCAGCCCATCCTTTTCGTGCAGGCGCTTCTGGCAGTCCTGGGCAACGCCGACCAGCCTGTCGTGGTTGAAGTCCTCGAACACCGGCCAGGAGCGGACGACCTCGCCGATCCGCGCCAGTTCGACATCGGTCATGTCGCGGTCGGAGGCCGAGGTGATGACCATCAGATAGATCAGGGCTTCATGAGGTGTCGGCAATTTTTTCTCCTTGAACCGGGCCTCGAAGTTAGGAACGCCCATTCTGCACCGCAAGGAAAAAGCGCCGCACGCGTTGACGCTCCGGCGCTGCACGCCTAGAGACCGGTTGAAAAACCCTTGCTGCGGCCCGCCTTCGGGCCGGCAAATGATTTGGAAAACTGTGACATGGCGGGATCAAACATCATCGATCTCAACCCCGAGCTGCTGGCGGCCGCGACCGAAAGCAAGGCGTGGCCCTTCGAGGAAGCCAAAAAGATCATCGAGCGCTACAAAGGCGCCGACTTCCCGCAAACAGTCCTGTTCGAGACTGGTTACGGACCGTCCGGCCTGCCGCATATCGGCACGTTCGGCGAGGTGGCGCGCACCTCGATGGTGCGCCATGCCTTCCGCGTCCTGACGCAGGACAAGGTCGCGACCAAGCTGCTGTGCTTTTCCGACGATATGGACGGCATGCGCAAGATACCTGACAGCGTGCCGGACCGCGCCGCACTCGAGCCGCATCTGCACAAGCCGCTGTCGTCGGTCCCCAACCCCTTCGGCGGCGACTATGCGAGCTTCGCCGACCACAACAATGCGATGCTTTGCCGCTTCCTCGACACGTTCGGCTTCGACTACGAGTTTGCCAGCGCGACGCAATACTACAAGTCCGGCCGCTTCGATGCGATGCTCAAGCGCGCCGCCGAACGCTATGACCAGATCATGGCGGTGATGCTGCCGACGCTCGGGCCCGAGCGGCAGGCGACCTACAGCCCGTTCCTGCCGATCTCGCCGAAGAGCGGCCGGGTGCTTTACGTGCCGATGAAGCATGTCGACGCCAAGGCCGGCACCATCACCTTCGACGACGAGGGCACCGAGACCACGCTTTCGATCACCGGCGGCCGCGTGAAGCTGCAGTGGAAGCCGGATTTCGGCATGCGCTGGGCAGCCCTTGGCGTCGATTTCGAGATGTTCGGCAAGGACCACCAGACCAATGCCGTGGTCTACGACCGCATCTGCAACATTCTGGGCGGACGGGCGCCGGAGCATTTCGTCTACGAACTGTTCCTCGACGAGAACGGCCAGAAGATCTCGAAGTCGAAGGGCAATGGGCTGACCATCGACGAGTGGCTGACCTATGCGCCGACCGAAAGCCTCGGGCTCTACATGTACCAGCGGCCGCGGCAGGCCAAGAAGCTGTATTTCGACGTCATCCCGCGGGCCGTGGACGAATACTATACGTTCCTGGCCGCCTATCCCCGCCAGGACTGGAAGGAACGGCTGGGCAATCCGGTCTGGCATATGCATGACGGCAACCCGCCCGCGATCGACATGCCGGTGCCGTTCTCGCTGCTGCTCAATCTGGTCAGCGCCTCCAACGCGCAGAACAAGGATGTGCTGTGGGGTTTCATCTCGCGCCATACGCAGGGCGTTACGCCAGCGACGCACCCCGAACTCGACCGGCTGGTCGGCCATGCGATCCGCTATTTCGACGATTTCGTGAAGCCGACGAAAACCTTCCGGCCCGCCGACGAGGTCGAGCGCGAGGCGCTGGCAGCCCTCGACGAAGCACTTGGCGCGCTGCCGGCGGACGCCAGCGGCGAAGCGATCCAGAACGCCTCGCTCAACGTCGCACGCAGGATCGAGCGCTATCAGGACCATTCCAAGCAGAGCCCGGAAGGCGGCCCCGGCGTATCGGGCGCCTTCTTCCAGATGATCTACCAGGTGCTGATCGGCCAGGAGCGCGGCCCGCGCTTCGGCTCGTTCGCAGCACTCTATGGCGTTGCCGAGACGCGTGCGCTCATTGAGCGGGCGCTGGCTGGTCAGTTGGCTTGAGCACGCCATCGACCTCTTCCAGGATCGAACCCGGCGCCTGAGGCGCCGGGCCTGGCGCGGCCGGCATCGCCGGCATGCCGGACAGATCGGGCGCCGATCCGAAAATGCCCTTCTTCGCCGTGCGCGCCTTGTCGCTGGCCTCGACATAGGGTCCGCCCTTGGCGGCGCGCGCCCAGCCGTTGTCGACCAGCCATTGGCCGACATCCTGCTTGCCGATCCGGCATTCGGCGGCGATCAGGTCACGGCCGCCCTGCGGCGGCACCGTGCAGACCACCGCGCGGCCGCGCAGGAAGGCGCGGAACGCCGTCCGCGCCCGGACGCCGCACGGCCAGGACTTGCCGTCCTCGCTGCAGGTCTCGTCCTGCCTGACGATGTCGATGCCGGAAACCGCGACCGAATAGCCCTTCGCCTCGATCAGGCCGGCGGCCGGCGCAACCGGCTGGAACAGCTTTGTGCCGTTCCAATCGTCGGGCATTTTCGGCCTGGGCGGCACAGCCAGCGCAAGCTTGCTCAGCGGCTCGCGCGGCTCGACCCGTTCAAGCCCGTCGGCGGGCAGTTCCGGTGGCGCGACAATTTGGGGATCTATCGCCCTTGAATGCGGCGCCGGCTTCGGTGGCTGTGGGGCTGCGATCGCGGATGTGGCCGGCTCCTGCGGCACCGTTCCGGCAGCCTGCTGCGCCATCGTATCGGCGCCCGGATCAAGCTGGTCCACCGTAATGACGCTTTCACTTCCTTTCAGCGCGCGACCGCCAGTGACGACGATGGCTGCCATCACAGGGACCATCAGAACCGCCAGCGCATGATGGAGAAGCCGCACCAGCTTGGCCTATTGGCTTGCCCAGACAATCCGCGCCACCCATTCGACATCGCGCATGGGAATATCGCGGTCGGGATGATCGGGATTGAGCGAGACCAGCGCAATCGACCTGACGGTCTGGCGCTCGAGCACCTTGGCCATCACCTCGCCTGATGTGGTCTTGACGACGACGCGATCGCCCTTGCGGGTGACCGCGCCCGGCTCGACGATGAGGACATCGCCATTGCGGTAGAGCGGCAACATGGAATCGCCCTGCACCTGCAGCGCGTAGGAGCTCTCGGTCGATTGCGCTGGCAGTTCGACCAGATCCCAGCCCTGACCCGCCGGGAAGCCGGCATCGTCGAAGAAGCCGCCAGCGCCGGCCTGGGCAAAGCCGAGCAGCGGCACTGAGCTTCGGCGGGCAATCGAAGCGGCATGGCCGGCCCCGGCCCGACCTTCAATCAAACCTGTGAATTCGTCGAGGGAAGCGCCTGTCGCCTCGATGATCTTGGCCAGTGATTCGGTCGAGGGCCAGCGCGGCCGGCCGTCCGACGACAGGCGCTTCGACTTGTTGAAGGCGGTGGAATCGAGCCCCGCACGCTTGGCCAGCCCCGAGGCCGAAAGCGAATAGCGCTCGGCAAGAGCATCGATGGCAGCCCAGACACGGTCATGCGAGAGCATGTGTCGCTCTCCTTCGAACAGGAAAAAATACCTGCCCCGTTCTACCCCCGGACCACCATCTTGTCCACAGTGCAAGGCTTACTCACGCCGCTTTCCTGGCCTCGCCTTTCGCGTGGGGATCAAAGCGCTGGTAGAAGCTCTCATCCTTCTCGGCCATATCGAGCAGCAGCTTGGGCGCCTTGAAGTCCGCGCCGTATTTCTTCTGCAGGTTCCTGGCGATCTTGACGAACGCCTTGGCGCCGATGCCGTCGATGTAGGACAGCGCACCGCCGGTGTAGGGAGCGAAGCCGAAAGCGAGGATCGAGCCGACATCGGCCTCGCGCGGGTCGGTGACGATGCCTTCTTCCATCACTCGGGCGGCTTCCAGCGCGATGGTGACCAGAAGCCGCTGCTGCAGTTCCTCATAATCGACCTTCTCGGGCGCAAGCTGCGGATAGAGCTCCCTGAGGCCCGGCCACAGCTTCTTCTTGGCGGGCTTTGCCGGGTAATCATAAAAACCCTTGCCGTTCTTGCGGCCGAAGCGGCCGTGATCGTCGACCATGGTGTTTATCAGCGCCATCTGCTTGGGATCGACCGCCTTGTCGCCCAAATCCCTGATGGTCTGCTTCATGATCTTCTGGGCAAGGTCGATGGCCGTCTCGTCGGTCAGCGCCAAGGGGCCGACCGGCATGCCGGCAGCCTTCGCCGCATTCTCGATCATCGGCGCGGGAACGCCTTCGATCAGCATCTTGTAGGCTTCCGACATGTAGCGCAGCACGCAGCGGTTGACGTAGAAGCCGCGCGTGTCGTTGACGACGATCGGCGTCTTCTTGATGGCGCGGACGAAGTCGATCGCGGTGGCCAGCGCCTTGTCGCCGGTCTTCTTGCCCAAAATGATCTCGACCAGCATCATCTTGTCGACCGGCGAGAAGAAATGAATGCCGATGAAATTCTTCGGCCGCGCCGAATTCTTGGCCAGCGACGAGATCGGGATGGTGGAGGTGTTCGACGCGAAGATCGCCGATGGCTTCAACACGGCTTCCGCCTGTTCGGTGGCGCCCTTCTTGACACCCGAATCCTCGAACACCGCCTCGACCACCAGATCGCAGCCGGCAAGGTCGGCATAGTCTGCCGTCGGCGTGATCAGCGACAGCAGTTTGTCCTTGTCCTCCGGCTTGGCGCGGCCCTTCTTGACCTGATCCGAGATCAGGCTGTCGGAATGCGCCTTGCCCTTGGCGGCCGATTCCAGATCACGGTCGAGCAGCACCACCGGGATGCCGGCCTTGGCGGTGACATAGGCGATGCCGGCGCCCATGAAGCCGGCGCCGAGAATGCCGATCTTCTTGAATTTGGTTTCGGGCACGCCGGCGGGGCGGCGGGCGCCCTTGTTCAGTTCCTGCAGCGATACGAACAGCGAGCGGATCATCGCCGCCGCTTCCCTGGTCTGCATGATCTCGGTGAAGTAGCGCTGCTCGATGCGCAAGGCGGTGTCGAACGGCACCAGCAGGCCTTCATAGACGCATTTGAGGATCGCGGCGGCGGCCGGATAGTTGCCGTAAGTCTCGCGACGCAGGATGGCGATGGCCGGCGGCCACAGATTAAAGCCGGCGGGCGAATAGATCTGGCCGCCGGGCAGCTTGAAACCTTTCTCGTCCCATGGCGCCACTGGCTTCAGGCCATTCCTGATCATCGCCTTGGCGGTCTCGACCAGCCTGGCCGGCTCGGCGATCTCATGGATCAGGCCCATCGACTTGGCTTTCTGCGGCGACAGCGTCTGGCCGGAGGTCAGCATCTGCAGCGCCTGCTGCTGATCGGTCAGCCGCGGCACGCGCTGAGTGCCGCCGGCGCCCGGGAAGATTCCGATCTTCACCTCGGGAAGCGCCATCTTCACCTTGTCGCTATCGGCGGCGACACGGCCGTGGCAGGCCAGCGACAATTCGAAGGCGCCGCCCATGCAGGTGCCGTTGATCGCCGACACCCACGGCTTTCCGCAAGTTTCCAGCTTGCGGAACAGGCCGGTCATCATGCCGGCATTGTCGAACAGCGCCTTGGTCGCCTTTTCGGCGTCCTTGCCCTTTTCCGCGGCGAAGGTCGTCAGCATCTTCTGCAGCAGGGTGATGTCGGCACCGCCGGAGAAGGTGTCCTTGCCGGAGGTGATCACGGCGCCCTTGATGGCGGCGTCACCAGCCACCTTGTCGACGATGGCGTTCAATTCCCGCATCGCCTCTTCGGTGAACACGTTCATCGAGCGGCCAGGCATGTCCCAGGTGATCAGCGCAATGCCGTCGGCGTCGATGTCGAGGGTGAAATTGGTGTAGCTCATCGTTTCTCTCCCCGTCAGACGCGTTCGATGATGGTTGCCGTGCCCATGCCGGCGCCGATGCACAGCGTCACCAGAGCGGTGTTGAGATCGCGGCGCTCGAGTTCGTCCAGCACCGTGCCGAAGATCATCGCGCCGGTGGCGCCGAGCGGATGACCCAGGGCGATGGCACCGCCGTTGACGTTGATCCTGTCGTGATCGATGTCGAACGCCTGCATGTAGCGCAGCACCACCGAAGCGAAGGCTTCGTTGAGCTCGAACAGGTCGATGTCGGAGAGCTTCATCTTGGCGCGCTTCAACAACTTCTCGGTGACGTCGACCGGGCCGGTCAGCATCAGCACCGGCTCGGAGCCAATGTTGGCGAAGGTGCGGATGCGGGCGCGCGGCTTCAGCCCCATCGCCTTGCCGGCCTTTTTCGAACCGAGCAGCACGGCCGCCGCGCCATCGACGATGCCGGACGAATTGCCGGCATGATGGACGTGGTTGACCTCTTCCACCTCGGGATGCTTCTGCACGGCAACCGCGTCGAAGCCGCCCATTTCGCCGGGCATGACGAAGGACGGGTTGAGCGAGGCCAGCGACTGCATGTCGGTCGACGGGCGCATATGCTCGTCATGGTCGAGGATGGTCAGGCCGTTCTGGTCCTTGATCGGGATGACGGACTTCTTGAAACGGCCATCGGCCCAGGATTTGGCGGCGCGCTTCTGGCTCTCGACCGCATAGGCGTCGACGTCGTCTCTGCTGAAGCCGTATTTGGTGGCGATCAGGTCGGCCGAGATGCCTTGCGGCACAAACCAGCCGGGCAGGCCGACCGAAGGATCCATGAACCAGGCACCGCCGGAAGCGCCCATGCCGACGCGCGACATCGATTCGACGCCGCCGGCAATGACGATCTCATCGGCGCCCTGCGCGATCTTGGCGGCGCCGAAATTGATGGCGTCGAGCCCCGAAGCGCAGAAGCGTGAGATCTGCATGCCGGGCGCCTTGGTGTCGTAGCCGGCCTCGAAGGCGGCGGCGCGCGGAATGACCGAACCCGCCTCGCCGACCGGATCGACGCAGCCGAAGATGATGTCGTCGACAGTGCCGGTATCCAGCCCATTGCGGTCGCGCAGCGCTTCGAGCGTCTTGGCGGCAAGCCGCACCGCCGGCACCTCATGCAGCGATCCGTCCTTCTTGCCCTTGCCGCGCGGCGTGCGCACGGCGTCATAGACATAAGCTTCAGCCATTTGCTTGCTCCTTGGGTTTGCCTGATGTCGCTCTCAGAGAGAGCGGCCGATCAGCAATTTCATGATCTCGTTGGTGCCGCCGTAGATGCGCTGGACGCGGGCGTCGCGGAACATGCGGGCGATCGGGTATTCATTCATGTAGCCATAGCCGCCATGCAGTTGAAGGCATTCGTCGACGACTTTTCCCTGCAGGTCGCTGAGCCAGTACTTGGCCATCGACGCGGTCACAGGATCGAGGCCGCCCGCGATGTGGCGGGTGACGCAATCATTGTAGAAGACGCGGCCGATGGTGGCCTCGGTCTTGAGTTCGGCCAGCTTGAACTGGGTGTTCTGGAAATCGATGATCGCCTTGCCGAACGCCTTGCGCTCCTTGACGTAGTCAATGGTCAGCGCCAGCGCCCGCTCGATCATGGCGATAGCGCCGGTGCCGATCTGCAGCCGCTCCTGCGGCAGTTGCTGCATCAGCTGGACGAAGCCCTGCCCTTCCTCATGGCCGAGCAGGTTGGAGGTCGGCACGCGCATGTCGTTGAAGAACAGCTCCGAAGTGTCGTTGGCCTTGAGCCCGATCTTGTCGAGGTTGCGGCCGCGCTGAAAACCTTCGACCTCGTCGGTCTCGACGACGATCAGCGAGGTGCCCTTGGCGCCCTTCTCCGGATCGGTCTTGGTGACGACGATGATGAAGTTCGCAAGCTGGCCGTTGGTGATGAAGGTCTTGGAGCCGTTGATCTTGTACTGGTTGCCATCCTTCTGCGCCCGCGTCTTGACGCCCTGCAGGTCGGAGCCGGCGCCCGGCTCGGTCATGGCAATGGCGCCGATCAGCTCGCCGGTCGCCAGCTTCGGCAGCCATTTCTTCTTCTGCTCGTCGGAGCCGTAGTGGAGGATGTAAGGGGCGACGATCGAATTGTGCAGGCCGATGCCGAAACCGTCGACGCCGACATGGCCGATGGCCTCGATGATGGCGCTCTCATGCGCGAAGGTGCCGCCCGAGCCGCCATATTCTTCCGGCATCGAGGCGCAGAGCAGACCGGCGGAACCTGCCTTCAGCCAGCTCTCGCGATCGACCATCTCGTTCTTCTCGAACTCGTCGTAGCGCGGTGCGATCTCCTCCGACATGAAGCGATGTGCCATGTCGTAGAGCATGCCGACCTCGTCCGCCGCCCAGGCGGGCTTCGGAAGGCCAAGGATTTCAGCTGGGTTGGTCATGCTGGTATGATACTCCTCCCGAGATGCATCATCGAAACTGAGGCCGGCGCACTGCCGCAGCGACCCCTCCCGGCCCTTCGGGCCACCTCCCCTCAAGGGGGAGGAGGACGCCGATCATCTTTAGAACGCTTCCGCCGGCAGTGCCATCAATGTGTCGGCACCGCTCGAAATGCGGGCGAGATGCGCCGACGTCTCCGGCATGATCCGCTCCATGAAGAAGCGCCCCGTCACGACCTTGTTGTCGTAGAAAGCCAGGTTGTTTTCATAGGAAGATTGCGCGCCAATGGCGTCCGTCTTACCAAGTGCCACCTTGGCCATCTGCGCCCACATGTAGCCCAGAGCGACCAGGCCGAAGAGATGCATGTAGTCGGTCGAGGCGGCACCCGCATTGTCGGGCTTGGCCATGCCGTTCTGCACCAGCCACATGGTCGCCGCCTGCAAATCGTTGAGACCTTTCTTCAACGCCTTGGTGAACGGCGCCATCTTCTCGTTAGCGCGGTTCTCCTCGCAGAATTCGCCGACCTCCTTGAAGAAGGCCTGCACGGCGCGGCCGCCATGCAAACCAAGCTTGCGGCCGACGAGGTCGAGCGCCTGGATGCCATTGGCGCCTTCATAGATCATGGCGATGCGGGCATCGCGCACGAACTGGCTCATGCCGTGCTCTTCGATATAACCGTGACCGCCGAACACCTGCTGCGCCATGACGGCGTGGTCAAAGCCCTTGTCGGTGAGCACGCCCTTGACCACCGGCGTCATCAGGCCGGTGTAATCGTCGGCGGCCTGGCGGTCCTTGTCATCGCCGGAGCGGTGGGCAATGTCGGACTTGATCGCCGTCCACAGCGCCAGCGCGCGGCCGGCCTCGTTGAAGGCTTTCATGGTCATCAGGCTGCGGCGGATGTCGGGATGGACGATGATCGGGTCGGCCTTCTTGTCCGGCGCCTTCGGCCCCGACAATGAGCGGCCCTGCAAACGGTCCTTGGCGTAGCCGACAGCGTTCTGATAGGCGATCTCCGACAGCGAAAGTCCCTGCAGGCCGACACCGAGGCGCGCCTCGTTCATCATCGTGAACATCGCCTTCAGGCCGCCATTGGCCTCGCCGAGCAGCATGCCCTCAGCCTCGTCATAGTTCATGACGCAGGTCGAATTGCCATGGATGCCCATCTTCTCCTCGATCGAGCCGCAGGAGACGGTGTTCCTGGCGCCTGGATTGCCCGATGCGTCGAGCTTGAGCTTCGGCACGATGAACAGCGAGATGCCCTTGACGCCTTCCGGCGCGCCCTCGATGCGGGCCAGTACCAGATGGACGATGTTGTCCGACATGTCGTGTTCGCCGGCCGAGATGAAGATCTTCTGGCCTGAAATTTTATAGGTGCCATCGCCGTTCGGCACCGCCTTGGTGCGCAACAGGCCGAGATCCGTGCCGCAATGCGGCTCGGTCAGGTTCATGGTGCCGGTCCAGGCACCCTCGATCATCCTCGGCAACCATGTTGCCTTCTGCTCGTCGGTGCCGTGGGTGATGATCGCGGCGATCGCACCCTGCGTCAGGCCCGGATACATCATCAAGGACATATTGGCCGAGACCATATATTCGGCGACGGCGGTATGCACGGCATAGGGCAGGCCCTGGCCGCCGAACTCGACGGGTGCGGCCAATCCCATCCAGCCGCCCTCGCGATACTGGTCGAAGGCCTCCTTGAAGCCTTTCGGCGTGGTCACCGAGCCATCGTCGTGGCGCACACAGCCTTCCATGTCGCCGACACGGTTCAGCGGATGCATGACGTTTTCGGCGAGCTTGGCGCCTTCGGCCAGGATCGCCTCGAGCACATCGGGCGTGGCGTCGGCAAATCCGGGAAGGTTCGAATAACGCTGATAACCCAGAACCTCGTTGAGCACGAACAGAGTATCCTGGACCGGAGCCCTGTATGTCGGCATGCTTTTTCTCCACCCTGCAAACCCGGTCCGAATGCCCCGAAGACAAGCCAGGGGCGGCATGCGGACCCATATTGGGAGCGGGATAGCAAAAATTGACGTTTGCGTAAACGTCAATTTTTTCGATGCGACAAGATTTCCGCCCACTGGAGCAATGAGCGTAGCGGCGCGACGTTGCGCAAGCCAGCGCCCAAAGGCCATAAGAGTGGGCCAGGACAACGAAAAGCCGCGTGGCAGGCCACGCGGCTCGACAGAACTCAGACAATCCGCAGACGACTTGGTGTCTGGCGCAATTCCGGACGGAATTGCTTTAGCTGGCGGCGCTCGCCTGCGGCGCCGAACGCTCGCTCAGCATCTGGCGCACCGCCGACATCGAGCCGCTCAGCTCGTTGATGGCGTCGTCGATCAGCGCCCGTTGCTTCTGCAGGCGGGCAAGCTGCTTTTCCGACTTGTCCAGCGCGAGCTTGAGCTGCTTGGTGTTTGAACCGGTCGGATCGTAGAGATCCATCATCTGCTTGACGTCGCGCAGCGAGAATCCAACCTTGCGGCCAAGCAGGATCAGCTTGAGGCGGGCCTTGTCGCGGCGCGTGTAGAGACGGGTCGAACCGTCGCGCTGCGGGTTGAGCAGGCCCTTGTCTTCGTAGAAACGCAGCGTGCGCAGCGTCACTCCATATTTCTTCGCCATCTCGCCGATGCGGACGAGGTCCTCGCCGGCTTCGGCAGACATATTGGTATTGGCCGCGGTCTCGCCGGCCGAGATAAGCTTCATGGTCACTGGCTTTCCCCGTCTGGTGGCGTCGCGGTCCCGGACCGTGCGTCGCCTGACTGGAAGCGGGGGCCTGCTTCCAGTCGTGGTTTCAACAAACAAATCGCAAACATGCGCTCAATGCGCCTTTTACGTTTACGTCAATTCTATACCGATTGCCGCATGATGACGCAAGGGCGTTCTGCGCGCCGCCCTTTATGCCGCACCGTCAGGCCGGCTAGCATCCTTTCAATTTCTTAAGTTTGGTTAACGCGTTGTTTACCACGTTGGGGGAAATGTGGGCGCGTCGGCTACCCGTGTTTATCCTGTATCGAATTTTTCACGGTTTTTCGGAGCGCGGGCGAGAGCCTGGGAAGCTCGTCTTCCGCCGCGGCATAGCCGCAGGTCGCCTTCGTTCCGGCAGGGACTTGGGGGAACTGGCCACGAGCCAGCCATTCTGAAAGACGGACGCACCTATGAACAGCAAGCGGTCCTATCTCGATACACTCAACGCCGGCAGGCAGCGCAGGCCGCAGACCACGCTCGAGCAGTTGAACCAGTCGCTGGAGACATTGGAGCAGCGCCTGGAGCGGACGCGCGAGGATCCGATGGCACGTCCCGAACTCCGCCAACCCGATCCCCGCCAATATGGCGCCGACGCGCGCTACCCCGCCGCCCGGCCCGCTGCCCAGCAGCGCTGGTATGAGGACCCGCAGCCCGCGCCGCGTTCGAAGAGCCCGATGCAGGGAGCCGCCGCTTTCGAGCAGAATTACCAGGCCATTGCCCGCGATATCGATCGCGTGCGCGGCCAGGAGGATGGCGTTGCCATGGTCGGCAAGATCGCCGGCGAATTGCGCGGCATGCGCGAGGAATTGCGCCACCAGATGACCGCGGGTCTGCAGCGGGAATTCGAAGCGCTGCGCAATGACATCGAGCGGGCTTTCCAGTCAGGCGCAAAGCCCGGTGCTTCGGCCAAGGGCAGTGCTGAACTCGGCCTTGAGTTCGAGCGGCTTTCGGGCGCCATCCAGACCCTGGCCGAGAAGAGCGACGACAGAAGCGTCAACATGCTGCGGCTCGAGCTCGAACAGGTCAAAGCCGCACTCGAAACGCTGGCACGCGAAGAGAGCGTGCAGAAGGTCGACCGCCGCTGGGACGATTTCGATCGCCGCTGGACGGCGTTCGAAGACCGCGTCGACGCCGACCAGCGCAAGCGCTCGGACGACCCCGGCCTGTCTGCTCTCACCGCACGGCTGGAGCAGATCAGCAATGCCGTCAACAATTTGCCGGAATCGTTGTCGCTGCGCTCGCTGGAGGAGAAGGTGCGCACGCTTGCCGGCGCTGTCGACCATTTCGCCAGCCAGCAGGACAATCGCGGCAGCGACACGCTTGGCATGATCGACGAGCGGCTGGACGAGATTTCCCGCGCCATCGTTGCATCCACGGTCGCCGCGCAAGCCAATTCATTCGACCACGAGGCATTCGAGCGCATCGAGAAGCGGATCGACTCGCTTGCCCGACAGATCGAGGAAGTGGCGCAGGATCGTCCGGGCAACGCGGTCATGGACCGGTTGAGCACGCTGTCGGGCCGGGTCGACGAACTCGCCGGCCGCGCCAATCTGCCGGAGCAGGCGATGGAGCGCCTTGCCAAGCAGATCGCACTCATCGCCGACAAGATCGACCAGGCACCCGCCATGCCTGACGCCGACTACATCTTCCATGGGCTGGAGCAACGCTTCGACGTGCTGTCGAGCATGATGGAACGCCGCCAGGGTGACGCCATCGAACAGGGCAACATGCTGTTCCGCGATCTCGAGCGCAGACTGGACGAGGTTGCCGACAGGCTCGACCAGCGCATGCCGCAGGTCGACAGCGCCGGCATCATGGAAGCCATCGATGCCCGCTTCACCGCTTTGGCCAAGCGCATGGAAACGCGTGTTCCCGATCCCGCGGGCGAAGCCGCGATCCGCGGCCTGGAGAGCCGGCTCGAAGACATTTCAAGCCGGCTGGACGCGTCGGCCGCACAGGTCGCCGGCATCGATCCGGCGCTGATCCGTAGCCTGGAAGCACAGGTTGCCGGCCTGTCCGCCCATCTTTCCAAGCCCAGCACTCCGCTGCCGGAATTCGAGGACATCAGCCCGCGTCTCAACGAAATTGAAAAGTCGCTCGCAGGAACCCGCGATTCCATCCTTGGCGCGGCGCGCGAAGCGGCCGAGAACGCAGTGCAATCGCTGGCCGGTTCGAGTGCCAATACGACTGCGGTTTCCGGCCTCGCCCAGGATTTGAAGACGCTTGAAACGCTGACGCGGCGCTCCGACGAGCGCAATTCGAGAACGTTCGAGGCCATCCACGACACGTTGCTCAAGATCGTCGACCGGCTGGGTTCGCTCGAACCCGGCGAGCCGGTCGAGGCGATGAGCGAATTGCTGGATGCGGCACCGGCCGAGCCTAGCAACTGGCGCGGCGTGCGCCGACCCAAGATGGCCGTCGACGCGCCGTCAATGGATATCGATCAGCCCCTGCCATTGACTGGGGACATGGCCGATCTCGATGGCCGTGCCGCCGCCATCCTGCGCAACGACCTGGGTACGCGTGGCGACCTGGGTACGCGTGGCGACCTGGGTACGCGTGGCGACCTGGGTATTGGTATCGGCACGCGCACGCCGGCCGAGGCTGCCGCGGCGGCGGCCATGGCAGCGCTCGGTTCGGACACGATCCCCGAGAAAGGCGAACAGGCCGGCGGCCGCAAATCGTTGTTCGGCGGGCTGGCCCGCGCCTTCAAGGGCAAGAAGGAGGCGGACATGCCGCCACTGGCCGGCTCAGCGCCGAGTGCCCCAATCCCGAGCGTCGATCTCGACGAGCCGCTCGATCCGAAAATGGCCAACCGGCCGCTGGAGCCCGGCTCCGGCGCACCGGATCTCAATGCCATCATGAAGCGCGTGCGTGACGAGCGCGGCCAGCCGGCCAAGCCCAGCGACACCGACGCCGCGAAATCGGATTTCATCGCCGCTGCCCGGCGTGCGGCGCAGGCCGCGGCCGCCGAGGCCGATGCGCTGAAGCGCCAGTCGACGATGACCGGACCGGTGAAGGCACTGCGGATCGGCGACCTGCTCAAGGCACGGCGCAAGCCGATCCTGATGGGGACAACCGCGATCCTGCTGGCACTGGGCGCCCTGCAACTGGGCAAGGCCTTCTTCGCCGATCCCGCCCAGCTGGCAAGCAACGACGTCGCGCCGATCGTAGCCTCGCAGCCGGTGCAGACCGCCTCGCTCGATGCCGCGAGCCAGCCAAAGACGGACGCGCAGCCCGCGGCAGTGGAAAGCGCGCCTGACCGCACCGTCAGACAGGCCGAGCCGTCCGCACCGCCATCCAAGGACGACATGGCCGCGCAAAGCATGATTGCCACGCCGCCAGGCGCCGAGCCGCCGATGGGTGCCGCGCCGACCGCAGAACCGGTTCCCGCCCCCGTCGCCTTGGCTACATCGGCCGATGCGAACCCAGCGGTGTCCGAGACGACGACAGCCTCGGCTGCGCCCGCCTCGACCGTTCCGGTCGCCGCGGAAGCTGCCGATACCGACACCGGCATCCAGCCTGTGGCGGCAGAGCCAACCACTGCCAAGGACACCACGGGCGCGGTTCCGCCGGTGGACGCGTCGCCGGCGATGACGGCAAAGTTCGACATTCCCGCTGACGCCGGCCCGCCCGCCTTGCGGGATGCCGCCGCCGGCGGCGACGCCAAGGCGCTGTTCGAAATCGGCTCGCGCTATGCCGAGTCGCGCGGCGTCAAGGAAGACATGGCGGCAGCAGCCAAATGGTACGAGAAATCGGCGGAACTCGGCTTTGCGCCGGCCGAATACCGCATCGGAAATTTCTACGAAAAGGGCATCGGCGTCGCGCGCGACATCAAGAAAGCGAAGACCTGGTACCAGCTTTCCGCAGCACAGGGCAACGCCAGCGGCATGCACAATCTGGCCGTCCTGTTCGCCATGGCGGCAGACGGCGTGACCGACAATGAATCGGCCGCGCACTGGTTCCAGGCGGCGGCCGACGTCGGCGTCAAGGATAGCCAGTTCAATCTCGGCATCCTCGCCGCCAAGGGCGTCGGCATGAAGCAGAACCTCGAGGAATCCTACAAATGGTTCGCGCTCGTCGCCAAGACCGGCGACAAGGATGCGGCGGCCAAGCGTGACGAGATCGCCAATGCGCTGCGGCCCGAGCAACTGGAACGCGCCCGCGCCGCGACCGCGCTGTGGAAGGCCAAGCCACTGGATGCGACAGCCAATTCGGCCGACATTCCCGAGTCCTGGCAGGACGGCGCGCCGCAGACGACCGCCAGCATCGACATGAAGAAAGCCGTCCAGAACATCCAGCGCATTCTCAACAAGAACGGCTACGACGCCGGCGGCGCCGACGGCAAGATGGGCCAGAAGACGAAGACCGCGATCATGGCTTTCCAGACCGACAACAAGATGGCGGCGACCGGCGAAGTCGACGAAAACCTGGTCAAGGCGCTGCTGGCGCGCAAATAACGGCAGAGGCGTCGTTTCCACGACGCCCTTGCCACACATTCGCCTGTTAACTGATTGAGATGTTTTTTGTTTCGGCGGCGTAGCGCGGTTTGACTTCGCAGCACCTCCGGCGCAAGAACGAATTGGCTTGTCGGTCCAAGATGCCCGCAACGGTTGCATTCGCCGACAGGCAGAACTGATCGAGACTGACGGGTGGGCATCTATCTCCCGATCGCGGAAATTTCCGTCAATATCTTCGTCCTGCTGGCCATGGGCGCGGCGGTAGGTTTCCTGTCGGGCATGTTCGGCGTCGGCGGCGGCTTCCTCATCACGCCGCTCTTGATCTTCTACAACATACCCCCGGCGATCGCGGTCGCCACCGGCGCCAACCAGGTCATTGCCTCCTCCGTCTCCGGCGTCCTTTCGCACATGAAGCGAGGGACGCTCGACTTCAAGCTCGGCGGGGTGTTGCTGGCCGGCGGCATTGTCGGTTCCACCGGCGGCATCTACGTCTTCGCCTTCCTGCGCAGGCTCGGCCAGCTCGACCTGTTCATCTCGTTGCTCTACGTCGTGCTGCTCGGCACCGTCGGCGGGCTGATGCTGGTCGAAAGCGTCAATGCGCTGCGCGCCACGCGCAGCGGTGCGGCGCCGGTGCTGAAGAAATCCGGCCAGCACAACTGGATCCACCGCTTGCCGCTGAAGATGCGCTTCAGGGCGTCAAAACTGTTCGTCAGCGTCATCCCCGTCCTTGGCCTTGGCGCCGGCATCGGCTTCCTGTCGTCGATCATGGGCGTCGGCGGCGGCTTCATCATGGTGCCGGCACTGATCTATCTGCTGAAAGTGCCGACCAACGTCGTCATCGGCACCTCGCTGTTCCAGATCATCTTCACCTCCGCCTATACGACGCTGGTCCACGCCACCACCAACCAGACGGTCGACGTCGTGCTGGCCTTCCTGCTGATGGCGGGCGGGGTCGCCGGCGCGCAGTACGGCGCCAAGGCCGGCCAGAGGCTGCGAGGCGAGCAGCTCAGGGCCTTGCTGGCGCTGCTGGTTCTGGCGGTGGCGATACGATTGGCGATCGATCTGTTCGTCACCCCGCCCAATCTCTATTCGCTGTCTGCCGCGGGCCTCAACTGATGAGGGCTCGCAACACATTCGCAACCGCCATTGTCCTGTCGCTGCTTGCGGCCGCCGCGCCGGCGAAGGCACAAGTCCCGCTGACCGAAGGCATCCAGATCGGGCTCTCCACCGACAACGTCTCGATCACCGCCGGCTTTTCCGGGGCCGACCTGACCATCTTCGGTTCGCTGGAAAACCCGGATCCACTCGTCGCGCGCCAAGGCCGTTACGACGTCATCGTCGTGCTCGAAGGTCCGCCCAAACCGGTGGTGGTGCGCCGCAAGGACAGGGTGCTCGGCGTCTGGGTCAATCTGGACTCCGAGACCTTCGAAAACGTGCCGGTCTCCTATTCGGTGGCGACGACGCGGCCGCTGCAGGACATCACCGAACCCAACAGCTACAAGCAGCTGTCGCTCGGCGCCTCCAACCTCTACATGCAGCCCGCCGATGCCGGCGACAGCCCGGCGACGATCGAGGAGTTCACGGCGGCGCTGCGGGAGCGCAAGTCGGCGACCGGCCTCTACAGCGAGAATGTCGGCGGCGTGCAATTCCTGTCGCAGAACCTGTTCCGCGCCACAGTGAGGCTGGCGCCAAATGTGCCAGTTGGAACCCATAAGGCCCGCGCGTTCCTGTTCAAGAGCGGCCTGTTCATCAAGGAAAGCTCGGCCCAGCTCGAAATCCGCAAATCCGGTTTCGAACAGTCGATCTTCCGTGTCGCGCACAATTATTCCTTCCTCTATGGCGTGTTCGCTATCTCGCTGGCCATGCTGACCGGCTGGCTCGGAAGGCTGATCTTCCGGCGGGATTAATGCATGTCGCCCAAAAGTGGCCCCGGATTTGGGGGAACGACATGCATCGAATCAAAGACCTGAAGTGGGTCGCGTGAATCCGCTCAAACGCGATGCACTTCAGAACTTTTCCCGAAAGGTGGTTTCCCTTTACCGGAGCATGCGGTAGACCGCGCTCCCCAGCCAAATGGCGGACACAAACAATTCGGTTCGGCAGAGCAGCCCGTCCCGGGCAGCGCGCGATTTCTTATGGCGCCTCTCGGCTCGCCGACGACAAATACAGGAACTTGTCATGCGACCAGCCTTCGGCGGCATCGACTTCGGGACTTCGAACTCCACCGTGGGCGTGGTCCGCAACGGGCAGCCGCGGCTCGTCGTGCTTGAGGACGGCCAGGTGACGCTGCCCAGCGCCGTGTTCTTCAACTTCGAGGACAACCGCACCTGCTTTGGCCGCCACGCCATCGCCAACTACACCGACAGCATCGAAGGCCGGCTGATGCGTTCTCTGAAGAGCGTGCTCGGCAGTTCGCTGGCCCATGAAAAGACCCGCATCAAATCGCGGTCGATCGGCTTCATGGAGATCGTCGGCATGTTCCTCGGCCATCTCAAGAAGAGGCTGGAAGCAGATGCCGGCGATACGGTCGAGACCGTCGTGCTTGGCCGGCCGGTGCAATTCGTCGACGACGATGCCGAGGCCGACGCGAAGGCGCAAAGCGAACTCGAGAACGCCGCCCGCGCCCAGGGCTTCAAGCATATCGCTTTCCAGTTCGAGCCGATCGCGGCGGCGCTCGACTACGAGCAGAAGGTGACACGCGAGGAATTGGCGCTGATCATCGACATGGGCGGCGGCACGTCGGACTTCTCGATCGTGCGCGTTTCACCGCAGCGCTCCCGTTCGCTCGACCGCAAGGACGACATCCTGGCCAGCCGAGGCGTCCATATCGGCGGCACGGATTTCGACCGGCTGCTGAGCATCGCCCATGTGATGCCGCAGCTCGGCTATTTGACGCCAACCAAGGACGGCAAGCGCAATCTGCCGGCAAGCTACTTCATCGATCTGGCGACATGGCAGCGCATCAATCTGGTCTACACCGCCAAGGCGATGACGCATCTGCGCCAGATCCGCTACGAGGCCGAGCGCGCCGACCTGGTCGACCGCTTCATCCACATCGTCGAACACCGCTATGGACATGCCCTGGCGGCACTTGTGGAAAAGGCCAAGATCCAGCTGACCGATGGCTCGTCCGCCCATGTAGCCGTGAAGCTGCCAGGTGCGGAGTTCGCCGCCGAAATCACGCGCAACGGGCTGGACGCCACGATTGCCAGGGACATCGAGCGGGTCACGGCAACGGTGGCGCAGACCATCCGCGACGCTGAGGTGGAGCCATCCGACATCACCGCGGTGTTCCTGACCGGCGGATCGACCGCGATCCCGCTGGCAAGGCGAGAAATTCTGTCGCTGGTGCCGCAGGCATCCGTCATCGAAGGCGACATGTTCGGCTCGGTCGGACTTGGCCTGGCGCTGGATGCGCAGCGAAAGTTCGGCTGATTCACCGCACCAACAGATGTAATCGCCGCAGAGGATGCGGAGATTACATCTGCTATTCTCCGCATCAAATATCTGGTCGGCCTTGAGCCGACGACGTAGGCTGGTCGGATTCTGAAGTGGCACTACACCAGACCGCTTCCAACGGTTTCGTCGCCCAGATGCGCCTTGAGCGCCATCTGGGCCAGGCTTGCCTGGCGATCGCGGTGGGTGATCATGGCGAAGTCGCGTTTCGGCAGTTCGAGCGACACCGATCTCAGACTGCCTTCGGCCACGGCGCGAGCCACGACAAGCTCCGAGATGATGGTGGCGCCGGCCCCCGCCTCGACCGCCTGGCGGATAGCTTCATTGCTCGGCAGCACCAGGAATATCTGGAGGTCGGCGAGCGAAATCCCTTCTTGGCGCGCCAGATCCTCCAGCACCTCGCGCGTACCCGAACCACCCTCGCGGATGATCCAGCGCAGGCCCTTGATGTCAGGGCGGCCGGGCGCAATCTCAGGGATCTCAGGATGCGCGCTGGCAACCACCAGCATCAGCCTGTCGACGTCGACCTTGGTGCGGCGCAGGATATCGGACTCGGTGCGGCCTTCGACCAGGCCGAGATCCGCCGCGCCATCGAGGACATTGGCCTCGACCTGCCTGGTGTTGCCGATGGAGACGCTCAGCCTGACGGCCGGATAGGCTTCGTGGAAGGAAGCCAGCCGGCGCGGCAGCCAGTAGCTGGCGATGGTCTGGCTGGCGGCGATCGAGAGGCTGCCGGTGACGGTCTGTGAGACATGCTCCAGCACATTGCGCGCGGTGGCGGCCCGCTCGAGCACGGCCTTGGCCTCCGGCAGGAACCGGTGGCCGGTCTGGGCAAGCTCGATGTTGCGGCCGACCCGGTTGAACAGGTGGACGCCGTGCTGTTCTTCAAGCGCCCGGATGGCGGCCGATGCGGCCGACTGCGAAATGCCCAGCAGTTCCGCTGCCTTGGTCATATGGCCGCGCTCGGCGACGGCAACGAAAATCCGCAACTGGTCCAGGGTCATGTCCGCATTAAGAACCAATATCGATCGAATTTACAAGAACAACTGATTAGACGGATCGATAGCTTTATTCTAAGTTTTCGAGTGAAGTTAGAAAAAATTCGCCGAGAGATCGCAGAGAGCAGAATGATCGGGCGGTTCAGATCCCTGCTTGCGCATTGGACCCGCGGCATAAGGCGGCGGCTTGCCGGTGATCGATATCACCCGGAAGAGCATTACATGCGCGGCCCCGGGCCGAAGACGCGGGCCAAATCCATGGGCCGTACAGGCACCACCGGATCATGATGCAGGGACCGCCGCGCGGCGCGAATTCGGCACCATCGCAACGCCGGCTTGCCGACACGCGAGCGCCTGACGAAGGCGACGGCGTCGACACCTCGCCTGATGTTTCCGACAGCATCGCCAGGACGACCTGCTATATGTGCGCCTGCCGCTGCGGCATCGATGTGCACATCAAGGATGGCAAGGTCCGCTACATCAACGGCAACAGGGACCACCCGGTCAATCGCGGCGTGATCTGCGGCAAGGGCAGCTCCGGCATCATGCAGCACTACAGCCCGGCCAGGCTGAAGAAGCCGTTGCTGCGCAGCGGGCCGCGCGGCTCGGGGGAGTTCCGCGAGATCGAGTGGGAGGAGGCGTTTTCGATCGCCACTGAACGGCTCTCGGCCATCCGCCAGACCGACCCCAGGAAACTGGCCTTCTTCACCGGCCGCGATCAATCCCAATCCTTGACCGGCTGGTGGGCGAGCCAGTTCGGCACCCCGAATTTCGCCGCCCATGGCGGCTTCTGTTCGGTCAACATGGCAGCTGGCGGCCTCTATACGATCGGCGGCTCCTTCTGGGAGTTCGGCGAGCCCGACTGGGACAACACCCGGTATTTCATGCTGTTCGGGGTTGCCGAAGACCATGATTCCAACCCGATCAAGATCGGCCTCGGCAAACTCAAGGCGCGCGGCGCCAAGGTCGTCTCGATCAACCCGTGCCGCACCGGCTACAATGCCATTGCCGACGACTGGATCGGCATCCGGCCCGGCACCGACGGCCTGTTCGTGTTCGCGCTTATCCACGAATTGCTCAAGGCGGGCCGCGTCGATCTCGATTATCTGCTGCGCTACACCAATGCCCATTCGCTCGTCATCCAGGAGCCGGGTGCCGCCGATGACGGTCTGTTCGTGCGCGGTGCCGACGGAAATCCGCTGGCGTGGGACAGGGTTGCGAAGACGCCTGTCGGCGCCGCCGATGCCGGTGCGAAGCCGGCGCTGACCGGCAGCTTCACGATCGGCGGGCGCCGCTGCGTCCCGGTGTTCCAGCTCATCGCCGATCGCTACCTTGATGAGAGCTATGCGCCGGACGCGGTCGCCGAGCGCTGCGGCATTGCCGCCGATACGATCCGCAGGATCGCCGCCGAACTTGCGCATGTCGCCTTCGAACAGACGATCGAACTGCCAATCGCCTGGACCGACTGGGCCGGGCGCCGGCACGAGACCATCAAAGGGCGGCCTGTCTCGATGCACGCCATGCGCGGCATCTCGGCCCATTCGAACGGCTTTCACACCTGCCGCGCCATCCATCTCCTCCAGGTGTTGCTGGGCACGGTGGATGTTCCCGGCGGTTTCCGTTTCAAGCCGCCCTACCCCCGCTCCGCTCCGCCCGGTCCCAAGCCAGCCGGCAAAACCGTCAAGCCGATGACGCCGCTTGACGGCATGCCACTCGGTTTCGTCTGTGGGCCGGACGATTTGCTGGTCGATGAGGCCGGCACGCCGCTTCGCATCGACAAGGCCTATTCCTGGGACGCACCGCTGGCGGCACACGGCCTGATGCACACCGTCATCCGCAATGCCTGGGCCGGCGATCCGTACCCGATCGATACGCTGATGATGTACATGTCGAACATGGCGTGGAATTCCTCGATGAACACCGTCGAGACCATTGCCATGCTGACCGACCATGACGATGCGGGCAACTACAAGATCCCCTTCATCATCTATTCCGACGCGTACTATTCCGAGACCGTGCCGTTCGCCGACCTCGTGCTGCCGGACACCACCTATCTCGAGCGGCATGATTGCATCAGCCTGCTCGACCGGCCTATCAGCCACGCCGACGGACCCGGCGACGCCATCCGCCATCCCGTCGTCGAGCCCGACCGCGACGTCAGGCCGTTCCAGTCGGTGCTGATCGAACTCGGTGCGCGGCTCCGCCTGCCCGGTTTCGTCAACGACGATGGTTCGGCCAAATATGCCGACTACGCCGACTACATCGTCAATCATGAGCGCACGCCGGGCATAGGCCCGCTCGCCGGCTGGCGCGGCAAGGACGGGACTTCGACCGGCAGGGGCGAGGCCAACCCGGACCAGTTGCAGCGCTACATCGACAATGGTGGCTTCTGGCACCACGATTTCTCCGACGACCAGCGCTACTACAAGATGGCCAACCGCTCCTATCTCGACTTCGCCGAAAGCATGGGCTTCATCCCGAAGGCTGAGCCGATCGTCTTCCAGCTCTACTCCGAGCCGCTGCAGCGTTTCCGCCTTGCCGCGCGTGGGCATGGCCCTGTCTTGCCACCAAAGGGTGATCGCCAGCGCATCGAGACCTACATGGACCCGCTGCCCTTCTGGCACATGCCCTTCGAGGAAGCGGCTGTCGACCTCGAAAAATATCCGCTGCATGCGCTGACGCAACGGCCGATGCACATGTACCATTCCTGGGGTTCGCAGAATGCGTGGCTGAGGCAGATCACCAGCCAGAACCGGCTGTTCGTGCATCACCGGACGGCAGCCGGTTTCGGTCTTGTCGATGACGACTGGGTGTGGATCGAGAGCATCAACGGCAGGGTGAAGGGGCAGATCAAGCTGATCGACGGGGTGAACGAAAGCACGGTCTGGACCTGGAACGCGATCGGCAAAAGGCGCGGCAGTTGGGGGCTGAAGGACGACGCGGCCGAGAGCAACCGTGGCTTCCTGCTCAACCATATCATCGGCGACCAGACCTCGGCCGACGCTCAGGGCAAGCGCTATTCGAACTCCGATCCTGTGACCGGCCAGGCGGCATGGTTCGACCTGCGCGTGCGCATCGTCAAATGCGCTGTTGAGGAAGCCGGCTTCACCGAACCGCAGTTCGAGCGTTTCCAGCAGCCGCCGCATTTCGAACCCTCGCCCGACAGGCTGACTTTCGGCGCCGAATTCCGCCGGGCAAGAGAGGCGACTGAATGACCTGTCTGCCAAGTCAAAGCGGCAAGAAGCTCGGCCTCGTCATCGACCTCGATACGTGCGTGGGCTGCCAAGCCTGTGTCACCGCCTGCAAGGAATGGAACACCGGCGGCCACATGGCGCCGCTGACCGACATCGACCCCTATGGCGGCCACGTCGACGGCGTCTGGTTCAACCGCGTGCACAGCTATGAGCACACCACCGAGATGGGCGGTCGGACGGTGAACTTCCCGCGCTCCTGCCTGCATTGCGAAACGCCGGCGTGCGTCACCGTCTGCCCCACCGGTGCCTCGTACAAAAGGGCCTCGGACGGCATCGTGCTGATCGACGAGGACAAGTGCATCGGCTGCAAATTGTGCAGTTGGGCCTGCCCTTACGGCGCACGCGAGTTCGACACCGATGTCGGGGTGATGAAGAAGTGCACGCTGTGCGTCGACCGCATCTACAATGACAATCTGGCCGAGGAAGACCGTGTGCCGGCCTGCGTCGCCGCTTGCCCGACCAGCGCCCGGCATTTCGGCGACCTCGGCGATCCCCTGTCGGCTGTCTCGCAACTGGTGGCGGAGCGTGGCGGCGTCGACCTGATGCCTGAGCTCGGCTATCGCCCGACCAACAAATATTTGCCGCCACGCGCCCACACCGCGCGCGCCGCATCGGTGGCCGCGCCGGCATTGGAAACGGTGCGGGCCGAAGGCGGCTTCCTCGGCTGGGTCGACCGCATGCTTTCGAACTGACCCATGCATCCAGCCTTCTCCGTCGTCTTTTTCACCACCGCCACCGGCGCCGGCTACGGCCTGCTCGCGCTGCTGGGCGTGCTCGGCGGCTTCCAGATCATCCCAGCCGATTTCTGGCTGGGCTTCATCGGCATGGGGCTGGCACTCGGCCTGATCGTGGCCGGCCTGTTGTCCTCAACGGGTCATCTCGGCCGCCCCGAACGCGCCTGGCGGGCATTCTCGCAATGGCGCAGTTCATGGCTGTCGCGCGAAGGTGTTGCCTCGGTCATCACCTTCATTCCGGCGGGACTGTTCGGCATCGGTTGGATATTCTTCGGCAAGACCGATGGCTGGGTCGGCATCGCCGGATCTCTGGCCGCCATCGGCGCAATCATCACCGTCTGCACCACCGGCATGATCTATGCGTCGCTGAAGCCGATCGCCCAATGGCACAGCCGCTTCACCCTGCCCGGCTATCTCATCTTCTCAGCGATGACCGGCAGCGTGCTGCTGAACGCGCTGCTGCAGGGCTTTGCGCTTGGTTCGAAGGTGCAGTTGGCGGCTTGCCTGCTGCTGACCTTGTTCGGCTGGAGTTGGAAGCTGGCGACCTGGCGCTACAACGACCGTTTGGAGATCTCAACCACGGCCAACACCGCAACGGGGTTGGCCGGCGGCACAGTGCGGTCGCTGGAATGGCCGCATACCGAGGAAAATTATCTGCTCAAGGAAATGGGTTTCCGCATCGCGCGCAAGCACGGCGCGCGGCTACGCCAGATCACGCAGGCGCTGGCCTTTGCCTTGCCCGTCGTGTTGCTTGCCATTGGGCTCGCTCTGCCATGGCCGCTAGCGGCGTTGCTGTCGGTGCTCGCCGCGATCGTGCAATTCGCCGGCATGCTGGTCGAAAGATGGCTGTTCTTCGCCGAGGCGAAGCACACGGTGACGCTCTATTACGGCAGATAGGGCAGTTTCAGCCCGGCCTGAGCATCGAGCGCGAGATGGCGAAGATGCGGTCCGTGCCAAGCATATAGGCCATCAGCGTATCCAGCCGAAACAGGCCGGCATAGGCGCGGTCGAGGACGTTGAGCGAACCGGTATAGGCGCCGAAGGCCGGCATGATCATGCGGCCGCCATCGCCGGCAAAGCAGCGCCGCCGCACCGAGCGGCCCTGCTGGACTATGCGGGCGCAGGGATGCAGATGGCCCGCTATTTCACCTTCGACGCGCTGCTTCGAGGGCTCATGCCGGAACAGCAGCGAGCCAATGGCCAGTTCGCGCACCGTCTCACCGGGCAGATCGGCTGGCGCTTCCGGATCGTGGTTGCCGGCAACCCAGAACCAGTCGCGGCCGGCCATCAGCGCTTCCAGCCGCTCTCGGAAACTTGCGTGCATGCGTTGGGCGCCGCCGCCATCGTGAAAGCTGTCGCCCAGGCTGATGACGATCGACGGCTGGTAGTCCGATATCACGGCCTGAAGCCGCAGCAGGGTCGCGCCGGTGTCGTAGGGCGGAATCAGCGTGCCGCGCCGTGCCAGCGATGAGCCCTTTTCCAGATGCAGGTCGGACACGGCCAGAAGCCGCAGATCCGGAAAATAGAGCACGCCGCGCGGGTCGCAGACGGCGCGCTCGCCGGCGATGCCGACAAGGTCGGCCTCGGCGATCAGCGATGTGCGCGCCAGCGAAAAATTCATTCCTCAGCCATTCCCGGCCCCATGGCCTCCTCGACCAGTGTCGCCGCGTCCATCAAAAGCGTTTCATCGGCTTCGCCATTCACCGGCATCTTGCCGATTTCGAGCATGATCGGCACGGCGAGCGGCGATATCTGTTCGAGTGCCTTATGCACGATTCGACCCTGGATGCGCGAGAGCATGTCGGCAAGTCTGCTGACATCGAGGAGGCCGGTCGCCGCGTCGGCACGCGTCGCCTGAAGCAGGATGTGGTCCGGTTCATAGCTGCGCAGCACGTCATAGATCAGGTCGGTCGAGACTGTGACCTGGCGGCCGCTCTTCTCCTGGCCCGGATGACGTTTCTCGATCAGCCCCGAAATCAGCGCGCAGTTGCGGAAGGTGCGTTTGAGCAGCCAGCTGTCGGCCAGCCAAGCTTCGAGGTCGTCGCCCAGCATGTCCTGGTCGAAAAGGGCGCTCAGCGAAGGTTTCCTGGCTTTGAACATCGCGCCCATGTCGCCCAGTGACCATATCGCCAAGGCATAGTCGGTGGCGACGAAGCCGAGCGGCCTGGCTCCCGCCCTGTCCAAACGGCGGGTGAGCAGCATGCCGAGCGTCTGGTGCGCCAGCCTCCCTTCGAAAGGATAAGCCACCAGATAGTGGCGGTTGCCGCGCGGAAAGGTCTCGATCAACAGGTCATCGCGCTTCGGCAGCACGGATTTGTCGGCCTGGAACCGCAGCCAGTCGGCGACTTGCTCGGGAAGCTTCTTCCAGCGCTGCGGGTCGTCCAGCATGATGCGGACCTGTTCGGCGAGATAGGTCGAAAGCGGGAACTTTCCGCCGCCATAGTAAGGCACCTTGGCATCGCTGCCGGGCGCGTTCGACACGAAGCATTCATTCTCGCGGATGCCTTCGAAGCGCAGCACCTTGCCGGCGAACATGAAGGTGTCGCCATGCGTCAACGTTTCGAGGAAGGCCTCCTCGATCTTGCCGAGGACCCTGCCACCGCGTGAAGCCGAGCCTTTGCTGCCGGCCTGCACGTACCGCACATTGAGCGCCGGCACCTCGATGATGGTGCCGACATTCAACCTGTATTGCTGGGCAATGCGAGGATTGGACACCCGCCACAACCCATCCTTGTTCAGGCGTATACGGGCATAGCGCTCGTAATTCCTCAGCGCATAGCCGCCGGTGGCGACGAAATCGATGACGCGATCGAATGTCGGCCGCTCGAGGCTGGCATAGGGTGCTGCCGTTCGCACCTCCTCGTACAGATCATCGGCACGGAACGGCGCGCCGCAGGCGCAGCCGAGCACGTGCTGGGCCAGTACATCGAGCCCACCATCGATCAAGGGCGGCGTGTCCTGCGCGCCGAGATAGTTGGCGTCGAGGGCGGCCCGGCATTCCAGCACCTCGAAGCGGTTGGCGGGGATCAATATCGCTTTCGACGGCTCGTCCATGCGGTGGTTGGCGCGGCCGATGCGTTGCGCCAGCCGGCTCGCCCCCTTCGGCGCACCGACATGCACAACCAGATCGACATCGCCCCAGTCGATGCCGAGGTCGAGCGTCGAGGTGGCGACGATGGCGCGCAGTGCGTTTTCCCCCATCGCCTTTTCGACGCGCCGGCGCTGGGCGACGTCGAGCGAACCGTGATGCAGCGCGATCGGCAACGTATCCTCATTGACCCGCCACAATTCCTGGAACAGCAGCTCCGCCTGGCTGCGCGTGTTGACGAACAGCAGGGTGGTCTTGTGGCGCTTGATCTCGCGATAGATTTCCGGCGTGGCGTAGCGCGCCGAATGTCCGGCCCATGGCACCCGCTCTTCGGAATCGAGGATGGAAATCTCGGGTTTCGCGCCCCCGGTGACGACGATCAGTTCGGCCATGTCACTGCCTGTCGAACCCTTGGGCGGATTTTGGCTGACCAGCCAGCGCCGCAACTCGTCAGGTTCGGCCACCGTCGCCGACAGGCCGATCGTCTGCAGGCCGGGGACAAAGCTGCGCAGCCGCGCCAGGCCGAGCGCCAGCAGATGCCCGCGTTTCGACGTCACCAGCGAGTGCAGTTCGTCGAGCACGACGTAGCGCAGATCCTCGAAGAAACGTTTTGCATCGCCTGCCGCTATCAGCAGCGCCAGTTGCTCGGGCGTGGTCAGCAGGATGTCGGGCGGCACCAGCTTCTGGCGCTGGCGCTTGTGCGCCGGCGTGTCTCCGGTGCGCGTTTCGATGGTGACGGGCAGCCCGATCTCTTCCACCGGCTTGCCGAGATTGCGCTCGATATCGACGGCAAGCGCCTTCAGCGGTGAGATGTAGAGCGTGTGGATACCGCGACGCGCCTGACCTGGCTTTCTCTTTGGCCGGTTGGCCAGTTCGGTCAGCGAAGGCAGGAAGCCGGCAAGTGTCTTGCCGGCGCCGGTCGGCGCGATCAGCAGGACTGATTGCCCGGCCTGGGCCTTCGCCAGAAGTTCGATCTGATGGGCGCGCGGCGACCAGCCTTTCTCGCCAAACCATCTGATGAATGGTTCGGGCAGGGCCACGGCGGCATTCTGTTCGGCAAGGCGCGGCTGCTCTGTCACCTGCCAGAGGTAGCGCGACGGCAGTCAATCGCCAAGAAGAATCGGAACAAAAGGGGATCGTTCTTCCCTACGGCCGCCGAAACCCTGTTGGGCCGCCATAGAGGTAGCCGATGCGGGCGACGGCGTCCTTCAACCCTTCGCGTGACACCAGCATGGTGTGGCCGTTGGCGTGGATCATCGTGTCGGCGTCGGTCATGACGGCGACATGGCCCTTCCAGAACACCAGATCGCCGCGTCGCAACCCTGAGAAATCAGGTCCTGGTTCCAGCGGCTCGCCAAGTGTCGCCGCCTGCATGTCGGAATCGCGCAGCACGTCTCTGCCGGCCATGCGCATCGCCAGTTGCACCAGCCCCGAACAGTCGATGCCGAAACCGGAAGTACCGCCCCAAAGATAAGGTGTTCCCAGAAACGCCTCGGCAACCGCGACATAGTCGGAGGCAGCTTCACTGAGCGGCCGCAGGTGACCTGCGATCAGCGCCTCGCCGGAAGGCAGGACCGCATAGTGCGTACCGCGCGTCTCGGCGGCCTCCGTCACTGTCACCGTCGATCCCATCGACAATTGTCCGGCGATCGGAAAGCCCAGATCCGGTCCGGGATAGAGGAAGGTGCGCGGCACGCAGACGATGTGCGTCGGCGCATGGTCCCGTTTGCCCAACATCGTGTCGGCGACATAGCCGACATAGCCGTCGCGTTCGGCCTGGACCCAGGCCCAGCCTTCAGCGACATCGAAGACCAGGACATCGTCGCCGAACAGCGCTTGCGTGTTGACGCCGGCATCCGGCCGCGGCGCCTTGCGCATATCGGCCACTGACGCGGCGACCCGCGCCGGCCGGCCGGCGACGAAGCGCTCGGCGGCGACCTCGCCCTTCAGCCGTGCATCGGCGAGATCGGAGCGAAAAGCGTGAAGGCGGGCATCCCTGGCAGTCAAATCGAACACTCTGTTGAAAAGGTAATGCGCTCACATCGGCAGTTCGAGCGCCTTGGCGATGATACCATCGCCGAAGCGCTCGACAAAGAGCGCCCCCTCCACCGTGCGCCTGATCAGAACATTGCGCTTGTCGAGTTCGTCGCGATGGCGCGAGACGAGTTTCAAAGCCCCCATCGTGTCGAGGGCGCGGGTGATCACCGGCTTGGTGACATTGAGGCGCGCGGCGAGCCCGCGCACGGTGTGCGGCGGCGGATCGAGATAGATGGTGAACAGGATCGCCGTCTGGCGCATGGTCAGATCGGGCGCGTCGTCGCGCACCTGCGACAGCATCACCTGCTGCCACAGTCGCAAGGCCTGGCTCGGGCGCATCGCAATCGACATCGCGCCAGCATGACGGCAAATTGTTTCGGTTCCGTTTCAGTCAAAGCGATTGCCGTCTCTCGCCTGCGACAGTCAGCCGTAGCGTTTCGCGATGATCCGCTCCAGAGCGCGGATGCCTTGTGCCTCGCCGCCGGCGGGGCCATGCGGACGGTCAGCCGGGTTCCAGGCGAAGATGTCGAAATGCGCCCAGCCCGCGGTTTTTTCGACGAAGCGCTTGAGGAAAAGCGCCGCCGTGATCGAGCCGGCGAAACCATCCGGGGTGACATTGTTTATGTCGGCGATCTTGGACGACAGTTTTGCATCGTACGGCTGCCACAGCGGCATGCGCCACAGTGGGTCCTCGGCCGCGACGGAAGCCGCCGCAAGGTCGGATGCCAGCGTCTCGTCGCCGGTGTAGAACGGTGGCAGATCGGGGCCGAGCGCGACACGGGCAGCCCCGGTCAGCGTCGCCATGTCGACCAGAAGCTGCGGCTCCTCCTCGTCGGCCAGCGCCAGCGCGTCGGCCAGCACCAGCCGTCCCTCGGCATCCGTGTTGCCGATCTCGACAGTGATGCCCTTGCGGCTCGCCAGCACGTCGCCAGGCCGGAAGGCGTTGCCGGCAATCGAATTCTCCACTGCGGGAATGAGCACGCGCAGCCGCACATTCAGCCCGGCAGCCATGATCATCGAGGCGAGGCCAAGCACATTGGCGGCACCGCCCATGTCTTTCTTCATCAACAGCATGCCGGACGATGGCTTGATGTCGAGACCGCCCGTATCGAAGCAGACGCCCTTGCCGACCAGCGTCACCTTCGGTGCCCCTTGCTGCCCCCATTGCATATCGATCAGGCGCGGCGCGCCCGCCGACGCACGGCCGACAGCATGGATCATCGGGAAATTCCGGTCGAGGAGATCGTCACCCTTGACCACCGAGACTTCGGCCTTGTGCCTGGCGGCCAGGGTCCGCACCGCCTGCTCCAAATCTTCCGGACCCATATCGCTGGTCGGCGTGTTGACCAGATCGCGTGTCAGGAAGACGCCATCGGCAATGCGGCGAACGCGCCCGGCATCGACGCCTGCCGGCAGGCCGAAGCGCAGCGCCCTGCCTGACTTCTTGCCGTAACGGGTGAAGACATAGCCGCCGAGCACCAGTGCGATCGCCGCGAGGTCCGGCTCGGCCGGCGTCGAGGCGAAATGCCAGTCGCCTTCCGGCAAGGCTTTCGACAGTGCGCCGAGGGCGAGCGCGCCTTCGCCTTCGCCGACACCGAACAACGCGCCGCCGAGCGCCCCGTTTTCGCCGGGCACGACCAGCGTCCTGCCTGCCTCGCCGGAAAAGCCGTTGGCCCTGGCCCAGGCGACGGCGGCCGGCGCAAGACCGGCCGCGTCCAGACCGTCTCTGGCGACCAGATGGACCGGCAACGCGCCCGGCAATGTCTTCCCGACGAGTTCGACAGGCATGCGATGTTCTCCGTGTGAGTCGCCGTTCTTAACCGTCCGTTAGGGTTAACAGAATATTTCTGCGGGAGGGAAGACGGCCACGCAATGGCCGCGCATGAATGGAGGCTTAGGGTGCCATGCCGACCAACCGCAGGATCAATGCCAGGGGAAAACGGCTCATCACCACGGCTCTTGTGCTGGCGCTGACGGCGGGCGTCGCCGGTTGCGGAACCGACAAGCTCTCCACCGGCTCTATCGCACGCACCAGCGGCAAACCGCTGGAAAGCATGTCGGCCGGCGAACTTCACAATGCCACCGGCGCACTTGGCCAATCCTACGCGAAGAACCCCAATGACAAGCGGATAGCGACGAATTATGCGGCGGCATTGCAGATGGATGGCGACGCCGATCAGTCGCTGGCCGTGATGCGCAAGCTCGCCATCGCTTTGCCCAAGGATCGTGACGTGCTTGCCTCCTATGGCAAGGCGCTGGCCGCCAATGGCCAGTTCGAGGCGGCGCTTGACGCCGTGCGCCGTGCTCAGACACCGGAATATCCCGACTGGAAACTGGTGTCGGCCGAAGCGGCCATTCTCGACCAGACGGGTCAGAAGGACGATGCGCGCCGGCTTTACCGCAAGGCACTCGATCTCAAGCCGAACGAGCCTTCCGTGCTCTCCAATCTTGGCATGTCCTATGTGCTGGAAGGTGACCTGCGCACCGCCGAAACCTATATGCGCTCGGCCGCCCAACAACCGAATGCGGACAGCCGCGTCCGCCAGAACCTGGCACTGGTCGTCGGCCTGCAAGGCCGCTTCGACGAGGCCGAGAAGATCGCCTCACAGGAACTGTCGCCCGAACAGGCGCAGGCAAATGTCGCCTATCTCAGGCAGATGCTGGCCCAGCAGAATGCCTGGAGCCAGCTCAAGGATCGGGACAAGCCGAAGTCCGCGACCAACTGAGATCACAATCCCAACAACCTCAAAAGAAGAGGCCGCGCTGCATGCAGCGCGGCCTCTTCTTTTGAGGTTGAATGCAGGAACTTGCCTTGCCGCTACTGGGCGTTTGTTGCCGGCGCCGCATGATCGCCGAAGATACCGCGCTGGCTGACCTGAATGCCGGCGGGACCCAGGATGATGGCGAAAAGCACCGGCAGGAAAAACAGGATCATCGGCACGGTAAGTTTTGGCGGCAGGGCGGCCGCCTTCTTCTCGGCCGCATTCATGCGCATGTCGCGGCTTTCGGCGGCAAGCACGCGCAGTGCATGCGCCACCGGCGTGCCGTAACGCTCGGCCTGGACGAGCGCCTGCGACACCGACTTGACCGAATCCAGGCCGGTGCGGCTTGCCAGGTTCTCGTAGGCCTGCTTGCGCTCCGGCAGGTAGGAAAGCTCGGCGTTGGTGAGGATGAACTCTTCCGCCAGCGCCACCGATTGCGCGCCGATCTCGTCGGCGACCTTGCGCAGTGCTGCTTCCACCGACATGCCCGATTCGACGCAGATCAGCATCAGATCGAGCCCATCCGGCCATGCCATCTGGATCGACTGCTTGCGCTTGGTGGCGCGGTTGTTGACGTAGACGACTGGCGCGTAGAAGCCGCCGTAAGCAACGAGGATGCAGACGAACAGCCTGATGACCAATGGCTTGTCGGGCAGTCCTCCGAGCACGAAGATGTAGATTGCGGCCAGCGCGAAACCGACAAAAGGAAGCACGAGACGGAAGAAAAGAAACCGCGTCAGCGGATTCTGTCCACGAAAGCCGGCCACCTTGAGTTTCTGCAAGGTGCCTTCATCGGCGAGCGCGCGTCTCAGATCCAGCCGGTCGACAATGTTGCGCATGCCGACCGACTGTTCCTCGCGCAAGCCCTTGCGACGGCGGTCGGCCTCGACCGCAAGCCGGGCGCGCTGTTGCGCACGCAGTTCGTCGCGTTCCAGCGCAACGGATTTCATGCGTGACTTGAGCTGGTTTCCGCCAAACGCCGGCAGCAAGGTAAAGACGGTCGCAAACACCGCTATCGCGACCAGCATCGCGATCAGGAAGCTCGGATCCGTCAGGGTCTTGATGACTTGCTCGGTCATGCCAGCATCCTAGACTTCGAAATTCATCATCTTGCGCATCACCAGGATGCCGATCGACATCCAGACCGCAGAGCAACCAAGGATCAGGTTTCCGACGCTGGTGTTGAAGAGCGGCATCAGGTAGGCCGGGCTCGACAGGTAGACGAGAAAGGCGACGATGAAGGGCAGCGCACCGATGATCGCGGCGGACGCCTTCGCTTCCATCGACAGCGCCGCGACCTTGGCTTTCATCTTCTTGCGATCGCGAAGCACGCGCGAAAGATTGCCCAGCGCCTCGGAGAGATTGCCGCCGGCCTGCGATTGAATCTGGATAACGATGCCGAAGAAGCTTGCCTCGGTGCAAGGCATGGTTTCGGGCATGCGCAAGGTCGCGTCGGGGATAGAGAGGCCCATCTGCTGTGAATCGACGATGCGGCGAAACTCGGTCTTCACGGGTTCGGGCGATTCGTTGGCGATCAGGCGCACGGCGTCGTTCAGCGGCAGGCCGGATTTGACCGCGCGCACGATGATGTCGAGCGCGTTTGGAAATTCGTTGAGGAATGCCTTGACCCGGCGGGCGCGACGAAACGTGACGAACCAGCGCGGCAGGCCCAGCCCCCCGGCCAGCAGCACGCCCGGCAAGGCGATCAGCGGGGCTCCGGCCACAAAGGCGACAATCGTCAAAACGATGCCGCATATTGCGGAATATATGTAGAAACGCTCGATGGTGGTCTTGAGGCCGGCCTGACGAAGCTGGGCTTTCAGCGGCGGTTTCTTGACGCGGCTGTCCTTGGTTTTCTGCTTGGCGTCGAGTTCGTTAAGAGAATCCTGAACCGATTTGCGCCGTTTGACGGCTTCCGCCACGCGGTCGCGCGAGGCTTTGACGACGGAGCGATCCGTCTCGGCGGTCCTGATCGTTTCGAGCCGCTTGCCGACCTGTTTCTCGTTGCTGATCCGGGTGAACAGAAATGCATAAGCGACGGCGCCGGCGCTGAAGCCGGCGAGCACGACAAACGCCAGTACTGTGCCGTCAATTCCAAACATTGGCCCGAACCCTTACACCCCAGCATACGTCAGTCAGCGCGTTTCTCCATCGCCTCGAGCGCAATGGCGAGACGCTGCTCTTCGCCGTAATAGCGTGCACGCTCCCAGAAATGCGGACGGCCGATGCCGGTCGATACGTGCTCACCCAACAGCCGGCCGTTGGCGTCCTCACCCTTGATGTTGTAGAGGACGATATCCTGCGTGATGATGACGTCGCCTTCCATCCCGATCACCTCGGTGATGTGGGTGATGCGGCGCGATCCGTCGCGCAGGCGCGCCGCCTGGATGATCACGTCGATGGAGCCGACGACGATTTCGCGCACTGTCTTCTGCGGCAGCGAATAACCTCCCATGGCAATCATGGATTCGATACGGTTCAGGCATTCGCGCGGGCTGTTCGAGTGGATCGTGCCCATCGAGCCGTCATGGCCGGTGTTCATCGCCTGCAGAAGATCGAACACTTCGGGTCCGCGCACTTCGCCGACGATGATGCGCTCGGGCCGCATGCGCAGGCAGTTCTTGACCAGGTCGCGCATCGTCACCTCACCCTCGCCCTCCAGATTGGGCGGGCGGGTTTCGAGGCGCACCACATGCGGCTGCTGCAATTGCAGCTCGGCCGAGTCTTCGCAGGTGATGACGCGCTCCTCGCGGTCGATATAGTTGGTCAGGCAATTGAGCAGCGTGGTCTTGCCCGAACCGGTACCGCCCGAGATCACGATGTTGCAGCGAACACGACTGATGATCTTGAGAACTTCGGCGCCCTGCGGCGAGATGGCGCCGAACTTGACCAGTTGATCGAGCGTCAGCTTGTCCTTCTTGAATTTGCGGATGGTGAGCGTGGCGCCGTCGATGGAGAGCGGCGGCGCGATGACGTTGACGCGGGAGCCGTCGGGAAGGCGCGCGTCGCAGATCGGGCTGGATTCGTCGACGCGGCGGCCAACCTGGCTGACGATACGCTGGCAGATGTTGAGGAGCTGCTGATTGTCACGAAAGCGAATGCCGGTCTGTTCGACCTTGCCGTTGACTTCGATGTAGACGTTCCTGGAGCCGTTGACCATGATGTCGGCGATGTCGTCGCGGGCGAGCAGCGGCTCGAGCGGACCATAGCCGAGCACGTCGTTGCAGATGTCCTCGAGCAGCTCTTCCTGCTCGGCGATCGTCATTGCGAAGTTCTTGATCGCGATGATGTCGTTGACGATGTCGCGGATTTCCTCGCGCGCGCTTTCAGGGTCAAGCTTGGAAAGCTGCGACAGATCGATGGTGTCGATGAGCGCGGAGAAGACCTGGCTCTTGGTATCGTAGTAAGTTTCGCTCTTTTCGCGCTGTGCCCGCTTCGGCTCAGGCGCCAATGGTGGTGCCTCGACCGCACGGCGCGCCGGCGGCGCGACAGGTGCGCCTGGGGCCGCCGCGGGCCGGGCCAGAACCGCCGTGTCCATGGAACCCGCAGCCGGCGGCGCAACAGGCGCCGATGCTGGCTGGCGAAATTCCGGCGAGAACCGGTTGCCGTCGTCGCTGCCTCTTTTACCAAACATGATCGACTACCGATTCCACTGCTGAAGCGTCACTTCTTGTTGCGCGAGAGTTTGCCGAGCAGGCTGCCGAGCCCGGCCTTCTTCTTGATCTTGATTTCGCTGCGCCCGGTCAGCACATGCGCCATTTCGTTGATCATTGCGACGACCGGGTTCTTGGCATCCATTTCGCCAAGCATGCGTCCGTTGTTGGCGGCATTGCCGAACAGCAACGGATCAAAAGCAATGACCGACATTGGCGACAGACCGAGCGGCTCGGCGAAATCGGCCGGCGAAATCTCCGGGCGCTTCGGGACGCCGGCCTGGTTGATGATCAGCTTGGGCGGCGGATCATTAGGACGAAGCCGCTTGAGCATATCGACCAGGTTCTTGGTGTTGCGCAGATTGGCAAGTTCCGGTGTCGCGGTGATGACGATCTCGTCGGCCTTGACCAGGGTGTTCTTGGTCCAACCCGTCCAGGCATGGGGGACGTCGAGCACCAGAAGCGGCACGCTGCGCTGGGCGGTGTCGATGAGTTGAACGAAGGCCTCGGGATCGAAATCATAGACCCGTTCGAGCGTCGAAGGCGCTGCCAGCAACGACAGATGCTCGGCGCACTGGGTCAGCAGCCGGTCGAGATAGACTTCATCGATGCGTTCCGGTGAAAACACCGCCTCGGCGATGCCTTGCGCCGGGTCCTGGTCGAAATTGATATTGGCGGTGCCGAAAGCCAGATCGAGATCGGCGACGACCACTTCGGATTTGAACAGGGAGGACATCGCCCAAGCCACATTGTGGGCGATCGTCGAGGAGCCGACACCGCCCTTGGCGCCGACGAAGGCGATCGAGCGGCCGAGCGGCTCGGCTTCCGGATCGATGAAAATCGACGACACCACGCTGACGATGTCGGCCATCGAGACCGGAGCGATCACATATTCGGAAATGCCGTTGCGGATGAGTTCCCGGTAGAGGCCGACATCATTGTAGTGGCCGATCACCACCACCTTCGATGTCGGATCGCAATATTCCGAAAGCTGGGCGAGTTGTTCCAGCAATTGCTTGGGCTCGCTGCGCGATTCCAGCAGGATCAGGTTGGGCGTCGGCGCCGATTGGTAGAATTCGATGGCAGTGGGGACGCCGCCCATATGGACCTTGAGATGCGCCTTCGTCATGCGGCGGTCCTCACCGGCGCGCTCGACCGGGTTGGCAACACCCTCGGTCTCGCAGAATGCCTGGATCGAGATGCGCGGGATCGGCCGCAACGCCTGCATCGCGGCGATGTCCTGCTGCGAGGTATCGCTGCCGTCTACAGGAGTGTCATAGGCCAGATTGTTCATGTCCGTGTGCTCCGGAACTGCGCTCGTTAGTAGCTAACTTCGCCTTCTGCTTGCCAATCAAAGAAGGGTTGATTTCGGTACCCATCAATGACTTTCCCACGCTGCTCGGCGTCGATAGGCGCCTGCTTGCGCGGTCCGAGAAGGTCGGCCGGATTGGCCATCTGGGCGGCGAGGTTGTTCTGATACGAGCAGCCGAAATCGGCGTAGTGCTTGTTTTCCGATGTCTCCACGAGATCTTCAGGCCAGCGCCCGCATTTATCGGTCTGGGCTTTCACCGAGATATAAGCAACGCGAATGGGGGCCGAGGCCTCGGCGGAAGCGGACTGATAGGAGGTCATGACGATCCGGTTGCGCTTGATGCCGCTGGCAACCGCCAGCCGGGCGAAATCACGCCCGGCTGCGGCCGCCGCGACCTCGTTGGCGGAGCCTGCTGGGATAGCGATCGTCAGCGCCGGAGCGGCGCTCCTGTCGTAGCCGTCGAGAAAGCCCGAAAGTGTGTCACGCTGAGAGCCCGTCATGCCACGGTCACCGGCGCCCACCGGCAGGTCTATCTTCTGGTTCTTCTCCGCGATCACGATCGGATGATTGGTGCGATAATCGTCCGGGATGGCGCCGACCGTGATGCTGTCGCGCTGGGCGCAGCCGGCGAGCAGCGCCGCCACCGCAACCGCCAGGACAGGAACGAACCGCCGGCAGACCCGCGAGCGGCCAAAGCGCATCGGCGCGGCGATGGTGCTTGCCTTCAATGCTGATTGAGACATGTCCGCTTCCCCGCTTATTTGTAGATGAAGCCGACAACGCCATGGTAGCGGCCGTTGGGCTTGTCGGTCTGCATGGTGCCGTAGACACGATTGACGCGGCCAAGGAACATGGCGGCGCCATCGCTGGCCGCGTTGAAATTGTCGTCCGGCTTGGCAAGGTCGTTGCGCGCCACCGGCTTCACCAGATAGGGCGTGATGATGATGACGAGTTCGGTCTCGTTGCGCACGAAATCCCTGCTGCGGAAGAGCGCGCCGAGCACCGGGATCTTTGTCAGTCCGGGCAACCCGTTGACGGCTTGCCTGACATCGTCGCGAACCAGGCCGGCGATCATCATGGAGCCGCCCGAGGGCAGTTCAACGGTCGTATCGGCAAGACGCTTGCGCAGCGAAAGGGCGTTCATGCCGGAACTCGTCACGCCTTCGGACAACGACACGGATCCCTCGGTTGTCGGCTCGGAAACCGAGGTTCGGACTTTCAGGCTTATGCGGCCGGGAGACAACACCACCGGCTGGAATTCCAGGCCGATGCCGTACTCGATCTTTTCGACACTGTAGGTCTTCAACCCAGTCCGGTTGTCGTCGGATACCTTCTGGTCGACATTTGTGACCATGTTGTATTCACCACCGACCTTGAAGGTCGCCTTCTCGCCGGATACGGCGGTCAAGGTCGGCTCGGCCAAGGTCTTCATCACCCCGGACTGCTCCATGGCGTTGACATAGGCCTGCAGCCCCGACGCGCCGACCTGGAGGCCCGAGTTCGATAGCTGCTTGCCGAGACCCATGAAATTATCGCTGATCGCGCCGTAGCTAATGCCGTTGCTGCCCCCGCTGCCGACCATGTTGACGCCGAGCTGCTTCATCACCGAGCGGCTGACTTCGGCGACCGTGACCTTCAGCGTGACCTGGTCGTCGCCAATGATCTGCAGCAGATTGACGATCTTGCTGGTGCGGCGCTCCTGGTCCGGATTGTCGATGTCGACACCGCTTTGGGCCGAACCGCCGGCGGCGGTCTGCGAATATTGTCCGGTCGTTGCTTCACCACCCGAAACGAAGATCGTCGCCAGGTCGACCGCGCGCTTTGCGTCCAGCGGCGTGTCGACCGTTCCGGTCAGGACGACGTTGTCGTTCAGCAGTTCCACCTTGACATCCGACGTCGGCAGGAAGCGTCTGATATAATCCTCAAGGCCGGCAACGTCGCGTTCGACCGCCAGGTCCAGACTGACGATCTGCTCGCCATTCGGGCCAAAGACAAAGATGTTCGTCTCGCCGACCGCCTTGCCGAAAAGATAGATGCGCCTTGCGGTGCGGGTCACCGCGTCGGCAACCGCCGGGTTGGCGACGAGAATGTCGTAGGCATCGCTCGGCAGGTCGATGACCACCGACTTGTTGAGGCCGAGCTTGACGCGCTGGGTGGCTGTCGATGCCGTGACCTGCGCGTTCTTTGCCTCGACGACGCTGCCTTGCACGTTCGTTCCGACGAGCAGCAGGCCGAATGCCGCAGCTACGATTGCCGGCAGTTTGCCACCTAGCTTCATTTCCTTGCTCCCACTTCGGAAACTTCGCCCGACTTGATCAACCTCACCGTTCCCCTGCGGCCATTGCCGGAAACGAGATAGTCGGCCTCACCCACATTCTTTTCCTGCGTGTCCGCGACCGCCCGCAGCGCCAGGGTCAGGCGATCCGCCATCTGCTGGGCGACGGTGATGATCTCCGCCTGCTTGGGCGTCAGTTCCAGTGTGGCGGTCTGGCCGACCCTGGTCTTCTTGCCTTCCTCGTCCTCCTGAATGGTCTGGTCGATGGCCAGGACGCGGATGTTCTTGAGGATGGTCTCGGTGTTGAAGCCGGCGGAGCCGCTGGCGGCATCGGCCCTGCGGGTCATGATGACATCGACGAAATCGTTGGGAAGAATGAAGCCGCCGGCCGACGTATCGGCCGAGATGGCCGTGGCGACCGCCCGCATGCCGGAAGGCAGGATCGACGACATGAAGCTCTGACCCTCGCCGATCAGCTTGGAGCGCCGCAGGGGTTCTCCGGCATACATCGCCACACGGGCAATGGAACCCTTCAGCTTGTCCAGTGCCTCGGGCTCGGCGGTGCGGGTGATGAAATTCGCGTTGACGCCGTCGGCGGGCCAGGACTGCCAGGCGATGTTGTTTAGGATCGGGCTGCCCATCGGAACGTCGCCTGAAAGCACAAGCACATCCTGGAGTGCCACTGCCGGGGCCTGGGGAGCGGAATCGACGACGACCTGGGGCGGCGGTGCCACCATGTTCTTCGCAACATAGCCAGCGCCACCCGCCGCGGCCACCGCCACGCTCAGAATTATCAATCGCGATGCTGGCATCTGTCCGAACCCTTGCCCTGGCAAACCACGTAGCCAAGCCGGACTTTGCAGCGGCAATCGTCAAAACAAGGTTAATGTAATGCTTACGATCGTGATTAATTTAAGGTTTACATAAATTAGCCGGAATGTGGTCCGGACGGCCAAAATGGCCGGGCCGGCCCTGTTGAGAACGGGGTTTCGGCAATGCTGACAGACAATAAAAATAAGATCGTGCTCAAGCCGCCAGCCTGGCAAGCGCCCATACCATCAAAGGCGAATCCGGATAGGTCAGCAACCCGCCAAGGCCGAGGGCGACGCCATAGGGGACACCTTTTGCCTCGTCGGCGAAATGGCGCAGAAACGGATTTTGGCCGGTAACGGCCGCAAGCAGCGACTTCCGGTAGAGGATGATCGCCAGCGTCAGCAGGCCGCCGATGATTGTCGAGGCGACAAGATACTCGACGAGATTGATATTGAGGCCCATCCACATCGCGGTGGCAGCCAGAAGCTTGGCGTCGCCGCCGCCCATGCCGCCCATTGCAAACATGCCGAACGTCACGGCCAGGACCAGGGCGCCGGCGGCGAAGTGTCCGCCATAGGCCGCCCAGTCCATGCCTGTCAGGGGCGCGACCAGCGCGAAAACGACGACGAGCAGCACCGGCACGCGGTTGGCGATCGTCATCGACAGCATGTCGGAGATCGCGGCAAACAGCATGCAGAACGGAAAAACGACGAAGATCAGGGCTTCAAGCATCGGCGCTATGCCTATTGTCCGATTTCACGGGGCTCAATCTAAGTATGTTCGATTAACGATTGATGAGGCCAGGAGCGAAAAGACGACCTATATTGACTGCGGCATAGAAAAAGGGCCGCCACGCGGCGGCCCTTTTCCAGAAATGCGATGCAAGTGCTCGGCGATAAGCCGATCAGCTGCCGCCCGGCGCCGAATTCAGGGTGGTGCCGATGTTGGTGAACTTGGCGTTCAGCGCATTGCCGAGTGTGCCGGCGCCGGTGATGATGGCGAGCGCGATGAGAGCGGCGATCAGACCATATTCGATAGCGGTCGCGCCGGATTCGTCCTTCACAAAACGTGCGATGAGATTAGACATTCGAGAGCTCCTACTCCACGTGTTACAGCACTTCCGTCAACTTCTGTGATGGTTGATCGGATGTTGCCAATCTAGGGAGAAGCTCTTTCGATCGGCTTAAGAAACAGCCTTACCGATTCCTTTCCCGGTTCGAACATATTGCGTGGTTAACTTCGGGCTAAAGTACCGCCGAGTCTTCCAGTCCCGGGTTTGGCAGGCTTGCGACCCGACCTGACCGCGCCTCGCAGGCACCCTTGTCGGTCATTGCACGATTGGCGACATCGCATGCTTAACCGTTGGTTCACCAATCTCCTTCATGTTCCGTTGATCAGTCCGCCTGCGTGGAGCGCCTCAATGGCCCAGCCGAGATCGTCAATCCTGATTGCCGCGCTTCTTGCCGTCTCGAGCTTCGTCGCGCCCGCCATGGCCGGTGCCGGCATCGAGGTCACGATGAACCAGGCCAAGATCGTCAAACTGTCGCGTCCCGCCGACACCATCGTGGTCGGCAACCCGGCAATCGCCGACGCTTCCGTGCAGGACGCTTCGACGATCGTGCTCACCGGCAAGGGCTTCGGCGTCACCAATCTGGTTGTGCTCGATACCGACGGCAGCCCCATCGTCGATGAGCAGGTTACCGTCGTTCGGCAGGCCGCATCGTCGGTTCGCATCTATCGGCGCGCCGAAATCCAGACGATGTCCTGCACGCCCTATTGCGAAAGTTCCTACAAGAGCGAGGCGGAGAAGTCTTCCGAAGCGGAGATGAGCATCAGCCGATAGGTGGCGTGACCGGCTGCCGGTGCGGTTATTGGCTGGTTAAGAGACCTGCGCCGACTTTAACGATCATCCAAACCGGACCTCAATCGGTTTGCGATAATGCTCCTTCCGAGACCGCATAGAGATCGGCAGGATCGGACATGAGCAAGGAATACGGCCGCCCAGGCGACCACAAAGTGAGACGCCCAAGGTTTTTCGCCCGCTTCCTTCGTGACCGGCGCGGCGCCACGGCAATCGAATTCGCGATCCTTTCAGTTCCCTTCGCGCTGCTTGTCTTTGCCATTCTGGAAAGCTGCATCTCGTTTGCCGCGCAGGAAGTGATGGCCAACATCACCGACGATGTCGCGCGCCAGTTGCGCACCGGCCAGTTAAAGGCGGCCACCGTCACTGAAGACGGGTTGAAGACCACGATCTGCAACAAACTGCAGATCATTGTCGCCCAGGATTGCAAGCTTCAGTTGATGGTGGATCTTCGCCAATACACGGCCTTCGCAGACGCGGCGGCGGCCGGCTTCAAGATCAAGAACAACGATGTCCAGTTGACGAACGGCACCACCGAAGTGCCCTTTTCCACCAAGGCGGGTGCGGCGGAGACAAGGAACATGCTGCGGGTCTTTTACAAATGGCCGATCATGACCGACCTGCTGGCCAAATCGATGGGCGGCAACAAGACCCTGCATTTCGCATCGGTGACCTGGCAGAACGAGCCGTTCGACAACTGAGCGGAATGCACGAGCAGTATAAGAAAAGGGCAATGGGCATGATGCGTGCGGGGGCACATCTTATGATTACGGGAGTTTGGCGGAAAGCAAGTCGATTCTGGTCCGATCGCCGCGGCATCGCGGCGGTCGAATTCGCTTTGATCATGCCAATTCTGCTGATCATGTATTTCCTCACAATGGAAGCGTCGCAAGCCATCGAGGCCAGCAAGAAGGTCAGTCGTATCGGCAGCATGGTGGCCGATCTCGTCACCCAGCAGACAAGCGTCCTCAAAGCGGATGTCGACGCCATCATGC
>NZ_RZQL01000171.1 GCF_003997935.1 Mesorhizobium sp. M7A.F.Ca.US.006.01.1.1
GCACGCGGCGCTCGGCAAGCCGCAGATACTCGGCGCGCGCCTCTTCTTCCGTCGTCTCTTCGTCGGCGAAGGTGCGTCCGGCTGCCTCCAGGTCGCGATTGACCTGCGCCCAGATGTTGTTGAACTCGGCGTCGACGAGCTTCGACGGCGCCTCGAACGAATAAGCCGCGTCGAGCTGGTCGAGCAGCTGGCGCTTGACCTTCTGGCGCGTCATGGCGCCGAACTGGTTCTCGATCTGGCCGCGCACGACGTCACGCAGGCGCTCCAGCGACTCCAAGCCGAGGTTCTTGGCGGTCTCGTCGTTGATTTCCAGCGCGCCGGGCTGGGACACTTCCTTGACGGTGACGTCGAAGGTCGCTTCCTTGCCGGCCAGATGCGCGGCCTGGTAGTTTTCCGGGAAAGTCACGGTGACCTGCTTTTCGTCACCGGCCTTGGCGCCGACCAGCTGATCCTCGAAGCCGGGGATGAATTCCTTCGAACCCAGCACCAGCGGCTGATCGGTGCCGGCGCCGCCAGTGAAGGCCTCGCCGTCGATCTTGCCGACATAGTCGATCGAAACGCGGTCGCCATTGGCGGCCTTGCCGGTCTTCGGCTCGTAGCTGCGCGCCGATTCGGCAACGCGCTGGACCTGCTCGTCGATCTCGGTATCCGGAACGTCGAACACCTGGCGTGTGACCTTGATATCGGAAAAGTCCTTGATCTCGATCGCCGGGATGATCTCGTAGTTGAGGCGGAATTCGAAGTCGGCGCCGCCGGCCAGGATCTTCTCGGCTTCCTCCTCGTCCTCGGTCATGATGACTTCGGGCTGCATGGCAGCCTTTTCACCACGCCCGGTAATGATCGAACGGGTCGAATCGTTGAGGATTTCATTGACCACTTCGGCCATGAACGACTTGCCGTAGACCTTGCGCAGGTGCTGCACCGGCACCTTGCCTGGACGGAAGCCGTTGATGCGGACCTTGTTGCGGGCATCCGAAAGCCGCGCCATCAGCTTGGCTTCCATGTCACCGGCCGGCACGGTGATCTTGATCTCTCGCTTGAGACCGGAGTTGAGCGTTTCGGTGACCTGCATCGTAAAACCTTTGTTTTCACCAATGAGACTGCAACGGCCTTCTGCCGTTCACAGCCTGCCGGTATATTCTTGCCGGGAATGGCTTTTGGTACGGAACCTGGCGATTTGACCGAAAACCCGGCTCAAACTCTCCCAAACTGCGTTCCAAAATGTGAATAAGTTCTTGTTTTTCCTACTTCTTATCACATTCTGCAGAAGCGGATCGTCGCGTCCCGTCACATTTGACACGCCTTTTGTCACAGGCGAGGCCAATTTTCAACAGTCTTCGCATTCCGGCGAATAACCAGCATTCGGGCCTGACCCATATCTTGTCGCTGACCCACATCTTGTCTCTGACATTGACAGAATGATGGCCACATGGGATTGCCGGTCCATGCGGATGTGGCGGAACTGGTAGACGCCCTGGATTTAGGTTCCAGTGCCGAAAGGCGTGGGGGTTCGAGTCCCTTCATCCGCACCACCCTTCGCTCTTCGAGCTTCGGGTGGCGGGCCACCCGAAATAGATGACGGAGTGTCCCCCCGAAGCCTTGGCGAAGGAGGACCGACGCCGTTCAGGCGGCGATCGGATTGAGCTTCAGATGCTGGATCAGGATAATGGTCTTGGCGTCGATGATGCGGCCATCGGCGATGCCGGCCAGTGCTTCGTCGAGCGGCATTTCCAGAACCTCGATGTCCTCGCCCTCTTCTTGCGCGCCGCCGCCGGCCGAGATGCGGTCGGCGGGTGAATAGCGGGCGATGAAGAACCAGAGCCGTTCGGTGACGCTGCCGGGGCTCATATAGGGCGAAAACAGCCGCTCGATATCCTTCAAGCGGTAACCCAGCTCTTCCTCGGCTTCCTTGCGGATGGCGGTCTCTGGATCGTTTTCGTCCAACAGGCCGGCACAGGCCTCGATCAGCGGCTCGCGGTGGCCGGTGACGTAGGCGGGATAGCGGAACTGGCGCACCAGAAGCACGGTCGAACGCAAGGGGTCGTAAGGGAGGATCACCGCGCCGTCGCCGCGATCATAGGTCTGGCGGACTTGCGTCTCCCACTGACCGTCGCGCCGGCGGTAGTCGAGAACGGTCTTGTTCAGGACGGCCCAGTCGTCGGAGAGGATTTCCTCCGAACGGACGCGAATACGATCTTCCATCGTGGTCTCCATGCAAAAGCGCGTCGCGCTTTATGCTCCTGTTTTATGCATGTCGCTCTCCCAAACCGGAGCCACTTTTTGGGAGACATGCCTGGCCGAGGCGTAGCCGCGAACCGGCATTTCGGCAATCCCGTCCGTGATTGGTCCAGAACCCCTTTCACCGCCTCGTGTCTGGCGCAGGCGCCATCGGTCGCCTAAATAGCTGCGAACCCTCCCGGAGTTTCTCATGACAGCGTCGCTTTTCCAGTCGATCACCCTCGACGGCCTCACCTTCCCCAACCGCATCGCCGTCGCGCCGATGTGCCAGTATTCCGCCGACGACGGCTCGGCCAGTGACTGGCATCTCCATCACTGGATGAACCTTGCAATGTCCGGCGCCGGCATGGTCACGGTCGAGATGACCGATGTCGAGCGGCGCGGGCGTATCACCCATGGCTGCCTCGGCCTTTATTCCGAAGACAATGAAGCGGCGGCCCGCCGCGCGCTGGACGCCGCACGACGCGTCGCCGCACCCGGTACGAAATTCGGCTCCCAACTCGCCCATGCCGGCCGCAAGGCTTCGAACCGCAAGCCGTGGGAGGGCGGCGGGCCACTGCAGCCAAACGAGGATCCCTGGCAGACCGTCTCAGCCTCGGCGATCCCCTACGACACCGGCTGGAACGTGCCGCACGCACTGGAGGACGAGGAGATCCTGCAGCTGATCGAGCGCTTCGCCGAGGCGGCAAGGCGAGCCGAACGCGCCGGCTTCGATTTCCTCGAACTGCACGCCGCGCATGGCTATCTGATCTTCCAGTTCCTGTCGCCCTTGTCCAACCAGCGCACGGACCGCTGGGGTGGCTCGCTGAAAAACCGCATGCGTCTTGCCGTCGAAATCGCCAAGGCGGTGCGCAAGGCGGTGCCAAAGCTGATGCTCGGCGCAAGGCTGTCGGTGAAGGATTGGGTCGACGGCGGCTTCGACGTGGCGGACGCGATCGAAGTCGCCAAAGCGCTCAAGGACGAGGGCGTCGCCTATCTCTGCTGCTCGAGCGGCGGCAATTCGCCGTTGCAGAAATTGCCCACCGGCCCCGGCTATCAGGTGCATCTGGCGGAGGCGGTGCGCAAGGGCGCTGATATTCCGACCCGCGCTGTCGGCCTGATCGACGACCCCAAGCAGGCCGAAGCGATCCTCACCGAGGGCCGCGCCGACATGGTGGCGCTGGCGCGAGCCTTCCTGGCCGATCCGCGCTGGGGATGGCGTGCGGCGGCGACATTCAGCGAGACGATCCATCCGGCGCCGCAACTTGCCCGTTCGGTGACCACGATGCAGCACTGGATGAAGGCGGCGGGCTGAACGGTCCGCGCTCCCGCACGGCGCGCCTCCTGTCTCCAGACAGCTTGACGGTGCTTTCGCTGCTATTCCGTCCGCAAGCTGTTGCGTGGAGCGAGGCTGCGGCGGGCGTGGCGGGGCGTGAAGGAACCTGTTCAGGGCATTCTTGCCGGTTGCGGCGCTAACCGCAGGTGTAGAGCCTTCAAACAACCTCTGAGACGTTTGGGCGCAGGCTGACGGCCATGGTTGCAACCAAATTGGCTGCTTTGCGTTGCGGCCATAATGGACAACAAACCTTTTGAAGTGCCGGTCGTCGTCGAACTTGGCCACGTCGGCAAATATCGCCACATCCGCAGCGCCCAGGAGGCCGCGGAGTGCCTGATGACGGTGTGGCCGCTCAATCGCGGCCCGCGCCATCGTGATGCCCTCGACACTTGCCTCAAAGTGCTGGAAGGTTATCGTTCGACAGCAGATGCGCGCCGGGCGCTGATTGAAGCCGCCAAGGAATCGGAAGTGCTAGTGCCCGACGACAGACTGCCCGACGACCGGCTGCATTGAGCAGACGGACCTTTCAACCGGAGGTTTTTCATGGCGAAGCTGACTTACAAGATCGTCGAGCATGACGGCGGCTGGGCCTACAAGGTCGGAGCGACCTTTTCCGAGACGTTCCCCACGCATCAGGACGCCTTGCGCGCGGCCGAAATCGCCTCGGCCGAGCAGCAGGTCGCCGGAGCGACCGACGGCATCCAATATGAGGACGCCGAAGGCAAATGGCACGAGGAACTGGCCGACGGCCGCGACCGGCCGCAGACAGAAGTCTCAGATTAATTCCGGCAATCGTTATCGGGCAGGCAAGGAGCCGGCCGCGGACATCGAGAAAGTCCGCGGCCCGCAGCTGCCCATGGCATCATTTGCCGCAATACTGATCGTTGACGTTCCCCTGGGCATTCGCATCAGGGCCGGGCGTGTGATCGGCACATGGGCCGAACGGGCCGGTGTTGCCCAAGGTGTTCAACCCGGAGCCATCTGCATTGATGCTGCCGGTGGTGTTGGGATCGACAGTCGTTTGGTCTTCATTGCCGAACAGCCACCAGCTGTGGTTTGAATAGGTGCTATCCGACGACTGCGCCATCGCCGTGGTGGCGAGGCCAATCGTCAGGACGGATGCTGCTAGAAGTTTTGTGTACATTTTGGATTACTCCATATCTCATCGTCTTTGTCGTCTTGGGAGCGACACAGGTGAAACCCGTCAGTCAACCGATGGTTCCTTGAAATTGTCGTGAAGCTGCCTGGATCTCGGATCGGAGAATGCACGGATCGCAAGGCGTTTGATGAAGGCAACGACCCGTTCAGGCTCGCTGAATTGCGGCATGTGGCCGAGGTCTTCGACGGATTTAAAATCAAGCCTGTCGATCCATATGAGTGCAGCTTGTTCGCCGCTCGAGCGGCATTGCGGCCGCTGCCGCGCCGCGCTATCTCAGGCTACCCGTCATGCCGGAGCCTTCCATGCCTGAAATCGTTACCGCCGCCATGCTCGTCATCGGCGATGAGATTCTGTCCGGTCGAACCAAGGACAAGAACATCGGCCATCTCGCCGACATCATGACGGCGATCGGCATCGACCTGAAGGAAGTGCGTATCGTCCCGGACGAGGAAGACGAGATCATTGCCGCGGTGAACGCCGTGCGCAGCCGCTACACCTATGTGTTCACCACCGGCGGCATTGGCCCGACGCATGACGACATCACGGCCGACTCTATTTCCAAGGCCTTCGGCGTGCCTTGCGAATACGATGCCCGGGCCTATGCGATGCTGGAAGCAAGCTATGCCGCGCGCGGCATCGAATACACGCAGGCCCGCAAGCGCATGGCACGGATGCCGCGCGGCGCCGATCTCATCGACAATCCGGTGTCGGTCGCGCCTGGCTTCCGCATCGGCAACGTCCACGTCATGGCCGGTGTGCCGTCGATTTTCCAGGCCATGCTCGACAATGTCGTGCCGACGCTGAAGGCTGGCACGAAGATGCTTTCGGCAACCGTGCCCTGCCCGTTCGGCGAAGGCCTCATCGGCGGGCCGCTGGGCGATATCCAGAAAGCGCATCCCGATACGATCATCGGCTCATACCCGAAATATGGCGACGGCAAGTTCTGGACCGAGCTGGTCGTGCGTGCCCGCAGCCAGGATGCGCTGGACGCCGCCCGCGCCGATGTCGAAGCGATGGTAGCCGGCTTCGCCAACGACCCCGGCTGATCTGGTCCAGACCGGAACAAAGCACGACGCTGCAACGTTTCCCCGGCACGAGTTCGCCAGCTCGTAAACTGAGGGATTGTCATGCGATTCAAAACCATCGTCGCCATTCTGCAGAACGAGCAGGACGCCGAGCGCGTGCTCGACTGCGCCATTCCGCTCGCCACCCGGTTCCAGAGCCATCTGGTCGGCATCCACGCCGAGACGCTTCCCGTGCCCTACACCTCTGCCACAGGCTTTCCCGACACCGAATTCCTGCAGGTTTCGGCAGATATGAACCGGGAACGGGCCGGGAAACTGAGGACGCTGTTTCTCAGGCATATCGAGGATTCCGGTCTTTCCTTCGAGTGGCGAAGCCTGGAGAGTTTTTCGGGTGACAGCGCGCTGACCGGGATTTCGAGCGTGCGAGCCGCCGACCTGATCATAGCGGCGCAGCGCGAAACGGGCGGCGATTCCAGCGCGGACGTAGACACGCTGGTCTACGATGCCGGCCGGCCGGTGCTGGTGGTGCCGCACGAGGGTCCGCTGATCACCACTTTCAAACGCGTCTTGCTCGCCTGGAACGGCAGCAAGGAAGCGGCGCGCGCCGCCTTCGACGCGCTGCCCTTCATCATCGAAGCCGAGAAGACCGACATATTGGTTATCGACCCTCCTGAAACACTCGACGACAGCCCGGAGGCCGCCGGCGCCGAAATCGCCTCGGCGCTATCCCGCCACGGCGCCACCGTCAGCGTCTCGGTGCAGCAGTCGGGCGGCAGTTCGGTCGACGACATCATCCAGACCAGGATCGCGGAAACCGGCGCCGATCTGCTGGTGCTCGGCGCCTACAGCCACTCATGGCTGCGCCAGCTTCTGTTCGGCGGTGTGACGCGCAGCGTGCTGCGCACCGCGCCAGTTGCTGCCTTCCTGTCGCGGTAAGTCCACAGCAATCGCTGGCCCTTGCCTTGCCAAGGCCCCTGCTCTTGCCAAGATGGGGGCTTTCCAGCTAATTCCGCGCGCATTCCCCTGTTTTCTTGCGCGCGATCCCCGCGTGCTGTGGAGCGCGCTACATGTCCCTTCCCGAAAAAGCCTTTCCGGTCTCCTGGGACCAGTTCCATCGCGACGCTCGCGCACTCGCCTGGCGGCTTGCCGGTGCCAACAAGGGGCAATGGAAAGCGATCGTCTGCATCACGCGAGGCGGGTTGGTGCCGGCGGCGATCATCTCGCGTGAACTTGGCATCCGCGTCATCGAAACCGTCTGCGTCGCCTCCTATCACGATTATACCAGCCAGGGGCAGTTGCAGGTCCTCAAGGAGATCACCCCTGCCCTGCTCGCCGAAGACGGCGCCGGCGTGCTGATCATCGACGACCTGACCGACACCGGCAAGACGGCGGGCATCGTGCGCGCGATGATGCCCAAGGCGCATTTCGCCACCGTCTATGCCAAGCCGAAAGGCAGGCCGCTGGTCGATACTTTCGTCACCGAAGTCAGCCAGGACACCTGGATCTATTTCCCGTGGGACATGGGCTTCACCTACCAGAAGCCGATCGCCGACGACCACGCCGGCTGATTCGCAACTACCTGCCTGTTACAGACCAGCAGCTTGCACCGGGCATGATTTGCTTTCGCAAACAGGTACGACAGGGCCGGATATTTTGCGAAATCGACGTCTATTGGCGGAAATGGGCCAGGCGAATGAAATTTTTTACTTTTATTGCCGACAATTAGCCGTAAGATTCGTGAGACGGCAAACGATTCCGGAGGCTGGGGCTAGCTTCTTCGATGTTGACGAGGCCAACGACACACAATCATCTGGCCGAAAGGGTCCGACGGCTCTTCGGCACGGCGCCGTGCCGCCTGCAGGTTGCCGCCCTGCCGTGGCGCGACACGGGAGACGGCGTCGAAATCATGCTGATCACCAGCCGCGATACCGGCCGCTGGGTTTTGCCCAAGGGCTGGCCAGAGGCCAGGGAGCCACTCTGCGAGGCTGCGGCGCGCGAAGCCGGCGAGGAGGCCGGGCTGCGCGGCCGTGTCTCTCATCTTGAAGCCGGCCGTTACTTTTACGCCAAGGTACTGGCTTCCGGCGAAGAAGTGCCGTGCGAGGTTCTGGTGTTTCCGCTGCATGTCGACAAAGTCGCGGATCGCTGGAAGGAAAAACACTCGCGCACCCGCAAATGGGTCCGTGCAAGCGAAGCGGTGCGCATGGTCAACGAACCCGACCTTTGCCAGATCATCGCCTATTTCTGCGCCGACCCGCACAGCTTCTCCTGACGCGCGGCCACACCGCGCTCTTTGCAAAACGGGACTGGCTTGCAACTGCTGGACATGCGTTACCGCGCATCGAGATGAATGCTTTGCTAAGGAATCAAGGATAGGATTCGGCAGCTCTGGTATTTTTGATCGATGGCGAATCCCGCAAATCCAATTCCAAACGAGTCCGACGAGCCCCAGCGCGAGCATCGTCCGCGCGTGCTCAAGGGCGGGTCGATCATCACCGGAATTTCGAATTCGGAAGTCGGCTGCACGCTGCGCAACCAGCACGAAGGCGGCGCCGAACTGAAGGTACTGCTGGAAGCCCGGGTTCCCGATCGCTTCCTTCTCTATGTGCCGCTCGACGGCATTGCCTATCGTTGCGAGGTCCGCTGGCGACGCAACGACCGTATCGGGGTGCAGTTCACAGGCACAGAGCCAAAACCCCGGCTGCATTACGGCTGATCTTGCGGGGACGGTTGGCAAGCTCGCGCCGGGACCCGCCTTCACGACACTTTGGATCGTTGCCGCGTCTGGACTGCCTGGTGGCGACCAAAATTGCGCTAGCCGCACCGCATTCTATCCCCGTTATCCACATATGTGACACACAAGATGTTGGGGTCACAAAAGCTACGCAAACGAATCCTTGACGGCGCAAAACGAGTCGCCTTTTATAGGGCATGCGCTCTTGTTGAGAGTGCGACCGGAAAGTTCTGAGCCCGGTCTTTTCCCGGATTATGTGCGTTTTGCTCGCATTTCCGCCTGTTTACGAGGCCGGCGGAAGCGTTGGAATTGTAGGGCGGTTGGGGTCGATAGGGACAATTGTCGGGCTTGAATAAATTGTCTGTTAATACTATATTTAGTGTTTGCAGGTAGGTTCGACGCTAGATAGTGTGAATTTCCCTCGACCGAGGGAATCGGAAAAAAATCAGTTTTGAGGGACCCGTGGGTTCGTCGGCGTTGGACAGGCACTTCGCAAGGAGTTTGACCAGCAGGGCCGGCGGAGGCTGCGGAATGAAGAGCCGGCCGTTTTCGGACGCCGGCAGACGGCGGACATGCGCGTTTCGCATCGGGGGCAGAAATCCCTGGGGAAAAGCGCTATATATAGACAAAGGGACCGGACCAATGCGCATCGAGCGTCGTTTCACCAAGCCAGGACAATCTGCCTATGCGGAGATCGAATTCCGCAAGGCGCTTTCGGAGATCAAGAATCCGGATGGTTCGGTGGTGTTCCGCCTGGACAATATCGACGTGCCGGCGCAGTTCTCCCAGGTTGCCGCCGACATCCTGGCGCAGAAGTATTTCCGCAAGGCCGGTGTTCCCGCGCGCCTGAAGAAGATCGAAGAGAACGACGTCCCCTCCTTCCTGTGGCGCTCAGTCGCCGATGAGGCGGAACTCGCCAAGCTGCCGGAAGCCGAGCGCTACGGCTCCGAGATCGATGCGCGCCAGGTCTTCGACCGGCTGGCCGGCACCTGGACCTATTGGGGCTGGAAGGGCGGCTACTTCAAGGCGTCGGAGGAAGACGCGCGCGCCTTCCGCGACGAGCTTGCCTATATGCTGGCCACCCAGCGCGTGGCGCCGAATTCCCCGCAATGGTTCAACACCGGCCTGCACTGGGCCTATGGCATCGACGGCCCGAGCCAGGGCCACTTCTATGTCGACCCGTTCACCGGCAAGCTGACCAAGTCGAAATCCTCCTACGAGCATCCGCAGCCGCATGCCTGCTTCATCCAGGGCGTGCAGGACGATCTCGTCAACGAGGGCGGCATCATGGACCTTTGGGTGCGTGAAGCGCGCCTGTTCAAATACGGCTCCGGCACCGGCTCCAACTTCTCGCTGCTGCGCGGCGAAGGCGAAAAACTGTCCGGTGGCGGCCGCTCGTCGGGCCTGATGAGCTTCCTCAAGATCGGCGACCGCGCGGCGGGCGCCATCAAGTCGGGCGGCACGACGCGCCGCGCCGCCAAAATGGTCATCGTCGACGCCGACCACCCCGATATCGAGGAATTCATCGACTGGAAGGTCAATGAAGAGCAGAAGGTCGCCTCGCTGGTGACCGGCTCGAAGATCGTCAAGAAACATCTCGAAGCGATCATGAAGGCCTGCGTCAACTGCGAAGGCAATGGCGACGACTGCTTCGACCCGTCGATCAACTCCGCGCTGAAGCGCGAGATCAAGGCGGCCAAGAAGTCCGCCGTGCCGGAGAACTACATCTACCGCGTCATCCAGTTCGCCAAGCAGGGCTATAGCTCGATGTCGTTCAAGACCTACGACACAGACTGGGATTCGGATGCCTACCTCACGGTTTCGGGCCAGAACTCCAACAATTCGGTGTCGCTGAAGGACAATTTCCTGCGCGCCGTCGAGGACGATGCCGACTGGCACCTGACCGCCCGCAAGGACGGCAAGGTGCTGAAGACGCTGAAGGCCAGGGATCTCTGGGAAAAGATCGGTTACGCCGCCTGGGCGTCGGCCGATCCGGGCCTGCATTTCAACACGACGATGAACGACTGGCACACCTGCGCTTCGGCCGGTGCGATCCGGGCGTCCAACCCGTGCTCCGAATACATGTTCCTCGACGACACGGCCTGCAATCTCGCCTCGATCAATCTGCTCCCCTACCGCAACGCCGACGGCACGATCGACATCGCAGCCTACGAGCACACGGTGCGGCTGTGGACCATCGTGCTCGAAATCTCCGTCATGATGGCGCAGTTCCCGTCGAAGGAGATCGCCAAGCAGTCCTACGAATACCGCACGCTCGGCCTCGGCTATGCCAATATCGGCGGCCTGCTGATGACGTCGGGCATTCCCTACGACTCCGATGAAGGCCGCGCGATCTGCGCCGCACTCACCGCGATCATGACCGGCATGGCCTATGCCACCTCGGCCGAGATGGCCGGCGAACTCGGCGCCTTCGCCGACTACGACCGCAATGCCCAGAACATGCTGCGCGTCATGCGCAACCATCGCCGTGCCGCCTATGGCGAGAAGCAGGGCTACGAGAAGCTCGCCGTCAACCCGGTGCCGCTGGTCGCTTCCGACCTGAAGCAGCAGGACCTTGCAACCCACGCCAAGGCCGCCTGGGACCGCGCCATCGAACTCGGCGAGGAGCATGGCTACCGCAACGCGCAGGCGACCGTGATTGCGCCGACCGGCACGATCGGCCTGGTCATGGATTGCGATACCACCGGCATCGAGCCCGACTTCGCGCTGGTGAAGTTCAAGAAGCTGGCCGGCGGCGGCTATTTCAAGATCATCAACCGCGCCGTGCCGGAAGCGCTGCGCACGCTCGGCTATTCCGAAGCCCAGATCGCCGAGATGGAGGCCTATGCGGTCGGCCACGGCAACCTCAACCAGGCGCCCGCGATCAACCCCGGCGCGCTCAAGGCCAAGGGCTTCACCGACGAGAAGATCGCGGCGCTCAACGCAGCCTTGAAGTCGGCCTTTGACATCAAGTTCGTCTTCAACCAGTGGACGCTCGGCGCCGACTGGGTGAAAGAGACGTTCGGCTTCACCGACGAGCAACTCAACGACTTCTCGTTCGAGATCCTGCCGGCGCTCGGCTTCTCCCGGAAGGACATCGAGGCCGCCAACATCCATGTCTGCGGTGCGATGACGCTGGAAGGCGCGCCGTTCCTCAAGGCCGAACACCTGGCGGTGTTCGATTGCGCCAGCCCGTGCGGCAAGATCGGCAAGCGCTCGCTGTCCATCAACAGCCACATCCAGATGATGGCGGCAGCACAGCCCTTCATCTCCGGCGCCATCTCGAAGACCATCAACATGCCCAACGATGCGACGGTGGAAGACGCCAAGGGCGCCTACATGCTGTCGTGGAAGCTGGCGCTGAAGGCCAACGCGCTCTACCGCGACGGCTCGAAGCTGTCGCAGCCGCTCAACTCCTCGCTGCTCGCCGATGGCGAGGACGACGAGGATGAAGCCGTCGAGCAGCTGCTCGCCGCACCTGCGGCAGCACGTGCCGCACAGATCACCGAGCGGATCGTCGAGCGCATCATCGAGCGCGTGTCGCGCGAGCAGGAAAAGCTGCCCGGCCGCCGCAAGGGTTACACCCAGAAGGCCAAGATCGGTGGCAACACCATCTTCCTGCGCACCGGCGAATATGACGATGGCCGTCTCGGCGAGATCTTCATCGACATGAACAAGGAAGGCGCGACCTTGCGTGGCCTTCTCAACAACTTCGCCATCGCCATTTCGCTCGGCCTGCAATATGGCGTGCCGCTCGACGAATATGTGCACGCCTTCACCTTCACCAAATTCGAGCCGGCCGGCATGGTGCAGGGCAATGACGCCATCAAGAGCGCGACGTCGATCCTCGACTACGTGTTCCGCGAGCTGGCGATCTCCTATCTCGGGCGCAACGATCTCGCCCATGTCGACCAGTCGGACTTTTCCAACACCGCACTTGGCCGCGGCATCAGCGAAGGCAAGACCGATGCGGTCTCCAAGGGCCTGACCCGTGGCGCCTCGCCGGTGAAGCTGGTGTCGCGCGTCAGCGGCAACGATCCGAAAGGCTTTGCGGCTCCCTCAGGCGCCCCTGCCCGCTCGGCACCGACCGCCTTCTCCGGCTCCAACGTGCTGGCGCTGAAACCGGCCAGCGACGAAGCGGTCGCCTACAAGCGCGACTATGAGGAGCGGGCGAAGGAACTGGCCGAGGACATCGCCTTCGAGGAAGCAGCGGGTGTTGCTTCCGACGCCACGGCGGGATTGTTCACCGACGCCGCGGCCGTTGAGGCGGCGGAAGCCAAGAAACTCGCCAACGACCGCCGGGCCAAATCGCTGCTCCAGGGCTACACCGGCAATTCCTGCTCCGAGTGCCAGAACTTTACCATGGTGCGCAACGGGACTTGCGAGAAGTGCGATACGTGCGGCTCGACGAGCGGGTGCAGCTGAGGAAAGTCTGAAGCGCTAAAACGCAACATCATCGGCCCGGTCGTAAGATCGGGCCGAGAAGGCAAAAGGAACAAAAAGGGTACGTAAATTGAACCGGAGCACCACATCAAAAGTCAAATCGACCTCAAGAACGCCGCCGGTAGACGTTCGACGACGGCTTAGAGCAGAAGTCGGCTTCGGGTGCCCTCTGTGCGGTTCTCCGCATCTGGAATACCACCACTTCAATCCTACCTGGGCCGAGCAAAAACATCACGATCAACAGGGCATGATCGCATTGTGCGCTGAACATCACGCTGCTGCTGATTCCGGAGCGTTCACAAACGATCAACTTAAGAGTCTTAAGCGACCCAACCACACTTTCGTCCAAAGTAGCTTTCAGCGGCGAAGAAAACACACCGTTTTCGTTTGCGGTGGGAATTACGCCTATCAATGCGACAGTATGCTTCGCGTCGCAGGGATAGATCTAATATACTTTGAAAAGGATGAATTCGGATACGATACTCTTTCTTTAAACATATATGACGTTTGCATGAATAGAATATTCGAAATGCGAATGAACGATTGGTTGGCCAGAATAAATGTAGACGACATCGAGACGCCGCCAGCCGCGCGAACGCTTTTATTCAAGTCGGCCATCCATCGAGTTAACGTCAAAATCGAATTTAAAGATAGGAAGATGCTGAACCCCGAAGACAATAATATCTCTACCGAATTCGGAATTCCTGCCGATGAAGACGTCGTTTTCTGCTTCTTTACAGGCGATATACCTGCACCGGTGCCGGTCAAATTCAACAACAGCAACATCCAGGTCGGCAGTATGATAGTGGGAGGCAGTCGTATGGCGGGCTGCGGTGTCGGGGTCCAAGTTAATTAAGCTTAAGCCACTGAAGGAGTGATGACATGCGTTACGCCGTGGTGATCGAAAAGGCAGGGAACAACTTCTCCGCCTATGTGCCGGACCTACCCGGCTGCATCGCGACCGGTGCGACCGTGCTTGAGGTGGAAACCGAGATACGCGACGCGATACGCTTTCACATCGAAGGCTTGCGAGCCGATGGGCTGGATGTGCCCAAAGGCGTCAGCCTAGCGGAGTACGTAGAGGCGTAGGCAGCCGCGCCATCCATTCGATCCTGGTTCCTACCCCTTCGGCAAACACCTGCAGCGTCTGCTCGTCAAACAACGGCTCGTGCTGGCCTATCCGCACAAACAGCAGCTTGCGGCCCTCACCCGCCGACACCTAGAAATACTGGATGCCGTCAGGCATTTCGCCCCAGTCGCCGCACGGTGGCTCCGGGATCTCATCGGGGTCGGCTACTGTTTTCAGTTCTTTCGCGTAGGCAGCGTCAGGGCTGAACGCATAGCGTCTGATGGCGGCAGGAGCGGCGCCCTTGGTGTAAGGCGTCGAATTCAATGAGTTGTTTGCATCAGGCCAAGCCTTCGGCTTGCCCGGCTCAAAGTCTCTCGCCATGCCATCTCAGATGGTCGCCCATGAAGCTGGAGATGAAAAGATACGAGTGATCGTATCCATCCTGCATCCGCAATTTTAGCGGAATACCCGCTTTGGCGCAGGCCGCCTCAAGCAGCCAAGGCCTCAGCCCGTCGTCAAGAAATCCATCCGACGTTCCCTGATCCACCAAAAATTCAGGGAAACGATATCCGTCGTCGATGAGCGACGTCGCGTCGCAGGTTCGCCACGAGGCCTCATCCTTGCCGAGATACTTCTCAAAAGCCGGTCTCGACCAGCCGGCGGTGCTTGGCTGGGCGATCGGGGCGAACGCCGAGCAGCTCTTGAAACGTTGCGGATTCTTCAAGGCAATCGTCAGCGCGCCATGCCCGCCCATCGAATGGCCAAAGATTGCCTGGCGCGCCATATCGGCTGGAAATTCAGCCGCGATGAGAGCCGGCAACTCCTCGGTGACATAGGAATACATGCGATAATTCTTCGCATAAGGTTCTTGCGTCGCATCAAGATAGAAGCCGGCGCCGGAGCCGAACTGCCAGTTGTCTTTTTCATCCGGAATGTCGGCCCCGCGCGGGCTGGTGTCGGGACAAACGACGATCAGGCCGAGCTCGGCGGCCATGCGCCTGTACTCGCCCTTGTCCATTACATTGGCGTGGGTGCACGTCAGGCCTGAGAGATACCACACAACGGGACAAGGCGTTTCCCGCGCCCGCGGAGGTATGAAAACGGCAAAAATCATGTCGCAACGGCAACTCGTCGAGAAATGGGAATAGACGCCCTGCACGCCGCCATGGGCTTTCGTTTGAGAGATGATCTTCATGTGTTCTCCACGTTGCGGGTCGGATGACGGCCGGCCCCACCACTGCCACCCAGCGGCAAGCACTTGCGTCCTGCCATTCTACGGTTCCTGTGTCGACGGATCTCAGCGCGGAAAAAGAACCTCGCCCATTCCGAGCACTGCATTATCCCCGCCATATTTGTGCGGTGCGCTTCCCAGAAGCGGCCGTTTCAAAATGCCCTCGGCGATCAGATGACGATCGATGATGGCGGCGAAAACGCTCTCGGGTGCGCCGCATTCGACGAAGCTCGGCGACATGCGTGCCGGCGCGCGATCGAGAAGGATCGAACCGCGACGCATCAAATAGCCGGGCATCTCGCCGGTGCCACCGGCCACCACCAGGGTGCCGGCGATCATGCGGCTGCCGGCATGGTCGCCGGAGCCTTTCAGCACCGCGATCAGGCCGCGCCGCATGCGATCCGCCGCGAAGGCGCCCGCTCTGCCCCTGACGATCAACACACCGCCGTTCATGCCGGCCAGTTCCCCGACGAGCGGCGCACCGAGATGGTCGTCGGCATTGCCTGTTATCTCAAGCCTGCCGCCGCGCATGCCGGAGCCGGCGTATGGGCCCGCATTGCCTTCGATCGTGAGCTTGCCGCCGCGCATGGCGCGCCCGGCCTGGGCGCCGG
>NZ_RZQL01000172.1 GCF_003997935.1 Mesorhizobium sp. M7A.F.Ca.US.006.01.1.1
ATTGGGCGATCTGGGCCGGCGGCACCTACAAGTTCAACGACAAAACCGCCTTCAATACCCAGATTTCCTATGACCAGGGCAAAAATCTCGGCATCGCGGCGAACGTCGCCTATACGATCGTACCCGGCTTCACGATCACGGCCGAAGTCGACTACCTCAACGCAGGTAAGTACGGGGCGGCGGATTTCAGCAACTGGACCGGCGCCGATAAGAAAAGCAGCATCGGCGGCGTTCTTCGTTTCCAGCGGTCGTTTTAGCGGATCGGCCGCACGAGGCTGGTGGCCGCAGCATTGCCGTTGCGGACACCATGCCAATCGAGAGTGATCCCAGAATGGGTGTTGCGGATGACGAACGGTTCGCAGTTGTCTATCTGGGCACTCTGAAGGTCAGTTTCCTCGAAGCCATCCTGCGCTACCAGGGAAATGGCCGCGTTGGCGACTGGCTGATCGAATACGCCGAGCTTGATTCCTGGACGTGCGCAAAGATGAAAGTGAGAGAGCCTCTGCGCCTCGCCGATCTGCGCGGCGACGGATCGATCCGGATGGGAATCCCTTCAGACGTTCCGCGCGGCACGGGACACGCGCTGAGCCAGATTTGGTCGGCCGCTATTTGGTCACATGACATGCGACCCGATGGATCATCTACACATCGCGGCTCAACGCTCAACGGAGAAACTCACGTCGCCGTGTGCGTGCTTTCGAAGCTGGCGGCCGAGGCCACGCCACGATTGCTCGATTGCCGGACGGATTGGCGGCTGTGCTGCGGGATCTCGGGGCTGCCCTCGTTTGAGCTGAGTTATATATTACAAAATAGGATAAATCCTAGTTCCATAAGATAGATTATGCGACTTTCACCAGTGTAAGTTAATATTTCTTAACACCGCAAAGTATTTATAACACTTTATCCCGATCTTTCCGATTGTAATCGACAGAAATACGATCAGTTTCCACAGTCAAGCCTACTCCAAGCCTCAGATCAACAGATCGATGTTAATGGCCCCATCTCACCGCCTGATCAAAACTTGGCGGGCGACTATGGCCTCTTCTCAACCGCCGGCGTCCCAGGTCAGACCATATCGGCCTTCGCTCGCTCGCCACCCCTCTCGGTGCACTCACTTGTGCGGCATACAATACACGCCCTCGGATTCCATCAGTACCGCGCCACCCTTCAACTCGCTCAGTGCGCCGACCCACGCTTGCGAATAAGTGCGGCTGGCATCCACCGCCGTCAGCCAAAGAACGCGATTGTCGGCCAGTTCCACTCTAACTTCCTGCTGCAAAGGGCTCCCCTGCACGGTCTGTTGATAGTGGCGTTTGATCCTGACATTGCTGGCCGGGAACTCAGCTTCGTTGCTACCGTAGTTCAGCACAAATCCGGTGTGGTCCTCAGCCACCGAGCAACTGCCATCGCGCTCACACACGATTTTGGCAGCGGTCTTGCAGTCCCATTTCAGTGAAGCGGGCCACATAGGATTGTCTACGTTTGATCGGGGCTTGTCGCTCTGACCAGCCGCCGTCAACACAGCGCCTGTGTTCAAAATCACCGTGGACAGGAGAAGCACCTTGAACACTACAAACCTCCGTGAATTGTGACCCTCATAGTGCCTCGTCCTGCTCGATCGCCTGGCTTAGCGCATGTTGAGATTGAACCAGCTTTTCTGGCGCACGCCGTTCGCGTCATCATACTCGATGAACCAGGGCTTTCCGCGCATCGGTCGAGGGATGGTGTAGTAGGTGGGGCCATTACCAAGGGAATGCCCTCGATCGTTTCCCGCAGGCTGGATTGTTGCCGCAACCACCTTACCGTCGATTTCGATTTGGACCGGACGTGATCCGTCTCGATGATGCCCGCCGAGGGCGTTGTTTTTGAAAACAACGGGCAAGGAGAGCCTGTCGGCCGCGATGCGGCAGATGTTCCGTTCTTGACCTAAGCCCGGCCGATCGGATTCGGAGCTGCCAACTGCTTGCCAGCCAGACGGACAATCCTCATACTTCTCAAATCTCGCCGCGCTGGAGTTGGCTTGCGGACAGGTCGGCCAATTAAAACCCGGGGCTTCCATCGCCGCAATCAACTTGTAAATTGGCGGGTGGCACGAGGGGGTGCCTTGCCAGTCGCCGGAAAGACATAGGAGGACCTGACAGCCCCATTCCGACGCTTTCGATTGGGATGGAAGAGCTGCGGCGCCCGCGATGGCGACGGCACCCCCTAGTAGGAATTTGAGTATGGTCATAGCCTTTCCTCGCTACAGATTTGACAGTTTACTATGGACGATCGGCGCGAAAAAGGACAGGTCGAAAAGGCAGGTTTGTGCGACTACATCGATTTATGAAACGAGACGACGGAGGCGTGGTCGACAACCCGTTGCGCGCCAACATTGCACTGACGCTTGAGCGGGAGAGAGCCAGACGCGGCCTAACCCATATGCGCATGGCCGAACTGTTTCGGACCCCCGAGGGCGAAAAACTGGCCTATCGAACCTACATTCAGACTGTGCGTCACAAAAACAATGTCACATTGACGACGCTGCAGATCATGGCAAACGGCTTGCAACTGTCTTTTGCATCACTGCTCGCCGGCGGCAAGAAAGTTCCGGAATGGGCGCATCGGTTGGACGACAATGCGATCCGCAAGCGGCTGGCGCACATCATCGATTTTGAGCGACAACGACGTACTTTGCACCGCTATGAGATGGCCGAACTCATCGGCGTGGCGGAGGCGACATTCACGAAACTGGAACGCGCGAGCGGCAATATCAGCGTGGACACGATTGCGGCGATCGCCAAGGCGTTGAAACTTGATCCAGCGACCTTCCTCTTTTCCGAAAAGATGCCGCCTGGCGGAGCCGACATCTAGCCGCCTGACGAGTGTTCCTAAAGGGCCTGTAATACGCCCCCAGCCGGCGACCGCTCCCATGCCCCTGCCCGTCAGGCCCAGCGGCCGACTTTAGACTAGTACCCCCGCCGCGGCTGTCGAGCCGCTGCCGTCATCGTCGGCTGCTACCCTGTTGCAGCGGCGGGGATGATAAGGGACTACATGGACGACTGTGCCGGCGTCGGGAATTCTGCTGATGAAGAGCTTCCTCTTGAGGGTCGAAACCATATGAGAACAAGCCGTCAAACCTAGCCCGGTGTGATTGCCGGCGCCTGTAGAGTAGAAGGGTGTCGTGACTTTTGCCGGTGTCACGCCTGCGCCGTTGTCGGCCAATTCCAGGGGTCGGTTCCGGTAGGGGGGCGACCCAGATTCATCACTTTAGTGTCGTGCCACCAGAGAATTTGCTGGTGAACTGACCGGCCAACGCCAAACTCATGCTTGCCGGGCAGACTTGTCAGCACGCGACAGAAACCGCTTCAAGCTCAAACCGGCCAACAAAATGTATGGCGGCATGGCGAGCGAATAATGACCACAGTTTAATTCCAAAATATTTGGCCTAGCTCCGGCGTCCTTCAGCCTCTGCATGAACCTCTCCGATAGCTCTGGCAACACCACTTTGTCTCTCTTAGCCAACACAACGTGAAGACCGAGATCAGGCCGTGCCAAACTATCTGCGTAATTCTCCAAGTTAAGTGGACCCCAAGCCCTTCTGAACTCGGTCAGCTTAATCGCTGGCTCGAGACTAGCACGTATCAATCGTGTCGCGCGACCCGCCCAAACCATATCCGCTAGACTCCCCGCCGTGAGAAACAACGAGGCTTTCGACACAGCCGAGTCGTGCGCCGCGAGAAGGCCCGCAACCCAGGAGCCTAAGCTCATACCGAGAACTGAAATCTCTCGATAGCCTTCGATCTTCAACCAACGTATGAGCTTTCGCCCATCTAACACTGCCTGCCTTACAGATTGAATCGTTCGACCGAGATTAGGGCTAAGCATATAGTCAGCGTGCGCGGAGCCGGGACGGCTGCGCTCGAAGTGATAAGGCATAGCGATCTCGACAACCGTGATGCCACGTTGCGAGAAAAAGTTGGCGATCTGACGATTCCGGAAGGTTGCATTCCAATGGTGAAAAATCACCATCGCCTGATCGAACGACCCGCTTTCTGTGATTTTCGCCGAGACGACATTGTTCTGTTCGATATCAGTAGATATGTCCGATGGAAATTTGAGCCACCCATCTAGCCTTTCAAACCCCTGAACACTCACATTCGGGTCATCGAAAAAGGCTGGATCAGCCACGGCTTGGTCCGCAAGGGCACAGAATTCCTCGATACTTGTTATCTTATCCGCACCTGGAAAGGCGCGTTCCGCGTCAAGGGCGAAATCGGTTGACTTCTTCCCTTCCTCACCGCGTCGCGCCCGCCGCTCATCCCAATGATCAAGCCAACTATGATACACTCTGATTGTTTCCCAACTTAATCGCTTGCCGTCGCCCCAACCCTGGATCAAACAAGCCATATATTGCGAACAGCACTCCAACGCCCAGAAGGATCGAAAAGCCAGCAAATGCATCGATCAGCAAGTAGCTAGCCACGAGTAACGCTACGATCGCTGACATCTTCCACAAAGACATACGAAACCGAGGTTCGACACCTACACGGATGGAGCCGTACAGAAATACAGCACAGGTCGAAATAGCGATGAGAAGGCTACTATAATGGGTCGGCCTACGGTAGCTGATCACGGCGGTCACATCATTTCGCCCATAGAAGGCGGAAGACATATCGCCGACCAACCACGCCACAATATTCTCCCCACGCGATGTCAGGTAAGCACTCTGGAGCTTCATGACTATGGCGATCAGAAGACCCAAAACAGTACACCGAAAAATCGCACGCATAACCCTGAGGCTGGCTTCATGGAAGCCGTATTGATAATCCACCTCGGGCGAATTACTCGCTGCCTTTCCAATTCTCCAAAGATCATGGATCACTGTATAAAGCAAAATTAGACCTACGAAGAACAGATAAAAACATAGGCACATGTATAGGTAAGCGAGCCCCGTGAACACGATCGCTTCCGGCACCGATATAACTTCAGGGCGCACAATCGCTAACGAGCCCCAGTCCGTCGCATAGCTGCCACCACCTTTGAGCAACGGGATTAAAGACACGCCGATCCACTGAAAAAGACCGGCGAATACCACACAAATCAAAAGAACCGCCCAATATGAATACGAAGAAGCTTGTACGCTGCGCGCCCAGGCATCGTCGCTTTCCATCTTGTCGCCCTGCGCTACAAGCTTTGGGCGGCCTTCATCTTTCCAAAAGGTCACCAGCTCTGTCACGAAGGCAAAAAACAGTGGCAAAAATACCATGAAGACGAATGTCCAATTCGCTGTCCAAAGAAACCCAACCTGCTTGACGACGCCATCCGCCCGACCATATGTCACGCTGTGAATCCCCGTAAGATACGACAAAAACCCAAGAGCGGTGACACCCGCAAACACCGACGCCGGTAAATTCAGGGGAGATCCGCGACTAAAAAACGCCTCCGATTTCCTCGCCAAACTAAAACGCCGGCTCGGCCCTTTGGGGTCAGTATCCCGTGTCAGCACTGCTGGGGAGTCTGTCTCGTCGTCGAAGGTCGCCGTCAGTGCCGTATCTGGAATCTCCTGTGCAACGCTGCTTCCGGCTCTCTTCCATCCTCGTCTCTTGATCGATAGCCGCGATTGCGCCGCACTAAGCTCCATCTGCCATTCGCTAGTTGCGACCGGATCATCGCATCCGAGAATCCTCGCCAGCCAACGAATGTTGGCAGTGCTAATACCCTTCTCGTTCTCTTGAAACCAAAGCTGCACCGTTCGTAGATCGACCCCAACCCGGTTGGAATCAATCTGTGAAATCGCCTCTGCAAGGAGCTCGGGCGTCCATGGGCCGGCAGGAAACCCGTCTTTGCCCAGTAGTCGACCCGCGCCCGCCGCCGCCAATCGTTTGAATAATTCTTTGAAATCACTCCCGTCTCTGGGCGGAGGGAGAAATAACTTTCCGTTCTTAAACAACAACTTATAGGCTCTAGTTTCGTTCCGCTTCGCTAGGCTTCGTATCTTATCGTGCCTTCGTGCTCAATCAACGCTTTTATCAACTGGATTTGGCCGGCACGGGAGACGATCGATGACTGGTGACCCGCTGGAGAGGCTGCACACGGTTGTTGCGGGGGAGATGTTTCGCAAACCGCCGGCCAAGGCACTGAGCTGCCCGGATCGGTCGCGACCGCATGAGCGAAAAGTAGGGGAAGCCAGGGCTTCGGGAGTCTGAGAAGCAGAGGGATGAAGCCATCCCTATTTTTCTCGCCTCCCCAGGTATCAATTACGAATTGTCATGAGCGTGGAGCCAATCGATGCCCATTCAAGTGGTCTGTAACAACGGAGTGGTGGAAGAGGCCGACGGGGTCCCGAATCTGATCGCGGCGCATCGTCAGGCAGTCGCCATGGTTGAACGTCTCGGCAAGCGATGGATGGGGGCAGAAGGGCCGGACGCGACCCTGACCGGCCGGCGATTGGATTCGGTCATGGCGGAAGAGGTTATCGCGCGTCGGCGCGCGGCCGCTGCGCCGGTGGCCGATGTCGTTGAGATGAAAATGAAGGCAGCTTATTTCTGTCGGTTGTTGGGGAACGACTGGTGCGAGATTGACGTCGACGATATGCGCGCGTTGCTCGGTTCTTTCGCGAAACTGCAGGCCTAGGAGAAGAGCGCTGAAATCCATGAGGCCACGGTATTCCAGGCCGCATAGAGCCCTGCAGGCACCAAGATGATTGCCAAGAACGCCGCGGCTCCGCCAATAGCGCCGTCACCGCGTCCTTCCACGGGATAGTAATATTTGTGCGCCTCATCGTCGTGCTTCATTCTTGTCTCTCCGATCGCTTATTTAGCAGCAGCTGAACAGGGTGCTGAAACGTCGTGCCCCACAAACCTGCACGTTTCATCTTAGCGTTGATTTCCGCGACGAGGTAGTTCTCATTGACGGCTTTGCCCTTTGCTGTCGTTGCGGCAAACGCGTATCCGGTCGCTATGAGCGCGGTGCCGACGTCGATTGTGTCGCCATTCAGCTGCGCACCGCAGACGACAAAGGCCGCCTTGTCGAGGGCGTAGCCGATTGGCTGGCATGTCACCGCCGCGCTATCGAACAGTGCTGCCAGATGCGCCAGCGAGATGTTCCCGCAATCGAGTTTGTTCCCATTTGGCTGTTCAGCCGACGTGCCGCGAAGACATGACTGCACGCCATAGAGGCGGAAAAGATGGTCGCCGTCACGCCAGGTATCTCCAGTCAGCAGTTGAGCCGATTTCGATACCGCGAAGGGCGTTTGCGCAGCAGATTCGGATGCATCCTGGGCCTGTGCCGATGCGCACAAACCAAAAGCGGCCAGCACTGCAAAGCGCGCCTGTTTCATTCCTGGAACTGTCCACCGAGGTCGGCGGAGTGCTCCAGATCGGGGCGCAGCGACTTGCCGTCCTTGTTGCGTCCGATTGCGGCCATGCCGAAGAAAACCATTTCGTCATCGTCGTAGGCGACGTTGTACGGGTCGTTTGTATTGCCCGCACCCACGAGAGAAAAACACGACACGGCGTCGGGTTCCCCCTTCCTGCTCTGCAGCACAAGCGTTTTGCAAAGCACGACAGAAGCACGATGGTTGTAGATTCCTTCTTCATAGTCCTGCGCGGCCTTCGTGCAGTCCCACGCCTGCGTCTTGTAGGTAATCTTTGGATTTGGGCAGGCGGCAAGGCCGCGCAGTCGATAGGCCACGCCGTTGATGACGCGCTCGGTCGCCGACGACGCCTTAACCGGCGAACTGAGGGTCGCCGCGTCGCGCTGAAAGAGCGCGCCTTTGGCATCGTAGCGCTCATAGACGAACACCTTCTCGCCCGGCTTGGCAAACTGGAGCAGGTAGTGTTCCGACGGCTGCGCGAAGGCATTTGGAGCGTCGGCGCCGGCAGCATAAGCCGCGGTGCCCTGGAGCAGCAAAGCCGTGCAAAGGGCAATCTGTTTCATCGAAATCCGTCCCTGCGGTGCATATGGTGTTGACACTTTACTAGGGCTGCGTGTAGCCATAGTAAAGTGTTAAATTTTGGCGACAGTATGAACACTCGAACAGCTCTTCTGCTCACCCTGTGTGCCGCTACAATGCCCTTGGAAGCGCACGGCCGGGATCTGGCATCAGACCGCGTCGCGGTCGCCTTTTCAACGCCGGCGCAAGCCCTTACCTCAGTCGGGGCGCAGAGGCCTGGGGCGTGCAAGACCGGAAACCGTACTGAAGTCGTCGAACTTGTGCGTTCAGTCGCGCTGGACGAAGGCTTCGACGCCGATCTGGCCGAGGCGATCGCATGGGCTGAAAGCGATCTCGGCGCCAATCAGGGTCCGTCCAAGGCCGGAGCCCTTGGGATCATGCAGTTGATGCCGGGGACGGCGGCCGATCTCGGCGTGAGCGACCGTTGCGATACGCAGGCGAATGTTCGGGCTGGCTTGCGCTATCTGAAGTCACTCTATGACGAGTTCCAGGATCCGCTGCTGATGCTGGCGGCATATAACGCCGGGCCCAACAGCGTCTACAAGGCGCAGGGCATTCCGGTGAATCCGGAGACCGCGGAATACATCGTGAAAATCCTCAACCGCTGGAAGTTCGGCGGTGTCGTGAAGAAGTCCGCCCTGGCCAAATCCGAAATGCTCGCGGCCGCTCCGCCAGCAAGCGGAGACGCTTGGCAGGATGGTCATGTCATGGATTTCGGCAACTGAAAGGAGCCAAGGGTGGAATACAGGAAAGCAGGCAAATTTGCCCTGAAACTGGCCTTGGCCTCGGCGATCGGAATAGCGCTCGCGCCAGCGACCGCATATGCCCAATCGGCGGCACCAGTCGAAAACGTGCTGGAGTGGTTCGTCGGCGTTCTGCAGGGCAACATAGCGCGCTCATTCGCCATCATCGCGGTCTGTTTTCTCGGCTTCCTCGCCATGACGGGCCGGCTGGCGTGGATGATGGCTTTTTCCATCATCATTGGCATCGCTCTGATCTTCGGCGCTGCCCAGCTGGTGGATGCGGTTCGCGCCACCGCGGGAGGCAGCTGAGCCATGGACGACGAGGAAGTCTATGTCGAGCCGGTCAGCCTGCCCCTGACACGCCCCCCGATGAAATGGGGGGTGCGCTATGAAGTTTTTGCACTGAACGGCATCCTTGCGGTGATCGGCTTTATCGCCACGAGCAGCTTCATGCTGGGTCTTGGCGTGTTCGGCGTGGTGCATCTGGTCAGTGCCTATCTGTGCCAGCGCGATCCCTACATCTTTCATATTTTCGAGCGGCGCGTCTCCAAACGCGGAGCCGTGGCGAACCTCACTTTCTGGGGGGCGAGGAGCTATTCGCCATGAGCCTCGACGCGGACCTGAAATTTGGCCGTGAGCGCCGCCGCGAAAAGCCGGCTGCGATGCACATCCCCTACCTTCGCCATGTCGATGACAATCTGATCGTGACGAAGAGCGGCTTTCTGGTCGGCGCCATCCGGCTCAGCGGCCTGCCATTCCAGACGATGGACCAGGCCGAGTTGAACAGCCGAATGTTCAACCGCAACACCACGTTCCGCAATCTTTCGACCTCTCGGTTTGCGGTCTACACAACGATCATCCGCCGTCACGTGACCCCGGAAATCGAAGGCGACTTTGACAATCCTTTCGTGGCCGAGCTCGACGCCCGCTACATGGACGAGCTTGGCTTGAAAAACCTTTTCGTCAACGAGGCGTATCTGACGGTCATACGGCGCCCGATGGTCGGCCGGGTCGGCTGGGTGGACAAGGCGCTCAATGCATTCCGTATCAGCACCGCTGGCGAAGAAATCCGCGAAGAGGCAATAGCCGAACTGCATGACATCCTCGACGGCATGGTCAAGGATTTCAGCGCATATGGGGGACGTCTTCTCGGTGTCGTGAAGCGCCGCGACAGCTTCTTTTCCGAGCCCGCCGAATTTCTGGCGAAAATCCTCGCCGGTGGTGGCGACGTGGAAATGCCTTTGCCGCGCATGTCCCTTGGCGATGCGCTGGCGACGCGGCAGCTGTTTTTCGGCAAGTCGGCGCTGGAACTTCGCGGTCCGGACCAAGCCAAGCTCGGCGCCATGGTGTCAATCAAGGAATATCCGCCGTTCACCGCGCCGGGTTCTTTGGACGGTCTGTTGCGACTGCCGCATGAGTTTGTCCTGACGCAGAGTTTCGCGATCGAAGACCGTGTCACGGCGATGCGCAGGATCAACACTATCGCCAACCAGGTCGAGGGTTCCGACGAGGCGGGCACGACGGTCGAGGTCTCCGTCCACGACGGTGCCGACAAGCTGGCTGGCGGCGAAGTCGTATTCGGACAACATCACATGAGCGTTATGGCATTGGCGCCGGACATGACTGGTCTCAATCGTGCGCTATCCGACATCACGGCCGAACTTTCGCGCATGTCGATCGTGCCGGTCCGCGAGACACTGAACACGGAACTGGCCTTCTGGGCGCAGTTGCCGGGAAATTTCAGCTACATCGCGCGACGTGCGTTGATCTCGTCGCTGAATTTCGCCGGCCTTTTTTCCGGACACAATTTCCCGTCCGGCCAACGTGACCGGCTGCATTGGAAACGGCCCATCGCCTTGCTCGAGACGACCAGCCAGACAGCCTACTATTTCAATTTCCACGTACACGATGTCGGGCACTTCACGGTGTTCGGCCCGACCGGCTCGGGCAAGACCGTGGTGCTGTCGTTCCTGATGGCGCAGGCCATGCGCATCATGCCGCGGCCGCGATGTGTTTATTTCGACTACATGCGCGGCGCCGAGATCTTCCTTCGGGCGCTCGGCGGTCGTTACGAGGTGATGGAACCCTCTCAGCCGACCGGGTTCGCGCCATTGCAGCTTGATGACACGGCGGAAAACCGTTCTTTCCTGGAAGATTTACTCCTCTACATTCTGACGCCGGAAGGCGGCGCGCTTGATGTGGCCGAGATGCGCGTCATCAACGCGGCCGTCGACATGATCTACAAGATACCGCGCGAACAGCGGACCTTCGACCTGCTGCCGGAAGTGCTGCGGGGCTCGCTGATGCCTGGCATGAATGATCTGGCGGCGCGGATACAACCCTGGCTCGACCCGAAGGACAAGGGCTGGCTTTTCAACAATCCCGTCGATCTGGTCGATTTCTCGAAACCCGTTGTCGGGTTCGACATGACGAAGATCCTGGGCGACCGAAAGCTGCGCTCGGCGGCGTTGCTCTACATCTTCCATCGTCTCGAGGACGTCATCGACGGCTCGCCGATCATGCTTTTCCTCGATGAAGGCTGGAAGCTGCTGGACGACGAGGTTTTCGCCGCTTTCATCAATGAGACGCTGAAGACCATTCGTCGCCGCAACGGCGTGGTCGGCTTTGGCACGCAGACAGCGGAAGACGTCGTCAACTCCTCCATCTCGTCGTCACTGATCGAGCAAACGAAGACCAACATTTTCTTCCCCAACCCCAAGGCGAGCAAAGAATCCTACGTGGAGCGCTTCTCGCTGACAGCGAAGGAATTCGAGTTCGTGCGCCGAACCGCGAAGGAAACACGCACCTTCCTCGTCAAGCACGACAGCGACTCGATCGTAGCGAAGCTCGATTTGTCGGCGATGCCCGATCTTATCAAGGTCTTGTCCTCGAACGAAGCCAACAGCAAGGAATGCGCACGGCTCCGGGAAACCTTCGGCGACGAGCCGCAGATGTGGTTGCCGTACTTCTGCGGATGGGAGGACGAGCATGACGAAGCGGCTTAGCAGCTTTTGTCTGGCCGTGGCTCTCGCGACAGCGGAAAGCATGACCGTGGCTGTCGCCCAGATCGCGGTCATCGACGGGCCGAACCTCGACAAGCGGCAAGAGGACGAGCAGCACAGCACGAAGTCGGATGAGGCCAAGAAGGACGAAACCGACAAGAAGAAAAGCGTCGTCTGCACCTATTCGAACAAATACCGCTCACAGATGTTTCGCCGATCCCCGGCCGAAGCGTTGCAGCGCGACGCGGGCAACGTGAAGATGATCCGCTACTATGCGCAAAAATATGGCGTGCCCGAAGGCCTGGCGCTGTCCGTTGCCTATCAGGAATCGCGCTTCGATACATGCGCCGGGAGCCACACCGGCGTCAAAGGCGTGATGCAGCTGACCAAGGGCACTGGCAAGTCCATGGGACTCGACCGCGACGTGAACGAGCAGAATGTCGAAGGCGGCGTCAAATATCTCGGAATGGGCGTGAAGCAATGCGGCGCGACGAGTTACAGCTGTCTCGCCTCCTTCTACAACGGATCGAACGCAGGCGAGCAGAACCAATGGGCCGGCGGCGTCGGCCGCTGGAACAGCTACTTCAACGACTATGTATCGAGCGGCAAGGCTCCCGCCGCCGCGCCGCCACCATTCTCGATCGTAACGGCCGACGGCGCCGGCGGCACGGCTCAGGAAGCGGCCATGGGCACGGTGAGGAAGGCGGCTGGCGGCCTTGATGCAAGCTCATCGCAGATGGGCGCCAACAATGCTGCAATCGACGCGCTGGCGGGCAACGTTGGCCAGGTTACCGAATACAAGGATGCGTGGGAGCTGAACTCGTCGGCTCGTGGGATCAACGCCGATGTCACCAACCAGTACCTCGCCCAGGCGGGGGATTTTACGACGTTGCTGGGCCAACTTCTATCGTTGCAGAATGTTCAGGCATCGCAGTCGTCCAAGCTGGTGCAACAGCCGAACAGCGGCTCTCCAAACCCGTTCTCTTGTGATCCCGCGGAATTGGAGCGGTTGAGGATCGATCGCGGCCGGTGGCTACCATGCGCACTTGAGAACGCGGCGGCAAGCTCGGCCGACAGCAGCTCGATGACCATCACCACAGACCCTGCTGGCGCTGCCAGCGTGATCAATTCTCTACAGCAATAGGAGGCTGACATGAAGACATTCGCGATTGCTGCCAGTCTGGCGCTTTGGGCAAGCACGGCCCACGCACAGATTGCCGTCATTGATGGCGCCAATCTCGATGTCGCCCGCAAGAATGCGGACAACACCAACTCCATCATGGATTCAAACAAGGATATCCTGAAAAAGAGCGAGGAGATCCTGCAGGCTCTCAGCGGCAGTCGTGATGGTTCGCTCGGCATCGGACAAATGGGTCTTGGCGGCAACATGTCGATTGCCCAGGCTCCCTCGTTCGGATCGATCCTGAACGGCGGTGCGCTTTCGTTTGGTGGCCTTTCGCCCGAAATCCAGAAAATCGCAGGCGCCGTCATCAATGGGCTCCAGCTGGTGAAGCAGCTCCAGCAGATTGCCGGCAAGGAGACCAGCGCCGTCAACACGGCCTATGGCGGCAGCGTCAATGTGGCCTCGCTGCTAAGCGCATTGACCTCGCAGGCTTCGCAGGGCGTCACCCAGCGCCAACAGTCCCTCCAGTCCGCGAGTGGGCAGATCGGGCAGTCACAGGACGTCAAGGGATCGGTGGACCAGAACACCCGAATGCAGCTGGAAAATGCGCGCGCGGTCAACGAATTGATCGGTGTCCAGAACGGCGCGGTCGCGGCCCTGAATGAGAAGCTGAAGGGGGACCTTCTTCGCCAGAGCCAGGTCCAGAAGATGATGACGCCGCGCAACGTCAATCCGTTCGCGGAATTTGGCAAGAGCGGAGGCTAGCGCTTGTCGAGGCGAGTGCTGCGCATATGCGCTGTAATTGGGCTCGGCGCAGTGCTGTTTGGATGCGCAAATCGCGAACGGAAAGCGCCGTGCGGGCCTTTGGCGTATGCCCGCACCGACGAATGCGGCGCGCTAAAACCGGTCAATTCAACGCCGTTCGCCAGCATCATTGACGAGGATCCATGAACGGTCTCGCCGCAAGCATTCTGGGTGGCATTGACAACATCGGCGAGGACTTCGTCCGCACCGTCTATATGCAGTTGGGCAATGCGATGGGCAACGTCTTCACCCTCATGCTCACCCTCTATATCGTGTGGTGGGGCTATTCGATCCTGAGCGGGCGGGAGTCGATTTCGCCGCTCGAAGCGGCCTATCGCCTGGGTCGCGCCGTCATCATCTATCTGCTGCTGACCGGATGGGGCACATTTTCCGCGACGATCTATCAGCTTGTCCAAAGCATTCCAGATGAGGTCGGCAAGGTCATCGTCGGCGCCGTGTCGCGAGCCACCGGCAATCAGCTCAGCGATCAGGCGGCAATTCCGGCGCTCATCGACAACCTCTACAAAGGGGCCCAGGACGTCGCCAATCAGGTGTATAGCGGATCCTTCTATGACATCTTTGGCGCGCTCTTGTCGCTGCTCGTCCTGCTGTCGGCCATCATCTTCGCAGCGCTTGCCATTGCCGCGATCATCGCCGCCAAGGTGATGTTGTTCATTACGCTCGCCCTGGCGCCGATATGGATCATTCTATGGCTTTACCGATGGTCCTCGCGCATGAGCGAAGGCTTTCTTTCGCTGACCACCTTCCTGATGATCCAGCAAATCCTGATCTACGGCTTTCTCGGTTTCTACTTCTCGCTCGTCAATGCGGCGCTGAACACCGCCACATCAGGTGGAGCGACTATGGACAGCAAGATGTCGCTGGTGCTGCCCCTGGTGCTGGTGACGATCATCGGGATCTACGTTCTCATGCAGATACCCTCGATTGCTTCCATCCTGAATGGCGGCGGGTATCTCAGCACCGTGGGCGCATACAACCCTTATAGAAACTTCGGCACAAACGCCGTGCGCTACTCCGGTGCACGATGGGCCGCCGGCCGCGCCGCTCGGGGCGCCCGGCAGCTCGTGGCAAACAGCTTCCGATCCCCGCGAGCAGCAAGGGCGGACGACGCAGCTCGCTCCGCCATCCAGCAAGGTGCGCGCGATAACGCCAGGCCTCTGGCCTAGAACACACGAACGATCCATCGATCGCGGCCCTGGATCAGGATGCGTCACGCAAACGAGGCAATAGTAAGTGTCAACTCCATCGGAAACACCTGCTAACAGCGGCAGCGAGCTCGTCGACAGACGCTATTACAGGGCGGGCGCCACCTGGGAAGACGACACGCACAGGTCAATGCGGCGATCGCGTACATTGGCCTGGATCGTCAGCGGCGTTTCCGGACTGGTGGCGGTACTTTCGCTGCTGGCGCTCGTGCTGATCCTGCCGCTCCGGCAGTTCGAACCGTACGTTGTCGAGGTCGACAAATCGACGGGCTACCTCGAGATCATGCGCGCGCTGAAGCCTGGAGATTTGTCGCAGAACGAGGCCGTCACGGCGGCAAATCTGGTGCGCTACATTCGTGCGCGCGAAACCTACGATTCGCGTGAGCTGAAACAGAATTACGACCTGGCGCAGCTCTACTCCACCGACGCAGCGTCCAAGGATCTGACTTGGCTTTTCACGCCTGCAAATCCGCAATCGCTGGACAAGATCTATGGCCGCAATGTCACTGTCGCGGTCGAGATCAAGTCGGTTTCCCTGCTCAATCGCAACACGGCCTCGGTGCGCTTTGCCACGACGACGCGGCGGGACAATTCATCCACCGCCGATAATTGGGTGGCGGTGATAAAATTTCGCTACACCTCAACACCGCTCAAGAACGAATGGCGTTTCGACAACCCGTTGGGATTTCAGGTTACGGATTACCGCCGCGACCAGGAATCGGCGCCGGCCGCGGGGAGCCTGCAATGAGACGGCGCGTGAAGCTGGCGCTGTGTGCCGCCCTTCTCTTCTGCGCGACCCATAGCGCGGCGGCGCGCGATGGCCGCATCCGATATGTCACCTTCAACAATGACGACGTGACGTCGGTGCGCGCCGCTCTCGGTATTTC
>NZ_RZQL01000173.1 GCF_003997935.1 Mesorhizobium sp. M7A.F.Ca.US.006.01.1.1
CCCGCCGTGCAGATGATCCTCGATGCCGGCGCACGCTTCGTCGGCAAGACGCAGACCGACGAGCTCGCCTTCGCGCTGTTCGGCCAGAATGCGCATTTCTCGTTTCCGGTGAACCCGGCGGCACCCGACCGCGTCACTGGCGGCTCCTCATCGGGGTCGGCGGCGGCGGTGGCGGGCGGGCTGGCCGATATCGCCACAGGCTCCGACACCGGCGGCTCGATCCGCGCGCCGGCGAGCTTTTGCGGACTGATTGGGCTGCGCACCACGCATGGCCGCATTCCGCTCGACGGCACGATGAAGCTGGCGCCGAGCCTCGACACGTTCGGCTGGTTCGCCGACGACATCGAGACCTACGAGACCGTCGGCAAGCTGCTGCTCGGCCGCGATCCGCACCAGCACGTGTTGGACCGGCCGCTGGCGCTGGATTGGCTGGATGGATTGGTCGCCCGCCCGGCGCTGGCCGAATATGCCGGAATGAAGGGGCTGGCGGGCGCGGTCTTCGGCGCGCCGTCGACACCGGCAATCCGCTTCTCCTCATCTCCCGATGAACTCTACTGGTGCTTTCGCCGGCTGCAGGCCAGGGAGGCCTGGGGAGTGCATGGCGAATGGATCACCAGTGGCGAGCGCGGCCTCGGCCCTGGTGTCGAGGAGCGTTTCGGCTTTGGCCGTGCCGTCGACGACAAGACGGCGCAGGCCGAGAAGGTGCGACGTCTGACCTTTCGCGGCGAACTGAGCGCCCTGCTCGGCAAGAACGGCTTCCTTGTCCTGCCGACGGTGCCTGGTCCGGCGCCTTACGTGGACAGCACGCCGGAGCAGTTCCAGGCCTATCGCGAACGGGCGCTCCAACTTCTGTGCCTGGCCGGCCTGTCCGGCTTCCCGCAAATCACCTTACCCGTCGGCTCGGTCGCCGGCGCCCCGTTCGGCCTGTCGCTGCTTGGGCCTTCCGGCAGCGACATTGCCCTGATACGGCTCGGCCGGAAACTTCTCGACGCGGCACGAAAGGCCTGACCATGGACACACTGACGCGCATGCGTGCCTTCATCGACGTGGTCGAGGCCGAGGGCTTTTCGGCGGCGGCGCGCAAGATCGGCCGCTCCAAGGCCCTTTTGTCGAAATACGTGCGCGAGCTGGAGGACGAACTCGGCGCTTTGCTGCTCAACCGCACCACGCGCCAGTTCTCGATGACAGAGGCCGGCCACACCTATTACCGGCGCGCCTCGGAGATCGTGCGCGAGGTCGACAGCCTGGCCGACGCGGTGCGCGAATCCTCCGGCGACGTGCGCGGCCGGATCAAGCTGTCGGCGCCGCGCACCTTCGCCGATGCGCCGATCGGCCAGTCGCTGATCGACTTCGCCAAGCAGCATCCCGACATCGTGCTCGACATCCAGCTCGACGACCGCTTCGTCGATCTGGTCGAGGAAGGCTTCGACCTTGCGGTGCGCATCTCGCGGCTGGAGAACTCGTCGCTGATCGCCAGGCGGCTGGCGCCGTTTTCGATAAAGCTCTGCGCCTCCCCCGAACTGATCGCCAAGCATGGCATGCCGACACGGCCGCAGGACCTCAGCCGCATGCCTTGCATCGTCGACACCAATGGCCGCGGACTGAACAACTGGCCGTTCAAGGGCGACAATGGCGATCCGGTGAGCGTTTCGGTATCCGGTCCGGTCGAGGTCAACAGCCCGATGACGGCGAGAGCCGCGGCCGTGGCTGGGCTCGGATTTACCGTCCTGCCGGATTTCATCGCCGCGCCCGACCTCGCGAGCGGCCAGCTGGTGTCGGTGATGGATGACCGTATCCTGTCGGGCGGCGGCATCTTCGCCGTCTACCCGCATCGCCGCTATCTGCCGGCGAAAGTCCGCGTCTTCGTTGACTTCCTGGTGCAGTGGTTCAGGACGCGCGAGGCTGGCTGACCGGCGTCAATCATAAAAGCGCGCTGCGCCGCGACGCGCTTTGAGTTTTTGTCGTGTGCGTGTCGTTGTCCCAAAACCGCTGCGCACTTTTGGGCGACACGCAGCAGCGGTCCCAATTTCGCCCCCTTTCTGGTAACTCTCGGCAACTCTTCCGAGGCCTATGGAATCGCGACCGAGAATGCACCTGAAACGGCACGCAATCATGCTGGCTTCGGCCTTGGCGGCCAGCTTTGCCGCCACTGGACCGGCTTACGTGCATCCGCATGTCTTCGCCGAGGCCCGCCTCGATGTGATTCTCTCCCCGGATCACCAAAGCGTGAAGGCGCTGCGTCATCTCTGGCGCTTCGACGATCTGTTTTCCTCGACGGTGATGATGGAGTTCGACAAGAACTCCGACCTGAAGCTCGACGACAAGGAGCTGAAGGAAGTCGCCGACACCGTTCATGCCTCGCTGGCCGAGTTCAATTACTTCCAGCTCGTCACCGTTGACGGCAAGGACGTGGCGATGACGCCGCCGCCGCATCTGATGGCCAACTTCGACAACGATCAGCTGATCATCCTGTTCGAGTCCGAACCGAAGGTGCCGATCAAGCTCAACGGCAAGATCGATATCGGCGTCTATGATCCGACATTCTACACGGCGATCGACTTCACCGAGGACTCCAACATTACGGTTGAAGGCCTGCCCTCGAACTGCACCAGCAAGGTGGTCCGTCCGGACCCGGACGAGGCCATCAAGGAAAACCAGAAGACCCTCACCGATGCCTTTTTCAATGACCCGACCGGCACCGATATGAGCAAGATCTTCGCCACCAAGCTCGAACTGACCTGTCAGCCAGAAGGATGAAGCCGGTGACGAAACCGTCCCTGCGTTTGGCATTCGGCCTGTTGGCCCTCACTGTCGCCATGATGCATTTCGCCGACGCCGCTCATGCCCAGAGTTCGCTCGGCATCGGCGTCAATGACGGCATGGCGCCCACCACCGGCCCGTTCGCCCATATCCTGATGTGGATCAATCTCAGGCAGCAGGAATTCTACCGCGCGCTGGCAACGGCGATGAAGGCGATGCGCCAGGACGGCAGCAAGATCTGGATACTTATCGGCCTGTCCTTCGCCTACGGCATTTTCCATGCTGCCGGCCCCGGCCACGGCAAGGCGGTGATCTCGTCCTACATGGTGGCCAATGAGGTGGCGTTGCGGCGCGGCATCCTCCTGTCCTTCGTCTCGGCGCTGCTGCAGGGCCTGACCGCCGTCGCGGTGATGGGAGTCGCCTATTTCGTCCTGCGCGGCACCTCCGTCTCGATGACGGACGCAGCCTGGTTCATGGAGATCATGAGCTTTGTCTTCGTCACCCTGTTCGGCGCCTGGCTGCTGTGGCGCAAGCTCGGCCCGGCCGTCCTGCGCCTGTTCGGCAAGGGCCCGGCCTACAGCCTGTCGGCGGCTCACGCCGGCCATTCTCACGGGGGTCATTCGCATGCCGATCATTCCCATGCAGCTCACAGCCATTCGGCGCATGCTCATTCGCACGCGCTGCACGCGCATGACCATGTGCACGGCCCTTCGCACGATCATGCCGAACACGATCATGCTCATCACGATCACGCGGCCGGCGAAGTCTGCGACACCTGCGGCCATTCGCACGCACCCGATCCGGCGCTGCTATCGGGCGACCGCTTCGACTGGCGCACGGCCTGGACGGCGGTGGCGGCGGTCGGCATCCGCCCCTGCTCCGGCGCGCTGATCGTGCTCAGCTTCGCCCTGCTCAACGGCCTCTGGCTCGGCGGTTTGCTGTCGGTGCTGGCGATGTCGCTGGGCACCGCCATCACCGTTTCGGCACTGGCAACGCTTGCGGTGACCGCCAAGAACTGGGCGGTTTATTTCGCCGGCGACGGCCGCATGGGCAACCGCATCCACTCGATCGTCGAGATCGGCGGCGCCGCCTTCGTGTTCCTGTTCGGATTGTTGTTGCTGTCGGCGAGCCTGGCGTCGGGCGGATGATGCCCGGCGCCGCGAGGCTCGGAGTTTAGCCCGCGATCTTGCCACCCAGCTCATCCTCGATATGAGCGCGGATGATCTCGTCAAAACTCTTTTCGGCGCTGAAGCCGAGCTCCCGTGACCGCTTCGCCTCGAAGCGCGTCGGCCAGCCCTTGACGATCGCCCAGATCGTCTCGTCCGGAACCTCGCGGATCAGGCTTACCGCCTTCGGCCCGGCGATGCGTTCCAGCGCCTCGATCTGCTCGCCGACGGTGACGGCGACGCCGGGCATGGTCAGATTGCGGCGCGGCCCGACGGCGGCGCCGTCGATCCCTGCGGCATGGATCAGGAAATTGACCGCCGAGCGCGGGCTGGCATGCGTGTGCACGACCGAGCGCGGCACCGGCAGGATCGCCTCGTGGCCGCTCAACGGCTCGCGGATGATGCCTGAGAAGAAGCCGGACGCCGCCTTGTTCGGCTTGCCCGGCCGCACGCAGATGGTCGGCAGCCTGATGCCGATGCCGTCGAAGAAACCGCGCCTGGAATAGTCGGCCAGCAGCGCTTCGCTCATCTGCTTCTGGGTGCCGTAGGAGGTCAGCGGCGTCGGATGGAAGTCATCGGGAATGACATCCGGGAACGGCGCGCCGAACACCGCGATCGACGAGGTGAAGACGACGCGCGGCGCAAAGCCCGCCAGCCGGATGGCATCGAACAGGGCGCGCGTGCCATCGAGATTGACGCGGTAGCCAAGATCGAAATTCGCTTCCGCCTCGCCCGACACGATACCGGCAAGATGGAACACGACGTCGGGGCGCGATGCGACCAGGCGCTCAGTGGCCCCTGCTTCGGCGAGATCGCCGGTGTGCAGCGTGACGCTGACGCCGTCCAGGCTCGGGGCCTGTGGCGGCACGATATCGTGTAAATCGAGCGTCGTGATCTTGCGGCCGCGCAGCGTCCCGTCCTTGGCCAGCCGGGCGATGAGCTTGCGGCCGACCATACCCGCGGCGCCAGTGATCAGAATGCGCATATCGAAAATCCCTTGCCTATTTACCCTGGTTTTTGCGCTGGTTGCGGGCCCGCAACCAGAACACCGAGAAGAACGCCAGCACGAAGACGATGCCAAAGGCGCCGGCCAGCACGGTCGAAAAGCTGCCGAGTGCCAGCATCACGGTCGGCAGATAGTAGGCGCCGATACCGAACAGCAGCATGATCCACACTGCAGCGATAAGAGCGTTCCTGGTGTCGCGGTCCATCATGCCGCGTCCGGACGGCGGGCGTTCGTCAAGCTGGTTTTCAAGGTTTTGCAACTCCCGAGGCAGGGCCAATCGACATCGATCGATCGGTCCTAGTGATGGTGGTCGTGATATGCAGCCGCTTCATGCTCGTGCCCATGCTCGTGCTCGTCGCCATCATCGGCGCATTGGCCGAATTCCGGTTCCACGGTGGCATGGCTGATGCCGTGCTCGCTGGCAAGCCGCTTCTTGACGGCACTGACCGCCTGATGCGCATCGACGCCCTCGTCGAGACAGGCATGCAGCGTCGCCATGTTGCTGGTCCCGTCGAGCGACCAGACATGCATGTGGTGCACTTCGCGCACGCCCTGGATCGTCGCCTCGATATCCCTGGCGATCAGATCCCGGTCGAGGCTTGGCGGCACGCCCTCCAGCAGCACATGGGCGGCTTCTCGCATCAGCGACCACGCCGTGTAGAGGATCAGCAGCGAGACCAGGACCGACAGGATCGGGTCGATCGGCGTCCAGCCGGTCGCCAGGATGACCAGCGCGGCGACGATGGCCGCAGCCGAGCCGAGCAGGTCGCCAAGCACATGCAGGATGGCGCCGCGCATGTTCAGGCTCTCGCGGTCGCCGCCATGCAGCACGAAGAACGCGCCGATGTTGACCAGCAGGCCGAGGATCGCCACCGCCAGCATCGGCCCGCCAAGCACTGGCGCCGGCGCCTGCAGGCGCCCCCACGCTTCATAGACGATCCACAGCGCGATGACGAAGATGGCAATGCCGTTGGTATAGGCCACCAGCGTCTTGACCCGGCCGAAGCCGTAGGTGAGGCGAACGGTCGCCGGGCGGCCGGCTAGATGGAAGGCATACCAGGCCAGGCCGAGCGCGATCGAATCGGCGAGCATGTGGCCGGCATCGGCCAGCAGCGCCAGCGATCCGGTGAGGATGCCGCCAAACGCTTCGGCGATCATGAAGCCGCCAGTCAGGCAGGCTGCGATCAGCACGCGCTTCTTGTCGGTCGAACCATGCACATGGCCAGCGCCGTGATCATGCCCGCTATGATCGTGCCCGTTGTGATCGTGGGTATGTGCCAATGGCGAACTCCTAAGCGCCGAATTCCGCGCGACAATCCTCGAGCCGTCGCTTCTGCTGGCCGTCGCCATCGAAATTGGCCGGATCGAGCCACGCCTCATAGGCACTGCGCAGCGCCGGCCACTCCTTGTCGATGATCGAATACCACGCGGTATCGCGGTTTTCACCCTTGACGATGAGATGCTGGCGGAAAATGCCTTCGAACTTGAAGCCGAACCGTTCGGCGGCCCGCTTCGATGGCTCGTTGCGGTTGTTGCACTTCCATTCGTAGCGGCGGTAGCCGAGTTCGTCGAAGATGTATTTCATGAACAGGAACTGCGCTTCGGTTGCTCCCGGCTTGCGCGAGATGAGCGGTCCCCAATAGATGTTGCCGATCTCGATGACGCCGTTCGCCGGATCGATGCGCATCAGCGTCTGGCGTCCGGCGACCTTGCCGCTGGCCTTGTCGATGACGGTGAAGAACAGCGGATCCTCGCTAGCCTCGACCTTGTCCAGCCATGGCTGGAAGGCGGCGCGGGTCTCCGGCGGATAGTCGGGCAACCAGGCGAAGCGGCCGTCGATGTCGGACACGGAGGACGCTTCATAGAGGCCGTCGCCGTGTTTTGCGGCGTTCAGCGGCTCAAGCCGGACGTACCGGCCGTCGATCACCTTGCGCTTGGGCCGCGGACGCGGCTGCCAACCCTCGAGATTTTCCGACACCAAAAACTCCAATCCGTTTGACTTTTGCCAGCCGAAGCTCACAAAAACGCGACCCAACAGCAAGAACCACACGGACGGGAAAAATGCTCCACACGATTTCGGCCTTCGACCGCCTCGGCGAAGAAAACGCCTTTGCCGTGCTCGCGCGGGCCACAGCGCTTGCGAGCCAAGGCCGCGACATCGTCAATCTCGGTATCGGCCAGCCCGACTTCAAGACGCCGCAGCACATCGTCGAGGCGGCGATCAAGGCGCTGCGCGACGGCCATCACGGCTACACGCCGGCCAATGGCTTGCTGGCGACGCGCGAGGCGGTGGTGCGCCGCACGCTGGCCACCACCGGCGTCGAGGTGTCGCCCGAGACAGTGATGATCCTGCCAGGCGGCAAGCCAACCATGTTCGCGGCGATCCTGATGTTCGGCGAGCCCGGCGCCGAGATCCTCTATCCCGATCCGGGCTTCCCCATCTATCGCTCGATGATCGAGTTCACCGGTGCAGCCCCTATTCCCGTGCCTATGCGCGAAGAAAACGGCTTTGCCTTCTCCGCCGAGGAGACGCTGGCGCTGATCACCTCGAAGACCAGGCTGCTGATCCTCAACTCGCCCGCCAACCCGACCGGCGGCGTCACGCCCCGTGCCGAGATCGAGAAACTGGTCAAGGGGCTGGAGGCGCATCCGCACGTCGCCATCCTTTCCGACGAGATCTATGACGTCATGACCTATGATGGCGAAACGCATTGCTCGCTGCTCGGCTTTCCCGAAATCCGCGATCGGCTGATCGTGCTCAATGGCTGGTCGAAGACCTGGGCGATGACCGGCTGGCGCATGGGCTGGTCGATCTGGCCGAATGGCGACAAGGGCGCCCATCTCTACGACAAGGTGCGCAAGCTGGCGGTCAACTGCTGGTCCTGCGTCAACGCGCCAAGCCAGTTTGCCGGCATCGCCGCCATCGACGGCCCACAGGACGACGTCGACAAGATGATGCGCGCCTTCGACGCCCGCCGGAAGATCGTGGTCGAGGGACTGAACGCCCTGCCCAACATATCCTGCATCACGCCCAAGGGCGCGTTCTACGCCTTCCCCAACGTCTCTAAGACCGGCTGGAAGGCGAAGAAGCTGGCCTCTGCGCTGCTCGACGAGGCCGGCGTGGCGCTGATCGGCGGCCCCGATTTCGGCATTCTCGGCGAAGGCTATATCAGGCTCTCCTACGCCAACTCCGAGGAGAACATCTTGCGCGCGCTGGAGCGGATCGGAACGTTCCTGGCGAAGTGAGGTTCAGCTCGGGCTGTCGAGATAGGTTCTTGCGATCGATCGCAACTCGTCCTGGTCGATCGTTTCGCCATGTCCGCAATAAGCTCGGCTGAACTCTATTTGCAAAAGCCGCTGCATGGTTTTCCGATAGGCCGGCACGTCCGACCCCGGGAGATCGTCGACCAATCGGCCGCGATAGATCGCATCGCCTGTCAGAAAGTCGCCGTTGAGTTCATCGAGAAGGCCGATCGACCCCGGCGAATGACCCGGCAGATGCAGGACGCGAAACGACCTGTCGCCGGTTTCGACGACATCGCCGTCAGCAAGGATTCGAGACAGTGGCGCCGGTTGGACATGGAAGGGTTGCTGGGACCAGCCCTTGTAGGGCAGATGATCGAGTCCGTCCGCCATCTCGCGAAAATAGCCGGCCAGCGTGTGTTCGTCAGCCATGTCCGCGAAGAAGGCAGCCTCGGCCCGATGGCCGAGCCTGGTCTGAAATTCGCTCAGCGCGCCGACATGATCGACATGGACGTGCGTTGCCACGGCCACCACCGGCTTGCCTGGCAACAGGCCCAGCACTGGCCTGAGCGGCACGAGACCCATGCCACCGTCGATGACGAGATCGCCATCGCGCCCGCGAACATGGAAGACGTTGCTTCTGAAAAAAGAATGGACTTGCGGCTCCCATAGCCGCGTTATGCCCTGCGCCAAGCCTTCGCATGAAAACCAGTTGGAAGCACGGTGAGCGCTGCCGAAGGCGGCGAGCGACATCATCGATGTCCCCGCGCAAGCATCCGCTCGAGCTTCATCTGGAAGACGGTTAGAACCGAAACCATCGACATGTAGTAGATCAGCGCGGCGCCATACCATTCCAGGAAACGAAAGCTGGTGGCGATCGCGAACTGGGTAACCGTCATAAGCTCCTTGAGCGAGATGACCGTCGCCAGCGACGTTGCCTTCAGCAGCGAAATGAATTCGTTGACCAGCGACGGCAACGCGACGCGAAGCGCTTGGGGCAAGATGACCAGGAAGAATATCTGACCTCGGTGCAAGCCGAGTGCCGCCGCGCCTTCCGACTGTCCCTTGCCGATGGATGCATAGGAACTGCGAAGGATCTCGGTCAGGTAGGCAATCTGGATCAACGTGAGGGCAAGAAAGGCCGCGATGAATGGCGTGAACCAGCTCGATCGGAACACCGCCGAGATTTGCGGCAGCCCATTCCACACGAACAGCAGCACGAGCAGCGCCGGCGCCCCGCGAAAAAGCCAGACAAAGGTGGCGATCGACACACGGATCCAGCGCCGCTTCGAAGTGGCCAGCGCAGCCGTTGCCAAGGATATAGCCAGGGCAACCGACATCACCAGAACCGAGAGAACCAAGGTGAGCAATGCCCCCTTGGCTAGGGGCCAGCCGAATAACGCCGTCAGGAAGAGCTTGTTGTCGAACACCGCTTTCCCCTCAATTGGTCGCGTGTTTGACGTCGGTGGCGGTCTCGGGAAGATTCCATTTCTGCAGCAGCGTCTTCATCTCGCCGCTAGCCTGAAGCGCCTCGATAGCCTCCACCAATGCCGCGCGGTTGTCCCCGCCCTTTCTTAGATAGATGCCGTAGGTTTCGCCGTCGCCATAATTGTACGGAATTTGCAGCCGGCCCGGCATCTGCTTGAGACGGAAGGCCGCCGTGGTGTCCTGAGTAATCGTCGCTGCGGCACGGCCGACCAGAATCTGTTCGATGACCGCCGAGGCTGAAGGGTAGGTCTGTATCTCGGCTGGTGGCTTGCCGGCTTTCGCCAGTTCGAGGTTCAGATCCGCAGCCGTCTTTTCATAGGTGGTGCCCGCCTCGATAGACAATACTTTGCCGCTGAGGTCGAGCGGCGACTTGGTCTCGGAATCCGAGGCAGCGGTCACCATCACGACGTTGGAGACGAAGTAAGGAACGGCATCATAGGCCTTGAGGCGCTCCTTGGTCACCATGATGCCGCTTGCAACGAGATCGCAGCGCTCGGCGCCCAGGGACGACAAGAGTCCCTTGAAGTCGCCGACCACATATCTGCTGGTGCCACCCCACCGCTTGGCGATGGCGTCGACGACATCGACTTCGAAACCGACGAGGTTCTCGTCACCCGGATTCTCGTAATACTGCATGGGTGGGAAATCGCCGCCGGTACAGACGTTCAGGACCCCGTCCCGGACCAGGTTGGAACCCGCGGCCTGTGCCGCCGGCAGGGGGGCGAAAAGGGTCGTGACGACCAGCCCGCCAAAGGCGATTTTCGCCGCAACGGTGATGCGTGCGTGAAGCATATCCAAGTTCCCCATTTTTGTTTTTGCGATGCCTGCTTGTGGCTGTCTTCGACCATATGTTGCAATTCTCATGAGACAAGCTAAATCTTTAACGGCATTAAAGAACAGTTTTTCTAAACTAAGGTGCTGCGTGGCCGATCCATCTCTGCATTCGCTAAGAGCTTTCGAAAGCGTTTCGCGGCTAGGCAACGTCGCGGCGGCCGCCGCCGAGCTGCATGTGACGCCGGGCGCCATCAGTCAGCAGTTGCGCGCCTTGCAGCTCTCGCTGGGTATCGACCTTTTCAGGAAAAGCGGCCGCCGCCTCGTGCTGACAGAGCGGGGGGCCACGCTGCAGAAGAGCGTCGGCACGGCCATGCATCAGATCGCGGACTCGATCCGCGACATATCGGCCAATGCCTACGCCACGACAGGCAGGGCGGAGCTGCGCGTCTCGGCGCCCTCGGTCTTTGGAACGACATGGCTCACGGCCCGGATCTTTCAGTTTCTGGACGCCAATCAGGACATTCGGCTGCAGATGCTGACGGCGGTGGCATTCGAGGAACTTGACTGGCGAAAGGTCGATGTCGCCATCGTCTATGGCAGTCCGCCCTGGCCCGGGTTTTCCTGGCGGTTGCTGCACAGCATGCACGCCGCGCCGGTCTGCAGCCCGCAATTGCTGCGCGGCCCGCACGGCATTCGCGAGCCACGCGATGTCCTGCATCATCGCCTGCTGCATGAGGATGATGGCAGCCAGTGGCGGCACTGGCTGATGCAGGCGCGCGTGCCGCACGCCGTGCAGTCCGACATCTATTTCGACAATTTTGCCATGGTGCTTCAGGCAGCTCGCGATGGTCACGGTGTCGCCCTGACCAACGACATCATATCCTTTCGCGACCTGGACGAGGGGCGTCTCGTCCAGCCCCTGACCCTCTCCACGCCAGCCGCCCGGAATTACTACTGCATATCCCACGAGGAGGGCTTGGCGAACCCGACCATCTCGCGATTTGTCGACTGGCTTGTCGACCAGGCAACGCAGCCATCGCGCTGAGATTCCGGGATACTCTCTTGTTCCCGTTCGCCCGACTTTCTACGATCAGCCCGTTTGAATGACGTCTCGAAAAGGGTGACATCAAATGTTCTATGCAATCCTCGCCTATCACGTGGAAGATGCGATCAAGGCGCTGACGCCGCGGGAAGATGCAGCACTTATGGCCGACCTGCTGAAGATCAACACCCGGCTTCATGAGGAAGGCACGCTTGGACCGTCCGCGCGTCTGGGCGCGACAAACGACGCTTGCACGCTGCGCGGCCCAGGCGACGGCATAATCATCGACGGCCCGTTCGCCGAAACCAAGGAACAGCTTCTCGGCCTCTATGTGGTCGACTGTGACACGAGAGACGCGGCAATCGCGATCGCCCGCGACCTTCGCCGCGTCAATCCTACCGCCGTTTACGAGATCCGGCCCATTCTGCTTTTCAAGCCCGGCGTGCCGCTTGCGGGGAAATAAAACCATCCGGCTGGGTCCCCGCTGCTTCGCAGCGTCCTTCAGCCCTTTCGGGCGTTCAGCCCCTTCAAAAGGTCCACTGGACCTTTTGATCCGCCCGAAAGGCGGATCGGGCCTTCACCGTTCGCCGGCCTTTCATCGTGCCACTGGCACGATGAATTCGCTTACGCGAACCGGGCTGCTCACCCACGCCCGACAAACGGCATCTTGGTCGCCATGACGGTCATGAACAGCACGTTGGCGTCGAGCGGCAGGCTGGCCATGTGGACGACGGCGTCGGCGACGCGCTGAACGTCCATCACCGCTTCGGCTGATATGGAGCCATTGGCCTGCGGCACGCCGACCGTCATAGGCTGCGCCATATCGGTCAGCGCATTGCCGATGTCGATCTGGCCGCAGGCGATGTCATAGGGCCGGCCGTCGAGCGCCAGCGTCTTGGTCAGTCCTGTGATGGCATGCTTGGTCGCCGTATAGGGCACCGAGCCCGGGCGTGGCGCATAGGCCGACACCGAACCGTTGTTGATGATGCGGCCACCCATCGGCTTCTGCTTGCGCATGGCGCCGAAGGCGGCGCGCGCACACAGGAACGAACCGGTCAGGTTGACCCCAACGATATCGTTCCACACTTCGACCGGGATCTCGTCGATCGGCGTCGATTTGTAACCCATGCCGGCGTTGTTGAAGAGCAGGTCGACACGGCCGAAGGCCGCCGCCACGGTCTCGAACAGATCGTCGACCTCGCCTGCCTTGCTGATGTCGCAGGCAACCGCCAAGGCCTTGGCGCCGGTGGGCCCGGCCTCAGCCACGGCTGCATCCAGCACGGATTTGCGGCGTCCGCAGAACACTGTGTTCCAGCCGGCCTTGAGCAGCGCCGTGGCGACGCTCTTGCCGATGCCCGTGCCGGCCCCGGTGACGATGGCGGTTCTTTGCTCGGTCATGATTGTTGTCCTCCGGCATCGCGGTGCGTGCCCGCCTGATTTTCAGGGTTGGCGTAAGAACCAAAGGCATCGCAAATGGCGGCGTCGATGGCAAGCCGAGCACAGGAGCACAATCGCGAAAAGTCGAATTCGGCTGTCGGAAAAGGTCGCAGTCGGGCACCAGATCGGGCCGACAAAAAGGGCGGTCATTGGCGACCGCCCCTGATCTGAACCGGGCTTGGGAGGAGGAAAAGCCGATCCGACTGGGTAGAATGATGCGCTTGCTGGGTTAACGAGAGGTTAACCCAGAAAGTGCGCCTTGTGCCGTTTTGGCCTACCACCGCGGATTGGGTGACGTCCCGGCCTTGGCCGGTACCTTGGCCGCCGAAACTGTCGCCTCGACATGGTCGACCAGCGCGTCCGGCAGGCCGAGCCGACCGGCGAGCAGATCGAGATAGCCGCGCTCGGCGCGTGTGTCGGGATCGATGGTCAGGCGCGACGCCGTGTAGAGTTCGAGCTTCTGCGCATCGGTCTTGACGCCGGCCACCAGCGTGTCGAGGTCGAGCGGGCTTGCCAGCTCCGCCATCAGGAACTTTTCGGCATCGGAGCCTATGCCGGCCAGGCTGAGCTTGCCGGCGATCTTCTGGCGCTCTTCATCATCGATATGGCCATCGGCCTTCGCCGCCGAGATCATCGCCCGTATCAGGGTCAGCGTGAATTCGTCCTCGCCTTGCGGCGCCTGCGACGGGTGGAAGGCGGTGTCCTTGGGCGGCGGCAGCAATTCCGGTTCGCCTGCCGCCGGCGCTTCCGCGGGTGCGTTGCCGGCCTTGTAGTTCTGGTAGGCCTTGTAGGCGAGACCGCCGATGGCAGCCAGTCCGCCAAGCTTCACCGCGGCGCCCGTCACGTTACGGCCAGTACCGGTTCCGAGCAGCACCGCAGCCAGCGCACCGGCGGCCAGCGGATTGTCCTTGGCCATCTGCACGGCCTGCCCCGCCTTGTCTCGGACGGTGCCGCTGGTGCCGGGGATTTGCGAGCCGAGCAGATCGTCGAGAAGCTTCTTGGGATCGAACATTCAGTGCCTCCAGGATTTGCCCGGCCGAACGGGCAGGTTTCGAACGTCGAAGACGTAGGTCCCGAAACTTGACATTGCAATGACAGGCAGCCGCTTTGCAGCAGCACGATGCCTGGATCAGGAGCCGATATGCGGACCCCTGCCCCGCGCCTGCGCAAGTTCGACCTGGCGCTGGCGCTCGGCATAGCGCTGGCGGTCCTCTTCCGAACGCGCATCGAAGCAATGCGGGCACGAAATACCGGCGGCGAATTTGGGCGACGCCAGGTCGCCCGGCGTCAGCGGGTGGCGGCAGGCGCGGCACAGTTCCGCCTCGCCCTCGGCGAGGCCGTGCGACACCGAAACCCGCTCGTCGAAAACGAAGCACTCGCCTTGCCAGAGGCTCTGTTCGGCTGGAACCTCTTCGAGGTATTTGAGGATGCCGCCCTTGAGATGAAAGACATCCTCGAAGCCGAGCGATTTGACATAGGCGGTCGCCTTTTCGCAGCGTATGCCGCCGGTGCAGAACATCGCCACCTTGCGGCCTTCGAGCTCCGCCCGGTGCGCTTCCACCCAGGCCGGGAACTCGCGAAAGCTTGCGGTGGCTGGATCGATCGCGCCCCTGAACGTGCCGATCGACACTTCGTAGGCGTTGCGCGTGTCGATGATGACAGTGCCGGGCTGCGAGATCAGAGCGTTCCAGTCAGCCGGCGCGACATAGGTGCCGGCACTTTTCGAAGGATCGATGTCATCGACACCCATGGTGACGATCTCGCGCTTCAGCCGCACCTTCATGCGGTGGAACGGCATCTCCGCGGCCACGCTGTACTTGACCTCGAGGCCGGCCAGCCCTTCGATGGCTTCGAGATACAAGATCAGTTCGGCAATTGCCGTCTCGCTGCCGGCGACGGTGCCGTTGATGCCTTCATGCGCCAGCAGCAGCGTGCCCTTGATGCCGCGCCCGCAGCAGAAGGCGGCGAGCGGCGCGCGCAGGTCTTCGAAAGCGTCGAGCCGGGCAAACCGGTAGAGCGCGGCGACGCGAAGGGGTGGAAGTGATGTCATTGCCGAAGCCACTAGACGATCGAGCAAGCCGATTCAAGGCAAGGCAGGCATGCTGTTCGGCTGGTCACTGGCGCAAATCCGCACCATGGGCGAATTTGTACCATAGCTGAGGTCAGGGAGTCAAGAAAAAATTCCTATCCTGAAAAGCTACCGGCACAAAAGCTGCCGACACCGCCGAGTTGGCAGCCGCCTTTGTCAAGCCAGGCATGGCGGGCATGGGCGACGCGTGACATCGCGACACGGCCGGTTTCGTGGACAGGAAAGCGGCCTTCTGCTAATCGGTTGAATTGTCCCACGCCACGGAGAGACACATGCCCAGCAAGACCGAAAAACTCCTGTCGCTCCTCAACGGCCAGCCGGTCATCCCGGTGCTGAAGATCTCCGATGTCGCCGATGCCGTGCCGCTGGCCCGCGCGCTGGCGCGCGGCGGCCTGCCGGCGATCGAGATCACGCTGAGGACCGCCGACGCACTGGATGCGATCCGCCGGGTGGCTGGTGAAGTCGAGGAAGCCATCGTC
>NZ_RZQL01000174.1 GCF_003997935.1 Mesorhizobium sp. M7A.F.Ca.US.006.01.1.1
AGAATCGTGCTGATGAGCTTTGGCTGGGGAACCCTGATCATCACCGGGCTGGCGGTCGCCGGTGGCGCCCTGCTGGCCTCGCGCGTCCAGCGCCGTCTCGACGGCATCGCCGCCACCATGGTGGATGTCTCACACGGACGGCTGGACACCCGCATTCCGCTGACCGGCAAGGGCGACGACATCGACATCGTCTCCAGCCAGGTCAATGCCGCGCTCGACCGCCTGTCGGCGCTGGTCGAAGGCATGAAACAGGTCAGCGCCAACATCGCCCACGACCTGAAGACGCCGCTCAACCGGTTGCAGATGATCCTCGACACCGCATCGGAGAAGAATCTGTCGGGCCAGAAAATCGCCGCCGAACTGGCCGACGCGCATGCCGAGAGCCTGCAGATCAACGAGACCTTCGATGCGCTGCTGCGCATCGCGCAGATCGAAGCCGGCGCCCGCCGGGCGCGGTTCACCGATGTCGATCCGGGCGAGGTGCTGCAAACTATCGCCGAGATCTATGCCGATGTTGCCGAGGACGACGGAAAGTCGCTGTCGTTGGCGCAACCACAGGAAACGACGGACCGGATCCATGGCGATCGCGAGCTGCTGACGCAGATGTTCGCCAATCTGGTCGAGAACGCGTTGCGCCATTGTCCATCGGGCACGACGATAAAGCTGTCGGTGGCGCGCCAGGGCGAACGCGTCGTTGCCAGCGTCGCCGACAATGGTCCCGGCATTCCGGCGGAAGAGCGCGAGAAAGTGTTCCAGCGGCTCTACCGGCTGGACCACAGCCGCTCGACATCAGGCAGCGGCCTCGGCCTCAGCCTTGTCCGGGCAATCGCCGATCTGCACGGTGCGTCGATTACGCTGGAGGATCGCCGGCCTGGCCTTGCTGTGGCGGTGAGTTTTCCGCTGGCGTCAGATTAGAGCCTGATCTCCCCCCTTGAGGGGGAGATGTCGCCGAAGGCGACAGAGGGGGTCGCCTCGCGTGAAGCGCCAACCTCCATCTGTCGCAAGGAGGTCGCATCTGGTCGAACCGACCCCCTCTGGCCTGCCGGCCATCTCCCCCGCAAGGGGGGAGATTGGCAGCTTCTCTGTCCTGCCGACATTAGTCGCACAGGGGTGTCACCACTCACCGATCTATCCGCGTCGACAGGATGATCGACGACAGGGTCCGTTCGACCCCGTCCATGGCGCCGATCTGGTCGAGCAGCATGTCGAGGTCGCGGATCGACGGCGCGTCGACGATGACGATCATGTCGAAATTGCCGCTGACCGAATGCAGCGTCCTGACCGTCGTCAACGCGCGCAGGCCCCGCACCACCTTGTCGGCGAGCTTGGGCGTCACGGTGAGCAGCACATGCGCCCGCACCAGCCCCTGCTCGTAGTCCGGCGCCAGTCGCACACCATACCCGGTGATGATGCCACGCTGTTCCAGCCGTTCGATGCGGCTCTGCACGGTGGTCCGCGAGACGCCAAGCCGCCGCGCCAGCTCGGCGGTCGAGGCGCGCGCATTCTCGCGCAGCAGCGAAAGCAGGGTCTGTTCGGCATCGCTGAGCATTTCGACGATTCTTCTCGGCGGACTGACCAATCAATGGGTTCGTTTCGTACAGAACCACGCTTCCTTTCGACGGGCAAGCTGCGAATCTGTGCTCACAACCAGTGAGGGATTTGTCATGAAGAAAATTGTCGTTGTCGGCGCCGGCAAGATCGGCTCGACCATTGCCGAGATGCTCGCCGCCACGGGAGATTATCAGGTCACGCTCGTCGACCGCTCGGCAGCACAGCTCGCAGCGGCCGAAGTCCCGGCCACGGTTGCGACGCTGGAGCTCGACATCGAAGCATCCGGCGCGCTTGAAGCCGCACTCGCCGGCAAATTCGCGGTGCTCAGCGCCGCTCCCTTCCATCTGACCACCCGCATCGCCGAGGCGGCGGCCAGTGCCGGCGTGCACTATCTCGACCTGACCGAGGATGTCGTCTCGACTCGCCGCGTCAAGGAACTGGCGCGTTCGGGCAGAAGCGCCTTCATTCCGCAATGCGGCCTGGCGCCGGGCTTCATCTCGATCGTCGCCAACGATCTCGCCAGCCGCTTCGACTCTCTGGAAAGCGTGCGCATGCGCGTCGGCGCTTTGCCGCAATATCCGTCCAACGCGCTGAACTACAATCTGACCTGGAGCACCGACGGCGTCATCAACGAATATTGCGAGCCTTGCGAAGCGATCGTCGAGGGCGAACTGGTCGAAGTGCCGCCGCTGGAAGAGCGCGAGGAATTCTCGCTCGACGGCGTCACCTACGAAGCGTTCAACACCTCGGGTGGTCTGGGCACGCTGGCCGAGACGCTGAAGGGCAAGGTGCGGACGCTGAACTACCGCACCATCCGCTATCCCGGCCATGCCGCGATCATGAAGGCGCTGCTCAACGATCTCGGCCTGCGCCACCGCCGCGACGTGCTGAAGGACATTTTTGAAAGCGCCCTGCCGGCGACCTTGCAGGACGTCGTCATCGTCTTCGTCACCGTCTCCGGCCGCAAGAACGGCCGCCTGCTGCAGGAGACCTACGCCAACAAGATCTATTCCCAGCGTGTCGGCCAGGTGGTGCGCAGCGCTATCCAGATCACCACGGCGTCCGGCATCTGCGCCGTGCTCGACATGCTGGCCGACGGCAGCCTTCCGGCGACCGGCTTCATCAAGCAGGAAGACATCGCCCTCGACGCGTTTCTGGCCAACCGTTTTGGCCGCGCCTATGCCCAGCACGAGATGGTGAGCCGGCTGGCTGGGTGAAGGCTGAGCGCCTAATCTCCCCCCTTGAGGGGGAGATGTCGCCGAAGGCGACAGAGGGGGTCGCCTCGCGTGAAGCGCCGACCCCCTCTGGTGCAAGGAGGTCGCATCCGGTCGAACCGACCCCCTCTGGCCTGCCGGCCATCTCCCCCTCAAGGGGGGAGATTACCAAACCTCAAATATGCAGCGCGTGCCCCAGTGCCTTCAGCGCCGCTTCCTGGAACCCCTCACCTTGCGTCGGATGCGCATGGATGGTGCCAGCGATGTCCTCCAGCCGCGCGCCCATCTCCAGCGCCAGCCCGAACGCCGCTGACAGTTCCGACACACCCTGCCCGACAGCCTGGATGCCGAGCACCAGATGATTGTCGGCCCGCGCCACGACACGGACAAAGCCGTCCTCACCCAGCTTCGTCATCGCCCGCCCATTGGCGGCGTACGGGAACATGCCGATCTTAATCTCGCCGCCGAGCGCCTTGGCCTCTTCCGGCGACAGGCCTGCGGTCACCAACTCGGGATCGGTGAAGCAGACGGCCGGTATCGAGCGCTTGTCCCAGTTGCGCTTGTGACCGGCAATGACCTCGGCGACCATCTCGCCCTGCGCCATCGCCCGGTGCGCCAGCATCGGCTCGCCGGTGACGTCGCCGATGGCAAAGATGCCGCGCATCGAGGTGCGGCACTGGTCGTCGATGCGGATGAATTTGCCTGCCCTGTCGAGGTCGATCTGCTCGAGCCCCCAGCCTTCGGTCACCGGCTTGCGGCCGACCGTGACGAGAATTTTTTCGGCGGCGACCTTGGCGCTCTTGCCGTCCGCTGTCTCGACCAGCAACGCGTCACCCTTGGTTGAAAGCCCCTTCGCCTTGGCGCCCAGCATCACCTCGACGCCGAGCGCGGCGAGCCGCTTGACCACCGGCCGGGTCAGCTCCGCGTCATACTGCGCCAGCACGCGGGGCAGCGCCTCGACCACGGTCACTTTGGCGCCCATTTTCGCGAAGGCTATGCCGAGTTCCAGTCCGATATAGCCACCACCGACGACCGCGAGTTTTTGCGGCACTTCACTCAGCGCCAGCGCCTCGGTTGACGAAATCACCGGCCCACCGAACGGCAGGAACGGCAGCTCGACCGGCGCCGAACCAGTGGCGATGACGATCGTCTCGGCCCGGATGACCTGTACGCCGGTCTCGGTCTCGACCGCGACGGTCTTGCCGTCGCGAAAGGTAGCCCAGCCTTGCACGGTCTTCACCCCGGCCTTCTTGAGCAGGCCGGCGACGCCACTGTTGAGCCGGCTGACAATGCCGTCCTTCCAGGCGATCGTCTTCGCCAGGTCGAGTGCCGGTGCGGTGAGCGAAATGCCGAGCGGGCTGTTGCCGCCTTCCATGTGCGATACCTTCTCGAACTCTTCCGCCGCATGGATCAGCGCCTTGGACGGGATGCAGCCGACATTGAGACAAGTGCCGCCCGGCTTGCCGGCTTCCACGATCACCGTATCGACGCCGAGCTGCCCGGCGCGGATAGCGCAGACATAGCCACCAGGACCGGCGCCGATGACGAGCAGCTTGCAGGAGATTTCTTTCATGACGTCATCCTAGCTCGTTGTCGCGTCCGCCCAAGAAGAGCCCTCTGTAGCGATCCTTCGCGCCCCCCTCTGTCCTGCCGGACATCTCCCCCTCTAGTGGGGAGATTGGATGTCACCTCGGCTTTCGCCAATCTCCAAAACTTAAAGAGAGGCGGGGATGGCGAAGCTGCCGATCTCCCCCCTTGAGGGGGAGATGCCTGGCAAGGCAGAGGGGGGGCGCTGTCCCGCCGACATCTCGATTGTCCCGCCCCTCAATCCACAAAGATCAACGCCGGCGTTTCCAGCAGCGTCTTGATCCGCTGGATGAACACCGCGGCGTCCCAGCCGTCGATCACCCGATGGTCGAAGCTGGACGACAGGTTCATCATCTTGCGCGGGATGAACTGGGTGCCGTCCCACACCGGCCGCACCATCATCTTGTTGACGCCGATGATCGCCACTTCCGGATGGTTGATGACAGGTGTCGTCGCCACGCCGCCCATGGCGCCGAGCGAGGTGATGGTGATGGTCGAGCCGGACAGCTCGTCACGTGTCGCGGTGCCGGACTTGGCCGCCTCGGCCAGCCTGATGACCTCAGTGCCGCAATCCCAGATGTCGCGCGCCTCGGCGTGCTTGACCACCGGAACCACCAGCCCCGACGGCGTCTGCGCGGCGATGCCGATATGGATGCCGCCATGCTGGTGGATGATGCCGGCCTCGTCGTCGAACAGCGAATTGAGATTGGGCTGGTCTGCTATCGCCTTGACCATGGCCCGCATCAGGAACGGCAGCAGCGTCAGCTTCGGCCGCTCCACGCCACCACCCTTACCCGGGCGCTTCTCCTTGTTGAGTGCGGCGCGCAATTCCTCCAGCGCCGTGACATCGATCTCCTCGACATAGGTGATGTGCGGGATGCGCGATTTGGACAGCGACATCTTCTCGGCGATCTTGCGCCGCAAGCCCACCACCTTGATATCCTCGACAGCATCGTTGCGGGCGAGGCTGGATGCCTTGGCGACCTGCGGTCCGCGTGCCAGGAAAGCCTCGATGTCCTCATGGCCGATGCGGCCGGCCGGGCCGGATCCCGCAACCTGCCTGAGATCGATGCCGGCTTCCTTTGCCCGCAGACGAACAGCCGGCGAGGCCAGTGGTTTCTCGCCTTCGGGACGCGGTGCGCCGGATACGGAAGGGTGCGCCGTGCTTTTCGGTGACGCCGCCGGTTTCGCCTTGGGCTCGTCGCTCTTTGGCGATGTCTTCACGACCGGCGCAGCAGCCTCGGGCTTCGGGGTCGGAAGTTTTGCCGGAGGCTCAGCGGACACCACTTCCACTTCGCCGCCTTGCGGCTTGGCATTGCCCTCGCCCGCCACCTTCAGCCGCACGATGGGCGAACCGATCGCCACCGTGTCGCCGATCTCGGCGCCAAGCCACAGGATTTCGCCATCGACCGGCGACGGGATTTCGACTGTCGCCTTGTCGGTCATCACAGCAGCAAGCACGGTGTCCTCACGCACCATGTCGCCGATCTTGACGTGCCACTCGACCAGCTCGGCCTCGGCGACGCCTTCGCCGACATCGGGCAGCTTGATGATGTGTTCGCCCATCTCAGGCTCCCATGGTTTCAAGCAAGGCACGGCCGACCCGGGCGGGACCGGGGAAATAATCCCACTCCTGCGCATGCGGATAGGGCGTGTCCCAGCCGGCAACGCGAGCAACCGGCGCTTCGAGGTGATAAAAGCAGTTTTCCTGCACCAGCGCCGACAGCTCGGCGCCGAAGCCCGAGGTCAGCGTCGCCTCATGCACGATGACGCAGCGCCCGGTCTTCCTGACCGAGGCGACGATCGTGTCGAGGTCGAGCGGCAGCAGGGTCCTGAGATCGATGATCTCGGCATCGATGCCGGTTTCCTCGACGGCCGCCTGCGCGACATAAACCATGGTGCCGTAGGCGAGCACGGTGAGGGCCGAGCCAGCCCGGCGGATCGCTGCCTTGCCGAGCGGCACCGTGTAGTGGCCGTCGGCGACCTCGCCCAGCTCATGCTTCGACCATGGCGTCACCGGCCGGTCGTGATGGCCGTCGAACGGGCCATTGTAGAGCCGCTTCGGCTCCAAAAAAATCACCGGATCGGGGTCTTCGATCGCCGCGATCAAAAGCCCCTTGGCGTCATGCGGGTTGGACGGCACCACCGTCTTCAGCCCCGACACGTGAGTGAACAGCGCTTCCGGGCTCTGGCTGTGCGTCTGGCCGCCGAAGATGCCGCCGCCGGTCGGCATGCGCACCACGATCGGGCAGGTGAAATCGCCGTTGGAGCGGTAGCGCAGCCGCGCCGCTTCCTGGGTCAGCTGGTCGTAGGCAGGATACATGTAGTCGGCAAACTGAATCTCCACGCAGGGCTTCAGGCCATAGGCGGCCATGCCGATGGCCGAGCCGACAATGCCGGATTCGTTGATCGGCGCGTCGAAGCAGCGGCTCTTGCCGTATTTGGCCTGCAGGCCCTGCGTGCAGCGGAAGACGCCGCCGAAGAAGCCGACATCTTCGCCGAACACGACAACCTTGTCGTCGCGCCCCATCGATACATCCATGGCATCGCGAATGGCCTCGATCATGGTCCGCCTCGGCATGGCTCAGACTCCCGCCTGCTGGCGCTGGCGTCTGAGATGCGGCGGCATCTCGGCATAGAGCCCTTCGAACATGTCGCGCGTCGATGGCTTGCCGCCGGCATGCAGCGTGCCGTGGCTTTCCGCTTCCTTCTGCGCCGCGATCACCGTGTCGAGGATTTCCGCCTCGGCCTGCGCGTGCCGCTCGTCCGACCAGACGCCGAGCGCGATGAGATGGTTCTTCAGCCGCACGATCGGATCGCCGAGCGGCCAGGCGTCGGATTCAGTCTTTGGCCGATAGGCCGAGGGATCGTCCGAGCTCGAATGCGCGCCGGCGCGGTAGGTGACATATTCGATCAGCGTCGGCCCGAGATTGCTGCGCGCCCGCTCCGCCGCCCATTTGGCGACCGCATGCACCGCGAGATAATCATTGCCGTCGACGCGCAATGACGGGATGCCGAAACCAAGGCCCCTCGCGGCGAACGTGCCCGAGCCGCCGCGCGCGATGCCTTGAAAGGTCGAGATCGCCCACTGGTTGTTGACGACGTTGAGCACGACCGGCGCCTTGTAGGTAGAGGCGAACACCAGCGCCGAATGGAAATCGGATTCGGCGGTCGAGCCGTCGCCGATCCAGGCGGCTGCGATGCGCGAATCGTTCGATATCGCCGAGGCCATCGCCCAGCCGACCGCCTGGATGTACTGCGTCGCCAGATTGCCGGAGATCGAGAAGAAGCCGTGCTCCTTCGACGAATACATGACCGGCAATTGCCGGCCCTTCAGCGGGTCGGCCTCGTTGGAATAGATCTGGTTCATCATCGTGACCATCGGATAGCCGTCGGCGATCAGCAGCCCGGCCTGGCGATAAGTCGGAAAGTTCATGTCGCCGGGTTCAAGCGCCTTGCGGAAGGCGCAAGCCACGGCCTCTTCGCCCAGATGCTGCATGTAGAACGAGGTCTTGCCCTGCCGCTGCGCCATCTGCATGCGCGCGTCGAAGGTCCGCAGCGTCATCATGTGGCGCAGGCCGGCCAACAGCTCGTCGCTGGAAAGCAGTCCGGCCCAGGGACCGACGGCTTCGCCAGTGCGGTTCAGCACCCGGATGATCGAGAAGGCATGATCGCGGATGGTGCGCGGATCGACATCGATCTCGGGGCGCGGCACCGAGCCGGCCTTCGGGATCGGCACATTGGAAAAATCAGGCGTTCCGCCCGGGCGCACTTCCGGTTCCGGAACGTGGAAACGCAACATCCCAGCATCGGCCATGACCTTTGTCCTCCAATGTTGCCTGGTGCCGATATTTGCATATCTGCGCCGCCAGGCCAGTGCGAATTCGTCGGGCAGCCTTCGGACGTCGGTCCCGGCAGCGCCGGCCGATCCAGCCTCCCACGCACCAAGATGAAGATATGTCCGCGAAATTTCTTGTCGATGTTGGGCGAGGATGCGCAATTAGAGAAAAGGTTGGGCCGGGTTTGCCGGCAGATAAGGTGATTGGTGGGGTGGATGCTCACCTTGCAGCGCGGCGGAGCGCGGAATCTCCCCCCTCGAGGGGAGATGTCGCCAAAGGCGACAGAGGGGGTCGCCGCGCATGGAGCGCCAGCCTCCATCTGTTGCAAGGAGGTCGCATCCCGTCGAACCGACCCCCTCTGTCCTGCCGGACATCTCCCCCACGAGGGGGAGATCGAACTCCATTCACCTCGCCCCCGCATCATGCTAACCAACCCGCCATGGCACAGAAGAAAGCATATGAGGTCGATGGCTGGCTCGCGAAGCCGGACCGGCGCATCTCGATCGTCCTGCTTTACGGCCCCGATCGCGGCCTCGTCTCCGAGCGGGCGAAGGCGTTTGCCGGCAAGACCGGCCTGCCGCTTGACGATCCCTTCTCGGTGGTCAGGCTGGAGGGTTCGGAGGTCGACCGCGACGAGGGCAGGCTGCTCGACGAGGCGCGCACCGTGCCGATGTTTTCCGACCGGCGCCTGCTCTGGGTGCGCAATGCCAGCGGCCAGAAGGCGCTGGCCGACGACGTCAAGGCGCTGACGGCGGAGCCCGCGCGCGATGCCATCATTCTGATCGAGGCCGGCGACCTCAAGAAGGGCGTCGGCCTGCGCGCCATCGTCGAGGCGGCCGACAACGCCATGGCGCTGCCTTGCTACGCCGATGAGGCGCGCGACATCGACGGGGTCATCGACGCCGAATTGAGCAAGGCCGGCATGTCGATGACCATGGAGGCAAGGCAGGCGCTGCGCCGCAATCTCGGCGGCGACCGGTTGGCCTCGCGCGGCGAGATCGAGAAGCTCGTCCTCTACGCGCACGGCCAGAACGAGATCGGGCTGGAAGAGGTCAAGGCGATGTCGGGCGATGTCTCCGGCGCCTCATTCGACGACGCGGTCGACGCGCTTCTCGAAGGCAAGATCGGCGACTTCGACACCGCCTTCACCCGCCATTGCCAGTCCGGCGGCCAGCCCTTCCTGGTGCTGTCCTCGGCGATGCGGCAGTTGCAGCAGATCCAGGCCATGCGCGGCCAGATGGAAACGGGCAACCGCAACGCAGCCTCGGTCGTCGCCGCCGCCCGTCCGCCGGTGTTTTTCTCCAGGCGCAAGCTGGTGGAGAAGGTGCTGGAGCGCTGGAGCGTCGAAGCGCTCAGCCGCGCGCTGACCCGGCTGCAAACCGCGGTGCTGCAAACCAGGCGGCGGCCCGATCTGTCCGTGGCGCTCGCCCGCCAGGCGCTGCTTGGAATTGCGGTGGAAAGCAGCAGGTTGGCGCAGCGCGCCTGATCTCCCCCCTCGAGGGGGAGATGTCGCCGAAGGCGACAGAGGGGGTCGTTGCGCGTGGAGCGCTGGCCTCCATCTGACGCAAGGAAGTCAAGTGGCAATCATTGCTTCGGTGAAGGTCGACCCCCCACTCCGTCGAGCTTCGCTCGACACCTCTCCCCCGATCGACGGGGGAGAGGAACGGCGCGAGGTCGCCGTCCCTGGCTCCCTTCCTCTCCCTCCGGAGGGGGGGAGAGGTGGCGCCGCGAAGCGGCGACGGAGTGGGGGAAGCCATTCGCCAAACGCGCCGCCGCGGCAAGACAGGAACAACCCTGCCGGCCATCTCCCCCACGAGGGGGAGATTGGCAGCTTCAACGATTTCGCCAGTCACCATCGCAACAAAAGAAAAGGGCCGACCCACGGCCAGCCCTTCCGTATATGCCAAATCAGTCTTTGGCTTGATAATTCAGCCGGCTAACTACCGCTCCTGCTTCAGCCTTCTGCACAGCTCATCAAGCTGCTCCAGCGACCGGTACGAAACCCGCAGCACGCCGCCCTTGCCCTTGTGATCCACAGACACGATCATGCCGATCGTATCGGTCAACAGCTTTTCCAGCGCCAGCGTGTCGGCGTCCTTTTCGTCAGGACTTGGCGCGGGCCTGGCTTCCCTGGCGCTGCTGGTGCCGGCCGGCATCTGCGCCAGCGCTTCGGCCTGGCGCACCGAAAGTCCTTCTTCGACGATACGCTTGGCAAGGCCGGCCGGATCTTCCGCCGTCACCAGCGTGCGGGCATGGCCCGCCGACAGCGCGCCGTCGACCAGCATGTCGCGGATCACATCCGGCAGCTTCAAGAGCCTGAGCGTGTTGGCGACATGGCTGCGGCTTTTGCCGATCACCTGGCCGAGATCGGCCTGGGTGTAGCCGTGCTCGTCGATCAGCTGCTGATACCCAAGTGCTTCCTCAACCGCGTTGAGGTCGGTGCGCTGGACGTTCTCGATGATCGCCAGTTCAAGCGCGGTGCGATCGTTGACCTCGCGGATGATGACTGGGATCTCGGACAGCCCGGCGCGCTGCGCCGCGCGCCAGCGCCGCTCGCCGGCGATGATCTCGTAGCGTCCGGCCTGCGTCGGCGAAGGCCGCGCCACCACCGGCTGGACGACGCCGTGTTCGCGGATCGACTGGGCGAGGTCGGTCAGCTCGGCGTCGCCGAAATGCCGGCGCGGATTTTTCGGATTTGGCGTCAGGAACTCGATCGGCACCTTGCCGTCGGCGCTCATGCCAGGTTTTTCAGGCGCTGCCGGGCGATCGATCTCGCCGATCAGCGCCGCCAGCCCACGCCCCAGTCTCTTTCTCGAAAGGTCTTCGCTCATCTTTATTCCAGTTGGCTATTCCAAATCGTTTCGGTATCGAATCGGCTTTTGATTTGCGGGGAGTCTAATCAAGCGGCGCGTAACTTGCGTTCGCGGCGGATCACTTCCGACGCCAGTTGCAGATAGGCCTGACTGCCCGAGCATTTCAAATCGTAGAGGATCGCCGGCTTGCCATAGGACGGCGCCTCGGACACCCGCACATTGCGCGGGATGACGGTCTCGTAGACCTTGTCGCCCATATGCGCGCGCACATCCTGCACCACCTGGTTGGCGAGATTGTTGCGGCCGTCATACATGGTCAGCACGATGCCCTGGATGGTGAGATCCGGATTGATCGAGCGGCGCACCTGCTCGACCGTCTCCAGCAACTGGCTGAGACCTTCGAGCGCGAAAAACTCGCATTGCAGCGGCACAAGAACAGAATCGGCTGCAGCCATTGAATTCAAAGTCAAAAGGTTGAGCGACGGTGGGCAGTCGATCAGCACATAGCCGAACGGTGCGCCGCGGGCCGTCGCGGCGCGCAGCGCATTGCGCAGCTTGAGCACCCGGTCGGGCGCCGAGGCGATCTCCATTTCGATGCCGAGCAGATCGAGGGTCGACGGCACGATCGACAGGCCAGGCACCGCCGTGGGTATAGCAGCGGCCTCCAGTTCCAGCTCGCCGGTCAGCACGTCATAGGACGAGACCGTCCGATCCTTGCGGTCGATGCCGAGGCCGGTGCTGGCATTTCCTTGCGGATCGAGATCGACGATCAGCACCTTTTCGCCGATCGCAGCCAGCGCGGTCGCCAGATTGATGGCGGTGGTGGTTTTGCCGACACCGCCCTTCTGGTTGGCTACAGTGATGATTCGGGGGCCATTCTTCATCATGGGTTTATGCCAGAAATTCATTTTGGGCGCCAAATCGCCTGTCAGTGACGGATCAGACAGGTCGCAGGTTGGACAATTCCAGGATGACGCCGCCAACGTCGGTCACACTGGGATGTTCTACCAGATCGAAGGACCATCGGTGAACGCTTTCTTGCACTTCGGTGCGGTAATCCCTGCCTTTGTGGAACAGGCCGCGCGCACTTGTTGTCAGCCAGGGCGCCGACAGGTCCAGCAACATCGAAAGCGGAGCCAGCGCCCGCGCCGTGACGATTTGCGGCGTCGAAACAAGCACATGGCTGTCATCGATGCGGCGCGCCACGACCCGCGCCGGCAGGCTGAACTGACCGACGACGGTCTGCAGGAAGGACGCCTTTTTGCGATTGCTTTCAACCAGATCGATGCTGGCGCCGTCGCGCTCGGCAAGCAGGAAAGCCATGACGAGGCCGGGGAATCCGCCGCCGGATCCTAGATCGACCCAGCGTGTCGCCCGAGACTCGATTCGCGCCAACTGCGCACTGTCCAGAATGTGGCGCTGCCAGACGTCGCCCGAGGTCGATTGCGCCACGAGATTGATGCTGCGATTCCATTTCTGGAACATCTGCTCGAACGCCACCAGCCTATCGAATGTTTCACGTGAAACCGGGCCCGCCACGTCCTGCAGGCTCTCCAGGGAAATAGAGCTCACGCAACATCCTTTTGTAAGCGCTGGGCGCTCTCCGCATGGCGGACATGCGCGACAATGATCGCCAGCGCCGCCGGCGTCATGCCTTCCATGCGCTGGGCATCGGCGATGGAACGCGGCCGCCGCGCCTGCATCTTCTGCGTCAGCTCGTTCGACAGACCCGGCACGCCGGCGAAATCGATGGTTTCCGGAATCAGCCGGCTCTCTTCATGCCGTATCTGCGCGACATCCGTCTTCTGGCGATCCAGATAGACCGAATATTTCGCTTCCGTTTCGAGGCGTTCCGCCGTCTTGCCGTCGATCGCCGCAAAGCGCGGATCGACACGAGCCAGCCAGACCACATCGACGTCTGGATAGGAAAGCAATTCATACCCGGACCGGCGCACGCCATCCCGGTTGATCTCCAGCCCGTGACGCGCCGCCTCGTTCGGCGTCAGGGTGAGCGACTTCGCCAAACCCCGCGCCTCATCCAGGCTTTGCATGACATGCCCGTAGCGCTGCATCCGCTGCGCCGAGGCAATTCCCAACCTCCACGCCAACGGCGTCAGCCGCTCATCCGCATTGTCTGCGCGCAGCGACAGCCGGAACTCGGCCCGCGAGGTGAACATCCGGTAGGGTTCGCTGATGCCGCGGCTGGTCAAATCGTCGACCATCACGCCAATATAGGCTTCGGTGCGGCTGAGCACGATCTGCTCGCTGCCGGCCGCCCGCCGCGCCGCATTGAGGCCGGCGAGCAAGCCTTGCCCGGCCGCCTCTTCATAGCCGGTCGTGCCGTTGATCTGCCCGGCGAGAAACAAGCCATTGATGCGCTTCGTCTCCAGCGTCTGATGCAGCTCACGCGGATCGACATGATCATATTCAATGGCATAGCCGGGCTGCAGCATGACGGCGCGCTCCAACCCCGGAATGGTTTTCAATATATCGAGCTGCACATCTTCGGGCAGCGAGGTCGAGATGCCATTGGGATAGACCGTGTCATCGTCGAGCCCTTCCGGCTCAAGGAAAATCTGGTGGCCGTCCCTGTCGCCGAACTTGACGATCTTGTCCTCGATCGACGGGCAATAGCGCGGCCCCACACCTTCGATCGAGCCGGAATACATGGCCGAGCGGCCGAGATTGGCGCGGATCAGCTCATGCGTGGCCGTCGTCGTGCGGGTGATGCCGCAATCGATCTGCGGCGTGGTAATGCGGTCGGTCATCAGCGAAAACGGCACCGGATCCGCATCCGCGGCCTGGGTTTCCAGCGACGCCCAGTCGATGGTCCGGCCATCGAGCCGTGGCGGCGTCCCGGTCTTCAGCCGTCCGAGCTTGAAGCCCGCCCGGTCCATCGTCGCCGAGAGCCCAAGGCTGGCCTGCTCGTTCATGCGGCCGGCAACAATCTTCTTCTCGCCAATATGAATGAGCCCGCGCAAAAAAGTTCCGGTCGTCAAAACGACCGCGCCGCAAGCCAGGCGCCGTCCGTCAGCCAGGAGAACAGCCTTGATCTGCCCGGCGACGATCTCGAAGTCCAGAACCTCGCCTTCGACAACCTCGAGATCGTTCTGCTGCCGAATCGCTTCCTGCATGGCAAGGCGATAGAGCTTCCTGTCGGCCTGCGTGCGGGGGCCGCGCACGGCGGGACCCTTGCGGCGGTTGAGCAGGCGGAATTGAATGCCGGCCGCATCCGCCACGCGGCCCATCAGGCCATCCATGGCATCGATCTCGCGCACCAAATGGCCCTTGCCGAGCCCGCCGATCGCCGGATTGCAGGACATGACGCCGATCGTGTCGAAACGCAGCGTCACCAAAGCGGTCTTCGCACCGGCGCGCGCGGCAGCGCTAGCCGCCTCGCAACCCGCGTGACCACCGCCCACCACAACCACATCATAGTGATTGGTCATTTCCAAACGTCCCAGACTCGAAAAGATTGAGGGACACATGTCCCCGCGAGCCTTTGCTGTCAAGAAAACTCCGCGACGAGTTTCACGTGAAACAAGCTTGCGGGCTGTCAGCTCCATGTTTCACGTGAGTCACCGGGGCCGCCTGACGCGTTTCACGTGAGTCACGCAGGCAGCGCAGCGCGGTGGCCCAGACGAAGCCTCCCCAGCTTCGTCATCCACGGGCGGAGCAGCCGCGAAGCGGCGTCGCAAAGACCCGAGGATCCATGCCGTGACCTTAGCCAAAGGGTACAGCGGAGCAGAATTCTGCATCGTCGCGGCTGCTTTGATGTCGCGGCATGGATCCTCGGGTCTGCGCCGCGTCGCTACGCTCCTTGCTCCGCCCGTGGATGACGAAATCACGGTGTTGGCCGCCAGCGACCCATTGTTTCACGTGAGTCATTTTCCGATGCAGAACTGCGAGAAAATCACGTCCAGCATGTCCTCGACGTCGATGGCGCCGATGATTCGGCCCAGGCGGTCTGCTGCAAGCCGCAACTCCTCGGCGCGCAATTCCTGCCCGACAGTCCGGCCGTCGGTTGCGCGAAACAGATGGCTATTAGCAGCGCCAAGCAATTCGACGTGGCGCAGGCGCGACGGCAAAACGTCGCCGACGCTGCCGGCCGCCGCCGCCGCCCGCCGGCCGATTTCCGCCAGCAGTTCCTCAATGCCCGCCCCGTTCTTTACCGAAATGACAAGGTCATAGCCGTCCCGAGCGTCGCTCGCCGCGCGGTCCTCCAACAGATCGAGCTTGGTGCCGACGCGCAAGGTCGGCGCCGCGGTCGGCAGCGGTCCGATCTCCCTGGGATCGGCGACATCCCTGAGCAACAGCAAGAGATCGGCGCCATGCGCCTTGGCCCTCGCCTTCTCGATGCCGATCGCCTCGACCTTGCCCGGCGCATCGCGCAGCCCGGCCGTATCCGTGAGC
>NZ_RZQL01000175.1 GCF_003997935.1 Mesorhizobium sp. M7A.F.Ca.US.006.01.1.1
GCAGGGCACCGGCGGTTCGGCTTCGACACGCGACGGTTTTGACAAGATGCGGCAAGCGGGTGCCGCCGCCCGGCAGATGCTGATCGCGGCTGCAGCGCAAAAACTGGGTGTCGCCGTCGCCGATCTGGAAACGGCTGACGGTTCGATTCTGCACAAGGCGTCCGGCAAGTCGCTGACCTATGGTGCGGTCGCCGCGGCTGCCGCCGCGATGGCGCCGCCGGCCGAAGTCAGGCTCAAGGACCGGGCCGACTGGAAGCTGCTGGGAAAGCCGCAAAAGCGCATCGATATCCTGGCCAAGATCACTGGAGCGCCGATCTTCGGCATCGATGTCCGGCTGCCGGAGATGGTCTACGGCACGGTCAAGATGAGCCCGCGCTTCTGGTCGAAGCCGGTCAAGGCGGACCTCTCCAAAGCCGAGAAAATTTCCGGGGTGATCAAGATCGTGCCGCTCGAGACGAATTACGGCCATGGCTTCGGCATCATCGCCGACAACACATGGGCGGCGTTCAAGGCGGCCGAGGCGATCGACGCCCAGTGGTCCGATCCCGAATACCCGCTCAGCAGCGCCGCCATTTCAGATGTGCTGAAGCAGGCGCTTGCCACCAAGGGGTCGGTGATGCGCGACAATGGCGATGTCGATACCGCCTTTGCCGACGCGCCGCGCGAAAGGATCGTCGAGGCAGAGTATGCCGTGCCCTATCTGGCGCATGCGACGATGGAGCCGATGAACGCAACGGCACAGTTCAGGGACGGTGCGCTCGACATCTGGTGCGGCAACCAGGCGCCGACCTTGGTGCGGCAGCTTTGCGCCAACGCGGTCGGCATCGACCAGGACAAGATCAACGTGCACACCACGTTCATGGGCGGCGGTTTCGGCCGGCGCGTCGAGACGGATTACGCGCTGTGCGCCGCGCTGATGGCCAAGGAGACGGGCGGACGTCCGATCAAGGTGACCTGGACGCGTGAAGAAGACATGCGCCACGACGCCTACCGACCGGCCGCAATAGGCAAGTTCCACGCGCGGCTCGGCGACGATGGCATGCCGGTCGCGCTCGACATGAAGATGGCCTCGCCGTCAGTGATTGCCGGCACATTGCGCCGGCTGTTTCCCTCGATATCGCCGCTTGGTCCCGACAAGACCATTGTCGATGGCGCCTATGACCAACCCTACACCATCCCGAATTACCGGGTCAGCGGTGTCGCGGCGCCGGTCTCTATCCCCGTCGGCTCCTGGCGCTCGGTCGGCAGTTCGGTCAATGGCTTCTTCCACGAGGGCTTCATGGACGAGATCGCCGTTGCCGGAAAAATCGATCCGGTCGAGATGCGCAAGAGGCTGATGGCCGCCTATCCCTCGGCGGTGAAGGTGGTGGAGAAAGTTGCCGCGATGGCGAAATGGGGCGAGGCGCTGCCCGCCGGCAAGGCCAGGGGCATGGCCTTCACGCTGTCCTTCGGCAGCTGGGTCGGCGAGATCGTCCAGGTGGCGGACACGCCGGCCGGCATCCGTATAGAGAAGGTGTGGATCGCCGCCGATGTCGGCACCGCGCTTGACCCCGGCATCATCGAGGCGCAACTGATTTCGGCCGCCATCTACGGTCTTTCGGCGGCGATGGGCCAGGAAATCACCTTCGCCGACGGCATGGTCGAACAGTCGAACTTCCACGATTTCGATGCCATGCGGATCTTTGAGTGCCCGGTCTTCGAAGTGGCCATCCTGGAGAACTTCCACAAGATGGGCGGCGTCGGCGAGATCGGCACGCCGCCGGCGGCGCCGGCGCTCGCCAACGCCATCTTCGCGCTCACCGGCAAGCGCATCCGCACGCTGCCGCTGTCGAAAACGGTGGCCTTCGCATGAAGAGGCTCCTCATCATGCTGACGCCTGCTGCCATGCTCGTCCTCGCAGTGCCGTTCGCGATCGCGCAAGAGAGCCAGACGCCAGCGTCTGCGGCGGTCGACACAGCAAAAGCCCTGTCCGAATGGGACAAGGTTTATGCGGTGTTCTCGCATCCGCGCTGCGCCGACTGTCATGTCGCGGACGAGCGGCCGCGATGGTCGGGTGCGCACTATGGCGGTACGCGCGTTCACGCCTTCAATGTCCAGCGCGGTGCTGACGGGTCGGGCTTCGGCAATCCCGGCCTGCGCTGCACGACTTGCCATTTCGCCAGCAATTCCAAGGCATTGCATGGACCACCCGGAGCCGAGAACTGGCATCTGGCGCCATCCGAGATGGCTTGGTTCGGCAAGTCCTCTGCCGAAATCTGCGCCCAGATCAGGGATCCCCTGCGCAATGGCAACCGTAGCTTGAAGGACATCGCGCTGCATGTTCGCGACGACAGATTGGTCGCCTGGGGCTGGGCGCCGGGGCCGGGTCGTGAGCTGGCTCCGGGCTCTGCCGAAGCGACCTATCAAGCGATCGAAAACTGGGCGGCGGCGGGCGCATCTTGCCCGGTAGCGCAATGATCTTGTAACTTTCGGACTATATTGCGGTGCGGCTTTGATGTAGAAGCGCGCTTCGCCGATCACGGCAAATTGAACACGGCCCGGCGCGCACCCATATCGGCGACGCGCCCGCGTTATGAGGACGCTGGCCGAACCCGCAGTGGAAAAAACGACGATGAGAATCAGGTTTCACAAGCTTGCAGCCGTTGTTGTGCTCATTGGTTTCGCGGCGTGGATGGCGACAGGCGAGTTTTCGTCGGTCGGCAGCGTAGCCGCCAACAAAGCCAAGGCAGCCGAAGCCGAACAGGCCAAGGCGCCGGACGCGAGCAAGCCGAAGACGGTGGAAGCCGAGCCGAAGGCACCGCTGCGCACCGTCGCGGTGGTGACGCCGCCACGCAAGACCTATGCGCGCGCCATCCGCATTTCCGGGCTGACCGAAGCCGACAAGCGGGCGGTGCTGGCGACGCGCGTCGCCGGTGTCATCGACAAGCTGCCTGTCAAGCAAGGCGATCACGTCAAGACCGGGGATCTGGTGCTGATGCTTGCGGCGGAAGAAAAGATCTCGATGGTCGACAACGCCAAGCAATTGGTGGTGCAGCGCCAGGCCGAACTGGACGCAGCCTTGCGGCTGATGAAATCAGGCAATCTGCCGAAGCTGCAGCTCGACACCGCGCGCTCGAACCTGACCTCGGCGCAGTCGCTGCTTGAAACGGCACAGGCCGAACTCGACCGCAACGAGGTGAAGGCGCCTTTCGACGGCGTCATCGACCGGGTGCCGGTGGAACTTGGCAGTTCCATCATGCAAGGCGGCGAGGTGGCGACCATCCTCAAGCTCGATCCGGTGATTGCCCGCGGCGAAGTCAGCGAGCGCGATCTCGGCTATCTCAAGCTCGGCGACAAGGCCACCATACGGCTGGTCAGCGGCCAGACCGTCGAAGGCACCGTGCGCTACATCAGCCGCGACGCCTCGTCGGCGACCCGCACCTTCCGCGTCGAGGTTGCCATCCCCAATGCCGACGGCTCCGTGCCGGCCGGCATGACGGCGGAAATCGCGCTCAACGCACAGCCGACCGACGCGGTGCTGCTGCCGCGCTCGGTTGTGACGCTCGGCGACAAGGGCGACCTCGGCATCCGTGCCGTGGGCAAGGACAACAAGGTGGCGTTCTTCCCCATCGACCTCGTCGACGACACGCCAACCGGCCTCGTCCTCGGCGGCATACCGGCCGACGCCCGCATCATCGTCGCCGGCCAGGAACTGGTGAAGGAAGGCGATCCGGTCAACCCGGTCGAGGCCGACCAGGCGACCATCAAGAAGCTGATCGGCGAGGCGACCGCCGGCACCCAGTAGCGTAGCGCAGGTCGCGACGCGCTCGCCCTGGGTGGGGGAAAATCGGCTGCGACGCAGCCCCTGAAGATTCAAGAAACAGGCGTTAGCCATGGATATCGTCAGACTCGCAATCAACAATGCCCGCCTGACCATCTCGGTGCTGGTGTTCCTCATCCTCGCCGGCGCGGTCGCATACCAGTCGACGCCGAAGGAAGCGGAGCCCGACGTTCCGATTCCGATGATGTATGTCAGCCTGATCTATCAGGGCATTTCGCCCGAGGATTCGGAGCGGCTTCTGCTGCGGCCGATGGAAAGCAAGCTGAAAAGCCTGAAGGGCCTCAAGGAGATGCGTTCGGCCGCCTTCCAGGGCGGCGGCTACGTGCTGGTCGAGTTCCAGCCGCAGACCAATCTGGCCACCGCGCTGCAGGACACGCGCAGCAAGGTGCAGGACGCCAAGGCCGACCTGCCGCAGGCGGCGGAAGAACCCGTCGTCACCGAAGTCAACATTTCCGAATTTCCCGTGCTCGTTGTCACGCTCTCGGGAAATCTGCCCGAACGCGTGCTGACCGCCGCCGCGCGCGAACTGCGCGATCGCATCGAGGAGGTTCCCGGCGTTCTCGAAGGCTCGCTGCAGGGTGCGCGCGACGATCTCGTCGAGGTCGTCATCGATCCGATGAAGCTGTCTTCCTATGGGCTGCAACTCGATCAGTTGATCGGTGCGGTCGGCAACTCCAACAGCCTGGTCGCCGCCGGCAACATCGAAGGCTCGGAGGGCAAATACGCCGTCAAGGTGCCGTCGCTGATCGAAACGCCGGAGGATGTCGCCGCACTGCCGGTGGTCGCCGGCCCCAATGCCGTAGTGCAGGCCAAGGACATCGCGACGATCCGTTCGACCTTCAAGGATGCCGAGACGGTGACCCGTCTCAACGGCAAGCCGGCCATCGCCATCGAAGTCAAGAAGCGCATCGGCTCCAACCTGATCGACACCATCGCCAAGGTGCGGACGGTGTCCGACGAGTTCGTCAAGTCCATGCCCGAGGGCATGAACGTTACCTACACGCAGGACAAGTCTGTCTTCGTCAACCAGCTGCTCGGCGACCTGCAGAACCATGTGATGATCGCCGTCATCCTGGTGTTCATCGTCATCCTCTACGCGCTGTCCGGCCGTGCCTCGCTGCTCATCGGGCTTGCGATTCCGTCGTCCTTCCTGATCGGCATCCTGCTGCTGGCGATGATGGGCTACACGATCAACATGATCGTGCTGTTCAGCCTGATCCTCGCCGTCGGCATGCTGGTCGACGACGCCATCATCGTGACCGAGTTCGCCGAACGGCGGATGAGCGAAGGCATGCCCAAGGAGGAAGCCTTCGCGCTCGCCGCCAAGCGCATGGCCGGTCCGGTCATCGCCGCGACGATGACGCGCATCGCCGCGTTTTCGCCGCTGCTGTTCTGGCCGGGCATCATCGGCGACTTCATGAAGTACATGCCGATCACGCTGATCGTCACGCTGTCGGCCTCGATGCTCTATGCGCTTGTCTTCGCGCCGACGCTGGGTGCGATCTTCGCCAAGGCGCCGCCGCATCATGAGGACGATAATCGCGATGGCTGGTACATGGCGATCGTCAAGCAGGCGGTGCGCTTCCCCATCACCGTGCTGGTGCTGACCGTCGCGCTCTTGTTCGGCGTCGGCTTTGCCTATTCGAAATACGGCGCCGGCGTCGAGTTCTTCCCGAATGTCGAGCCGGATTACGGCCTGCTCTACGTGCATGCGCGCGGCAATCTTTCGCTGGCCGAAATGGATACCGCGACCAAGATCGCGGAAGACAGGCTGCTCGGCTGGCCGGGTGTGAAGTCGGTCTACACCCGCGTCGGCAAGACGCAAGGCGGCGGCCAGGATGTTCCCGAAGACGTCGTCGGCGTCATCCAGTACGAATTCATCGACTGGCGCGAGCGCAAGTCGGCGAACCACATCCTGGACGATCTGCGTGGCGTCATGGCCGGCATTCCCGGCGTCGATGTCGAGGTGCGCGTGCCGGAAGCCGGTCCGCCGACCGGCAAGCCAATCCAGATCAGGCTTTCGGCCGTAGACCCCAAGGGGCTCGACGATAAGGCCCGTGCGGTCGCGGCGCGCATCGGCAAGGTGCCCGGCGTCATCGATATTTCCGACGGCCTGCCGCCGCCCGGTGTCGACTGGGCGCTCGAGGTCGATCGTGCCAAGGCGGCGCAGTACGGCATCAGCCCAACCTCGGTCGGCACGGTGGTGCAACTGGTGACCAACGGGCTGAAGCTCTCGGAGTACCGGCCTGCCGGCGCCGACGACGCCGTCGACATCAGGCTGCGCCTTCCGGAGGACCGGCGCACGCTGTCGACGCTCGACGAACTCAGGGTGCAGACCTCACAAGGCTCGGTGCCGATCTCAAACTTCGTCGTGCGCAAGCCCGAGCCGACGGTCGGCATCCTCAACCGCATCGACGGCGCGCGTACGGTGGTCGTCCAGGCCAACGTCGCCGCCGGCGCCCAGGTCGCGGCTGTGCAGGAGCAGGTCACCAAGGCCGTCTCCGACATGGATCTCGGCAGCGGCATCCGCTGGAAGCTGGCCGGCTCCAACGAGGACAGTGCCGAAGCCAGCGCCTTCCTCAGCAAGGCCTTTGGGGCGGCGATCTTCCTGATCTTCCTGGTGCTTTTGGCACAGTTCAACAAGTTCACCAGCGTCTGGCTGGTGCTGTCCTGCGTGGTCATGGCGACGATCGGCGTGTTCCTCGGGCTGCTGATCACAGGCGAGACGTTCGGCATCGTCATGTCGGGCATCGGCGTCATCGCTCTGGCCGGCGTGGTGGTGAACAACAACATCGTGCTGATCGACACCTATGACAGGCTGCGTGAAGAAGGCTGGGACAAGGTCGAAGCGGTGCTGCAGACCTGCCGTGAGCGTGCCCGCCCGGTCGTGCTGACGGCTGTGTCGGCCATTCTCGGCGTGCTGCCGATCGCCTTCGGCCTCGGGCTGGAAATCTTCCATCACGAGACGACGATCAACGCGCCGTCGACGCAATGGTGGATTTCGCTGTCCTCGGCGATCGTCTTTGGCCTCTCCTTCGCCACGGTGCTGACGCTGGTGGTGACGCCGTCGATGCTGATGGTGTTCACCCGCGCCAAGGTCAAGCCGGGCGCACGGCGCGGCTGGTTCAGCCGGCTGTTCCGGCGTGGCAAGGGCGAGATCTCGTCGACCGACGCGCCGGGACAGGATGCCGGAGCCGAGCCGGATATCGCCTTTCCGAAAGCCGCCGAATAGACCAATGCCGATTTGACCGCAAAAGGCCGCCCGGAACAACCGGGCGGCCTTTTGCATTGTTCTTGGGCGAAACGTCGAACTGCGGGGTTCTCATGCCGATCACCACCATCGTCATCATCGTTCTGATCCTTATCCTCATCGGCGCGGTGCCGGCTTGGCCACATTCGCGCTCCTGGGGCTATGGGCCGTCGGGTATTGTCGGCGTGGTGCTGGTGGTGCTCATGGTGTTGCTGTTGATGGGACGGCTCTGAGGCGCCCTCTCGTCGGGAGATTCTCCAGTGTGCGGAGGAGCGGCGCCCGTCATCGCGGACGTCAGGCAGCTTTCGCAACGCCGGTCGCGGTGGCAATGCCGATATCCCTGAGAGCTTCGGTGACGGCTTGATCCAGCGGCGTGTGCGGGATCGCACCGATGACGCCTTCCAACCTTGCCGACGCCAGGCGGTGCGGTTCGAAGCGCAGATAGGACATCGACACGATCTCACGCCACATCGCTACGAACGGGCTGCCGGCGCGCAGCACCCACCAGGCCATCGAGGTCATCTTGAGCGGGCGTCCAAGCGCCTTCTCCGCGGCTGCCTTGATCTCCAGGTCGGTGACGGGATGGCCCGGAAAATTGAAGGCTTCATAGGCGCCGAGCTTGTCCAGGTTCTGAGCCAGTCCGACGAAAGCCCTGGCCAGATCCGGCAGGTAGGCCCATTCATGCACGAGGTCGACCGGGCCGGGCGCCGTATAGATACCCTTGTTGATCTTGGCGGCGACGACCAGGTCGAACCAAGAGCCGCTGCCGGTGCCGCCGAAGAAGTCGCCGGCCCGCAAAATTATGGTGCGGACGCGGCGCGCTTCGGCCTCGCGGTGAAACAGGTTCTCCATGGCCACGCGGATGCGCCCCTTCTCGGTCGTCGGGCGGAAGGGTGTGTCTTCAGTGATCACCTCCGGCATCGGCGATCCGTAATTGTATACGGTCCCGGGAAAGAGATGCAGGGCGCTGTTGGCATGGCAAGCGGCCATGACATTCTCGGCGATCGGCAGGCACTTGACCCATTCGGTGTAGATCGGGTTGAGGCCGTTGAAGATGATGTCGACACCTTCCGTGGCGCGGATCAGCGCTTCCCGGTCGAGCGCATCACCGGCAACGGCCGTAGCGCCTTCAAGTTCCGTTGGCAGTTTGCCGTTGCGGGTGACGGCGCGGACCTCGTAGCCCGCGTCGATGAAGGCCTTGGCGACCACGCGGCCGAGCCGGCCACTGGCACCGAGAATTGCGATCTTGGTCATTGGAAGCACTCCTGGGTTGGGATTTGCGTGGTCGGTCGGCAGGCGGGATCAGCGGCTGCCGAAGAGGTCGCGATTGCTGCCTTGCGTGACCGGCTGCCGGACGGCCGCATCCGGGTTGTGGATCGAAGCGGTGGTCGTGTTGTCGGTGCCGGTGACAGCCGGCTGGCTGGCGTCGTTCGACCCAAACTTGTCGCTGCCGGCAAAGGCGGCGCTGACGGAAATGAGGATGGCGGCGATGGTGAGAGCGATCTTGGTCATCTGAGTTCTCCTGGTTGGTGTTTGCAGTCCGTGTGGGTGCCTGCAGCCGGAATATGGTCGCTCCGAATGCGAATGGAAATTGACTACGGATGGCGTTTTGATATTCATAAATGAATGACTGAAATCGACTGGAACCTGATCAAGAGCTTTGTCACCGTGGCGGAAGCCGGCAGCCTGTCGGCCGCCGCGCGAAAGCTTTCGGCCAGCCAGCCAACGCTTGGCCGTCACATCGGCGAGTTGGAACAGGCGCTCGGCGTCACGCTGTTCCGTCGAGGACGGCACGGCTACGAACTGACGGAGGCCGGCAGCACGCTGTTCGAACGCGGCAAGGCGGTCAGCGAGCAGGCAAGCGCCTTCTCACTCCTGGCGCTGGGTTCGGTCGAGGCCATCGAAGGCACGGTGCGCATCGCCGCCAGCGAGGTGGTGGCGGCCTATGTCCTGCCTGAGATGACGATGCGGCTGGGAATCGAGGAGCCCGGTATCGAGGTCGAGATCGTTGCTTCCAACCAGGTCGAGAACCTGCTGCGTCGAGATGCCGACATCGCCATCCGCATGGTCAAGCCGGCGCAGAACGAGCTGATGGCACGCAAGGTCTGCGACATCGAGCTCTGTGCCTGCGCGGCCAAATCCTATCTCGACAGGCGCGGCCGTCCGCTGAAGCCTGCCGATCTTGTCGACCACGATCTGGTCGGCTTCGACCGCGGCGACGAGATCATCAGGGGCTTTACCCAGCATGGCATCCCCGTCACCCGGAGCAGCTTCCGCTTCAGGGCCGACAACCAGATCGTTTTGTGGGAAGCGGTGCGGGCGGGAAACGGCATTGGCCTCGGCCAGGAGCCGCTGGCCGAAAGGGATCCTTTGATAGAGAAGGTGCTGCCTGACCTGCCGCTGCCAGTTCTGCCGGTGTGGCTGGCGATGCATCGCGACGTGCGTACCAGCGTGCGCATCCGCCGCGTGGTGGATTTCCTCCACGAGGAGCTGAAACGCTATTCGGCGGGTGCCGGCGCGAATTCGGCGCGGTGAGCGAGCCCGGCCATCAGCAACACGATGATCAGCAGTCCCGACATGGTGATGAAGATCGGGCCGAAGCTGGAATGCTCGGCAACGAAGCCGATCGCCGATGGCGCCACCAGTATGCCGCAGTATCCGATAGTGGTGACCACGCTCATGCCGGTGCCAGAAGACATGCCTTCCTGGTTGCCGCCAGCCGAAAAGATGATCGGCACCATATTGGCGATGCCGAAGCCGCAAAAGGCAAAGGCTGCAATGGCGAGCCAGGGCGAGGGGGCTAGGCCAGCCACCAGCATGCCGACCGCGGCTACGAGGGCTGACACGCGCAGCGTCGTCACCGCGCCGAAGCGATTGCGTATGCCGTCGCCGAAGAATCGCGTAACCGCCATGACGCCCGAAAATCCGGCGTAGGCGAGGCCGGCAACGGCGAGATCGGCTCCGAGCTCCTGGCGCAGATACAGGGCTGCCCAGTCGAGCACCGCGCCTTCGGAGATCATCGCCAGCAGCGCCATCAGTCCGATCAGATAAACCAGCGGGTTTGCCGGCAGTGCGAATTTGTGGTGCTCGGCCGCCTGCGGTCTGTCTTCGGTGAGGAGATGGCGAACGGCCACCGCGATCACCGCGAAGGCAAACGCCGTTACCGCCGCCGCGTGGGCGAGGTGGCCGTAGTGCTGGATGGCAAAGCCGCCAAGGCCGCCGCCGGCGAAACCGCCGAGGCTCCAGAAGCCGTGCGAGGACGACATGACGGCGCGGGAGAGCCGCCGTTCGAGCACCACGGCATTGGCATTCATGGCAACGTCCATGCCACCGATCGAGCCGCCGAAGATAATCATGGCCGCGGCCGCCAGCGGTACGTTGGGCGCCAGCGCCACGACCATGAGACCGAGGCTGCCGCACAGGGCGAACCAGCGCAGCACGGTGCGCGAACCATGTCTGGAGATCAAATGGCCACACCAGGTCATCGCGACGACGGCACCGAGCCCGAATAAGAGAATCAGCAGGCCGAGCGTGAACTTCGAAATCTCCAGCCGGGTCAGGAACACCGGAATCTGCGGCGCCCAGCTGCCGGTCAGGAAGCCGTTGGCGAGGAAAATGGCCGCGAGCGCCCATCGTCCGCGAATGGCAGTCAGCTTGGCAGTTGACGCGTTCATGAGGCGAATCCCGCTGAAAATGGCTTCGCGCGGCAAATTAGATCGATTCAATTTTCAGTCAAGGCTCTTTCGGGAAGCATTTTTGGGCCATAGCCTCGAGCGATCGCGGAGGCGGCTTTAATGGTCCTTGGGGCGCCTTGCCTCGAATTCGGCCTTCTTGGCGTCGGAGGTATCGGTCTGGTTGAGCGCCTGCCATTGCGCATAAGGCATGCCGTAGACGATCTCGCGCGACTGATCCTTGGTGAGGTCGACGCCCTCGGCATTGGCCGCCTCGCGATACCAGTTCGACAGGCAGTTGCGGCAGAAGCCGGCGAGATTCATCAGGTCGATGTTCTGCACATCGTTGCGCTCGCGCAGATGCTCGACCAGCCGGCGGAAGGCGGCCGCCTCGAAATCGCGTTGCTGCTCGTCGCTGAGTTCGGTCATCGAAACCTCCGTCATAGCGGCCCGGTGCGCGAGCCGAACATCTTCACCACATGTATATCGGGACGGCGGTCGATGGCGTCAACGATCGGCGCCAGCCGTTCGGCCCAGGCGAGCGCGCCCTTCTGGTCGGATATCAGATCCTGTCGGATCTCGATCAGCGCATGGGCGAAGCCGTTGACGATGGCGTGCTTGTACATGGTGTCGCCGCGCAGCGCGCCGTCATAGGGTTCGTTGTCGCCGACGACGAGGTTCTTGTCCTGCGCCAGCATGTCTATCAACGGCCGCGCCACACGATCGTCGAGGTCCCACAGGATGCCGACGTGCCAAGGACGCCGGATTCCCTGCATGGCAGGGGTGAAGGAATGTACCGAGAAAATGAAGGGCGCCCGGGCGGAAGCCTGTGCGACCGAGGCGATCATGGCGCCGACGGCGTCGTGATAGGGCCGGTAGAACCCGTCGAGCCGCCTCTCGCGCTCATCGGCAGCGATGGGGTAATTCCCAGGTACGACAGTGCCGTCATAAAGCTGGCGAATGAGCGTCGGGTCGTCTTCGCCGCGATTGGGATCGATCAGCAGCCGCGAAAAATTGGCGAGCACCGCCGGCACGCCGAGCAGGGCAGCCAGTTCGCGCGTCACCGCCTCGACGCCGATGTCATAGGCGATGTGGCGGTCGAACTCGGCCGAGGGCAGGCCGAGGCTGCCGTAGTCGTCGGGCAGGTCGCGACGGGCATGATCGCCCAACAGCACGATGCCTCGCTTGCGGTCGCCCTCGATGATGTCGAAAGGCGCGAAAACTGTGGATCGGGTCATTGGCGGGAAATGGTCTGTTCGCTGGCTTCCGGGGAGGGTGCTATCGTCATTCCACGAAGACGACGCTTGCGCAATGCCGTTGTTTGGCCAAGGTTTCCCGGGAAATCTGGCACAAGTCGGCGAATTGTGCGCCGGAGCCTTTCTAAATCGATTGGAATTGGACAAAACGGTGCGTTGACATGCGCCCGGACTTTTCCGAAAAGGGGCGCAGAGAGATGCTGATGTGGTTTTTGAGGGGTTTTCGGATGAGTTCCGCCGGCGGGCAGCGCATGCGCTCTGCCTTTGCCATGCCGCTCCTCACTCTTGCCATCGGCCTGTCGGCCATGGTCGTGGCTTCGCCGGCGCGTGCCGATTTCCGCGTCTGCAACGCCACGCAGAACCTGGTCGGCGTTGGCATCGGCTATCGCGCCAAGGCTGGCTGGATCACCGAAGGCTGGTGGCACATCGAGGGATCGAGTTGCAAGACGCTGATCGAAGGGCCGCTGTCATCAAGGTTTTACTATCTTTATGCAGAAGACGCCGAACGCGGTGGACGCTGGGACGGCCCGATCAACATGTGCGTGGCTGAAAAAGAGTTCAAGATCGCAGGCGTAACCGACTGCGTCGCCCGGGGCTTCCAGCGCGCCGGATTCCAGGAATATGACACGGGCGAACAGGCAAGCTGGATGGTCCAGCTGACCGATGAGTCCACAACGGGAGGCGCTCCAGCCGCCCCGGGAACAAACAGTCAATGAGACGTAGCCGCAAGGTCAAGATCCTAGCCACCATCGGTCCGGCCTCCTCCTCGGAGGAGATGCTGAAGAAACTGTTCGAGGCGGGCGCCGATGTGTTCCGCATCAATATGAGCCATACCGACCATGAACTGATGCGCACGCTGGTCGGACGCATCCGCGCTGTCGAGGAAGCGGTCGGCCGGCCGATCGGCATCCTCGCCGATCTGCAAGGGCCAAAGCTGCGCGTCGGCAAGTTCGCCAACGGCAAGGAAGTGCTGACGCAAGGCCAGACCTTCACCCTTGATGACAATCCCGAGCCCGGCACCTCGACCAGGGTCTATCTGCCGCATCCGGAAATCCTGAGCTCGGTCGAAGCCGGCCATCGCCTGCTGATCGACGATGGCAAGCTCGAGCTGAAGGCGGTGAAGAGCGACGGCAAGTCGATCATCTGCACCGTCGTCGCCGGCACCACGATTTCCGACAAGAAGGGCGTCAGCCTGCCCGACACCGACCTGCCGGTCGGCGCGCTGACCGAGAAGGACCGCAAGGATCTCGATGCCGTGCTGGCCACGGGCGTCGACTGGGTGGCGCTGTCCTTCGTGCAACGGCCGGAGGATCTGGCCGAAGCGCGCAAGATCGCACGCGGCCGGGCGCTGATCATGGCCAAGATCGAGAAGCCGCAGGCCGTCGCCCGGCTGGCCGAAATCATCGAACTGTCCGACGCGCTGATGGTCGCCCGCGGCGATCTCGGCGTCGAGATGCCGCTCGAGGCGGTGCCCGGCATCCAGAAGCAGATCACGCGCGCCGCACGCCGCGCCGGCAAGCCGGTGGTGGTTGCAACGCAGATGCTGGAATCGATGATCACGGCGCCGGTGCCGACTCGCGCCGAGGTGTCCGATGTTTCGATCGCCGTCTTCGAAGGCGCCGATGCCATCATGCTGTCGGCGGAATCGGCGGCGGGTGCCTATCCCGTCGAGGCCGTGGCAATGATGAACCGTATCGCCACCAAGGTCGAAACCGATCCAACCTATGCCGGCATCATCAACGCCCAGCGCTCCGAGCCCGAGGCGACCGGCGCCGACGCCATTTCGCTGGCCGCGCGCGAGATCGCCGAAACGCTGAAGCTGTCGGCGATCATCACCTACACCGCATCAGGCACCACAGGCCTGCGCGCCGCCCGCGAGCGGCCGCAAGTGCCGATCATCGCGCTGTCGCCGATCCTCAACACGGCGCGGCGGCTGTCGCTTTTGTGGGGCACGCATTGCGTCGTCTCACCCGACGCCGTCGACCTCGACGACATGGTCAATCGCGCCTGCCGTATCGCCTTCGACGAAGGCTTCGGCAAGCCGGGCGACCGCGTCATCATCACCGCGGGCGTACCGCTGCGGACACCGGGTTCGACCAACATGCTGCGCATCGCCTATATCGGGTCGGACACACAAGTCAGCCGCTAGATTCCTAAAGCGTGTCGCCTCTGAACGGATTCAGGCGGCCCGCTTCAGGTCGGCGCGAGTTCTGCCTGCGGTACCTTGATGTCGGCGCATCTGCCGGCGCCGTAGGCGTCGCCGGCGATGCGCGCCTCCACGGTCCTGGCCATCGCCTGCAGGTCTATACTCTTGCCGGCGACCTTCTCGATGGCGCCGACGGTCAGGTCGGGCGCGATCCAGTCTGGCTTGTGACCGAGATTGCGCACCCAGACGAGTTCGGCACCGGCAATGTCGCGCGCCAGACCGACTGAATGGATATGAGCATAGACCACCTTGTCGCGATCGCCTGAAATGACCACGGTTGGCGCCATGACCTCGTTGTAGCGCGGTGCGGCGCCGAGGGCATAGCGATATAGCCCGGCGACATCGGTGGCGTTGGCCCGAAAGGCTGTTGGTCGCAGCACCAGCGGGATAGAGGCCATTCTGAGATAATTGTCCGGCACCTTGTTGGGCGAGAAGACGCAGGTGGTGGCGTCGGCCATCTGCAGGGTTCCCGCCGGATAGGTCAGCGTCTCGGAAAACAGCCAGCCGAGCACCGGCATGGTGGTCAGATCGTAGTACCAGGCGGTTGCGCCGCCCGGCCATGGGTGGGTCGCCGGTGCGAGGAAGACCAGTCCAAGTGTCTTGTCTGGATGCTCGCGGCCAAAGGCCGATGTCACCACGCCGCCGAAGGAATGGCCGACGATGACAGCCTTCATGATGCCGAGATGGTCCATCAGTGCGGCAATGGTGTTGGCCTGCGCCGACGGGTTCTCGTTGTCAGCGCCGCGACCCGACCAGCCGTGGCCTGGCCGGTCGAAGAACAGCATTTCGGCGCGACCTTCGAGCAAGGGACGCAGCGGCAGCATCTGGTCCCTGAGATTGGCGCTGGCGCCGTGGATGAAGACGATCGGCGGCAGCTCGGCATTGGCGGGTGCCGGAACATGGACATAGTGGATGCGGGCGCCGTCGATGTCGGCGAACTCGCCGATCGGCGGATTGCGGCGCTCGATCAGCCATGAGCCAACGCGGGTGACGCCGACAAAGCCGAAGACAAGCGCCATAAGGAAGGCAAGGGCGGCGTAGATAAGGTTCATGGGAGAGATACGGGGGTGGAGGGGGATAAGTTGTAGGGGAGGCAGTAGGCAGTAGGCATGTGTGTCCGCAGAGCGGTCTGGACC
>NZ_RZQL01000176.1 GCF_003997935.1 Mesorhizobium sp. M7A.F.Ca.US.006.01.1.1
GTTCTACCCTGCCCAACGTTTCGCTATCGACTGGGAGCAAATCGCCGACAACAACACGCTGGTCGTGGGCGACCTTAAGGTTCCTGCGAACTACCACATCTATGGCAAGCCTATCCTTGCCGTTGCCGACGGCACCGTGGTCGGGACGCGCGACGACTTGCAGGACCAAGTGCCCGGTGCGCTGCCCGCCAACTTGCCGATTGACGAGGCCGACGGAAACTTCGTCGTGCTCGACATCGGCTCGGGCTTGTTCGTCAACTACGCCCACATGCGGCCGGGGAGCATTAAGGTGAAGCTCGGAGACAAGGTGCAGCGCGGCGATCAGATTGGCGAAGTCGGCAATACCGGGAACAGTCAAGCGCCGCATTTGCACCTGCATGTCATGGACAGCGCTTCTCCGTTGGCCTCGGACGGCCTCCCCTACGTGTTCGACAGCTTTACCATCACCGCCGTCGGCGAGGCCACCGAGGATTTTGACATGGCGGAAGCGACCGGATCGCCGATGACGCTTACGCCGCGCGTCCCGCCCCAGAAACTGGAAGACGTGCTGCCGCTTGACCTCTCTGTTGTTGACTGGCCACAGTGATCGCCTTGTAAAAGGCAGTGGACAGTCCGCCCTGATTTCCGAAATGGTGAGCTCGAAGCCGATGACCGCCACCCGCACAATACCCTTACGTCTTTTCCTTGCCGCTGCCGTCCTTACCTGCGCAAGTCCTGCAAACGCCGATCGGCTGCTGGACGAAGCGGTCGAATTCACCGGTACATTCGCTTTTGTGAGTTCAGGCGCGCCGGGCCTGGTGATCGCCGGCGTTCGCAACGGCGAGACGGCGTTTGCCGGTTTCGGCGAAACGGTCCGCGGATCCGGCATAGAGCCGAATGCCGACACAATGATGCGAGTGGCATCCATTTCGAAGGCATTTTGCGGAGACGCTCTCGCCAGTTTGTTGGTAAAAGGAGAGATCGGCCTGACTGACCCTGTTCAGACGCACCTGCCTGACGGTTTCGTGGTGCCGGAGAAGGATGGGCGGACCCTAAGGATCATCGACCTCGCGACACAGACATCCGGCCTGCCGCGCGAGATGGCCCAGGCAGGTGGAACACCCAACGATCCCTACGCCGGCCACACAAAGGAAGCGATGATCGCAGCCATGCACGGGGAGCCGTTTCTGTTTCCTCCCGGAACTGGCGCGCTCTATTCGAACCTGGGCTTCGACCTCCTGGGACTGGCGATCAGCGGAGCGGCTGGCAAGCCGTACGCTACCGTCTTGGAGGAGCGCGTGTTGCGGCCACGCGGCATGGTGGACACGGTCTTCAATCCGCGACCTGGTGACGAGGGCCGGCTGATGCAGGGCCACAATTTCGACGGCACGCCGCTTCCCTTCGTGCCGACACCGATGACGATGGAATGCGCCTCGGGGCTTTATACGACGCCCAACGATATGCTGAAGTGGATCGCCTGGCACTTGGCTCAAGGCGGCTCCGAGGACGATGCACGCCGCATTATCGACCACGCCAGCCTAGTCAGGAGGGATGGGCTCTCTCCGGCGCTGGGCCTCGACGACGGTGGCGCGCCGATGGATGCGATGGCACTCGGTTGGGTTGTGGTAGAGGCTGACGGCAACCGTCCGCTGGTGCTTCACAAATCCGGAGGGCGACAAGGCATGTTTACATATGTTGCCGTCGCGCCGACGCGCGGCGTCGGCGTCTTCGCGGCGATCAACCAGTTCAACGCCGGGGGCTTTGAAGCAATGGTGCACGCAGTAAACGAACTGATCTATCAGCTCGCGCCCCGCTGACTGCGCTCTCGTCTCACAATCAGATTTCTCGTCGAGGACATTCCAATGACCGGTTCAGGCCACAGGCGCTTGCTCATCCTCTGCTTCACGGCAGCCTGCGTCCTTGCGGCTCCTCACGTCGCCGCCGCCAAAGATCGTCTGCTTGAGGAAGCCGTGGGATTTGCCGGCGGCATCGCCTTCCTGGGCTCGGGCGCTCCTGGACTCGTGATCGCCGCGGTTCGCAACGGCGAGACGGCCTTCGCTGGCTTCGGCGAAATCCGCAAGGGCTCGGGGCAGGTGCCCGACGAACATACGCTGATGCGGATAGCCTCGATCTCCAAGACCTTCTGCGGCGATCTGATGGGCTCGATGATTGTGGATGGCGTCATCGGCGCGACCGATCCCCTTGCCAAACACCTCGGGAAGGACTGGACCGTGCCTGGGCTCGAAGGACGAACGCCGAGGCTCATCGATCTGGTGACGCAGGCATCCGGCCTGCCGCGCGAGGTACCGAACCAGACAGGCGGCACGCCGGACGACCCGTTCGCCGGCAATACCTTCGACCTCAGCCGCGCTGAGCTTGCGAAGCCAGAACCCTATCTTTTCCCTCCCGGCACGGGTGCCTTTTACTCGAACTGGGGTTACGATCTGCTCGGCCTCGCGCTGGCCAATGCCGGTGGCAAGTCCTATGGCGATCTGCTGGCCCAGCGGGTGCTCACGCCCCGCCAACTGACCGACACCAAGCTCAACCTGGCGGAAGGCGATGCGGCGCGGACCATGCAGGGCCATTTCTTCGACGGCACACCGTTGCCCCTCGTTCCTTCGCCGGAAACGATCGGATGCGCGGGCGGGCTCTACACCTCCGCCGCCGACATGATGAAGTTCATGGCCTGGCACCTTCGCAAGGATGCGGCCGGCGATGCGGAGCGTACCGTCGACCATGCGGGCTGGCTCTGGCGCGACGGTCTCTCGCCGGTAATCGGCATCGACGATGCGGGGCCGATGGGAATGATGACGCTTGGCTGGGTCGGAGTTCTGGCCGACAAGGACAAGCCCATGATGCTCAACAAGACCGGCGGATTGCAGGGGCAGTTCAGTTATGTGGTGTTGGCGCCAACGCGCGGTGTCGGTGTCTTCGCCTCGATCAATCAGTTCAGTGTCGGCGGGTTCAAGGCGATGGTCGCAGCAACGAATGATCTCGTCGCGCAACTTGCGCCAAGATAAGGGCAGTTCAGGCGGGAGCTACGCCACCTAATACGAGCTGATTAGCTGGAACAAAAAACGCGTGCCGGTATCAGTCAGACCTCGGTTATCTCTGAACGGTACCGCAACAAGCGCCCTTGCATTGAGGTGTTGCCCAAATGCAGCCTTTGCACCTATTCCGGCCGAGCCGAGTTCCGCCTCGATGTAATCCACGCCCGTATCGTGGTTCCAGACCGCACCGTAATCGACATAAGCAAACACGTTCAGATTTGGGATCGGCAAAGCCTCCGGGAGTTCGATGTTGCGTCCCAATTCCAGCGAGGCCGCTATCCCGCTATCGCCTGAAGCGGCCGAGCCATCGAAAGCCAGGCCATAGGGATCGCCGCCGAGCACCAACTGGACCGACGATGGCACCGCCGTCGGCGCATATTGCGCAGCCACTCTGAGGTGGGCGACGGCCAGCGAAGCGATCTCCTTGGTAAGGTCGAGGTCGCCCCGAAAATACCTGTAGTCATCAGGAACGCCTGGACGCGGTGCAAGCGGATCGGTGCTGCTGCTCGCGCCAAAGCCGTCGAGGCCTTGGCCGAAAGTACCTGTCAGCGTGATGGCGCCGTTTTCCAACTCACCGGTATACTTAAGGGAGGCCGCCAGCCATCGGAGGTCCTCATCCGTCTGCGTTTCGCCGCCCAACGCCAGCGAGTTGTCCTTGAAGTTCAATTCAAGGCGGCTAAACAGGCTGTGGTCAATTGTCCGCAGCAGTGGGTAGTTGACATACGCGCTGCCGAACCTAGAGGCTATGTCGACATCGAGAGGCTTGAGGTCGGCGCCCGGCTGGGAAGAGACATAACCGATGCTGTATCCTACATGCAGTCCGTCATACCCGATCGGGACATCGTGCGAAGCCAGCACGAACTTCAACTCCTCGGGACTGTCCGGAATGGTCACCAGGGCGATGTTCGCCACATCGAACAGCCTAAGCGCATCGTTGAAGGTGCCGGTGCCGGTCAGCTGAAATGGGCCGACGGCTTTGCTGCCGAGATTGTCGACTATTGTGTTTGCGCCGGCCCGCTTGAAGCCAATGTCGAGTTTCAGATCACCGCCGGCGGAGGGCGTTTCGGGCCGAATGAAAGTGCCTTCGATGGTCAGGCCGCCAAGATCGCTCATCAGCAACAGCACGCGCTCGGCCTCCTTGATCCGGATTGGCCGCATGGCGACGATGCGATCGATGTAAGGTTTCAAACGCCGCTCAATATCAGGGATGGCGCTGTTGATGGTGACCCGGCGCACGTAGGATTCGTAGAGAACGATGACGACGTTGCCGGATGAAAAGTCCTGCTCGGGAACGACGGCCCACGAGAAATATCCGGCCTTCTGGTAGATCTCGTCGATCCGCTCGGCGATGGCGTAAAGGTCGGCGGCGCTTATCTTTTTGTTCCGCTGCGCGGCCCACGCTTGCTCCAGCGTAGCGCTGGGCACCGTCACCGCGCCTCGAACGGTTATCGACCTCAAGGTAAACATTGTTTTTTCGGCTTGTTCCGAGCTCGTTGCCTTGCGTGCATCCGGAACTGACAGGTCAATCGTGCCGGGCTTCCTCGGAGCGGAATAGCGTCGGATGATCTCGTTCTGATCCGAAACCACCGAATCGATCCGCTCGGGGATCGTCTGGCTAAGGCTCGGTCCGACCATGAAGGCACTGGTTGCAAGACTGATGGACACGCGACGTACTGCGTCGAACCAGTGGGACAGCGCCTTGCGAAGAGGCATCAATCAAACTCGCTGACATGTCGTGGCAGGGAAAATCAACGGTTATTCGAAACTTGGTTTAGCAAATTAGCAAATATGTCGGGGTCCGTCATCCCGCGATGCACACCCGTCAGTGCCCCAACAAAGCGCAGACCGCCTGAGCCTGAACCTCCCGCAAGCGGTCGAGCAACGCGCCAGCCGGCTCAGCGATGTTCAGCGTGGTGGTGACCGAGCGCGTCCCGTCGGCGGTTGATGCCGCCCACTGCGTGTAGCCCGGGAAACTGCCGGTGTGGCCATAAACGACACCGCACGGCGTGGTGTAGCGGAACAGTCCGAGACCGGCCTCGTTCGTCCCGGGTCCGGGCGGACTGGAATTGCCGGCCACGAACTTCATCTGTTCAATCTGCTCGGCAGCGCCGAAGAACTTCAGTCCGAGATCTGCCCGTATGAACATCGACAAATCATCAGGCGTCGACACGATCGCGCCCGACGCCCACGCACCGCTCGGGCTGACGAAGGTCGTGACGTCTTTCGGCTCGGATCCGGGCGCGACGACATAGCCGTGGATGGCGGGCCCAGGCAGCGCGATGTCGCGCGTGGGGAAACTCGTCCGGGCGAGGGCGGCAGGACCAAACGCGATGTTCTTCAGCAGCGTCCCGTAGGGCATTCCTGTGACCGCCTCGGCGATCAGCCCGACGACGACGTTGTCCGTGTTGGAGTAGGTATACTGGGTGCCGGGCGTAAACTCGAGCGGGTCGTTGCGGACCCAGCCGATGATCTCAATGGGCTGCACGTAACCTTGAGGATTTGTCGCGACCTGCTCGGCCAAGCCCTTGGACTGCAAGTAGTCGGGCAGGCCGCTGGTGTGGTTCAGCATCTGGCGGACCGTGACGGCCGACCATGCCGCCGGCAGATCAGGCAGGTGCTGGCCGATGGTGTCGTCGAGGCCGAGCCGGCCCTTCTGGACGAGGTGCAGGGCAATGGCGCCGTTGAATGCTTTTGAGATGCTGGCGATGCGCATGTATTGGTCGACCCCCAGCGCCTCACCCGATATGACATCGGCGCGCCCCGCTGTGAGTACGGTCATGCGACCGTCGCGGTAGAGCGTGGCGATCGCCCCGGGAGGTCCATCCTCTGCATCGAGGAGCTCCTGTAGGCCGGCCTGGACCTTTGCATCGGCCGTTCTCAACTGAGCCGCGGTTAAGCCGGTCGAGCGTGCCGGGCCTTCGCTATCAGGATGTTTTACATAGAGATCCGGATTCATCTCTTCAGAAGACACGATGACTTCGTCATTGACGTCCGAGTCAATATAATCATCGGTAATTGAAAAGCCTGCCAGAAGCTGTTTGTCCGTGAGAGGATACCAGGAGCCGAGTTCGTGCGAGTAGGCGGCAATGGCCAGCATCGCGAGTTCACGATTGCTATACAGGTCGACTTCATAATCTTCGACCAATTTGCCATCCGAATATTTCTTATATCCATCAATGTAAGGATCGCGGGAATTGTCGCCTCTATACTTATACACAATGTCGCCGACGGTGACCTTAGACTTGTTTCCGTGGAAATAGATCTTGCGGAGGAGAAAACCCCAAGCAGCTACCCCATACTCTGGGGTTTCATAAATGGCAGTTTGGTTGCCGTACCGGTCTGGCAGAGTGCAACCCACATATCCTCTCATGCTGTCTCGCTGCCATTTCGAGATGTTTATGGCGCCGGGATTGTTTGTTCGAAGGGCCCTCCGAGTAAGCGCATTTGAGGAACTATAGTCAGCGTCCGGCAGGCTGCTAAAGAAATTGCCGATCCCGACCAGACTTCTGAAGTTGAATTCAGTAGCTTCAGGATATTTCGCATCGTCGCGAAATGGCGGGGCTAGACTGCGCGCCTTGTTCGCTTGCCAAAACGGCAGCCCGAGTGCACTACCGGTCTGCATCCCCACTGTGCCGTCAACGGGCATTCCATATGTGCTCTGGAAGGACTTCACAGCGCTTGCTGTCTGCGAACCAAACACTCCATCAATCGCTGAGGCGTAAACAGATTTGTCCGTGAGTACGCTCTGTAGAAGCGCAACCCTACGATCAAGAACGTTGCTTCGTGTTTGCTGAAAGACCGGACCGACGGGTTGACGCTTGTCGCTGATGCTGAAGTTGCTGACCCATTCGCTCGACCCGGAATAATCGTCAGGTGCTCCGCATTTCAGGGGATTCGCTGCGCTAACTTCATCCGGGCTTTCAAAAGCGAAGGCCGGACCGGAAGGCAAGAGGGCCAGGAGCGCAATGCCAAGCCAACCGCCCATCCCCGGCCTGAAACAACCGCCTATCATTTGGCGACTTCACCGCATGCGTTGACTGCATCGGTCTTCGACATGCATCCTCCGATCTTCGGCGAATGTCAGTTCGCCTCCTTAACCGACCTTCTCGTCTCCCGAGCACTTTTTCCATATCATCCAAAGAGTGGATGACGGAAGGTGAACTCGATTTTGATATGGCGAATCTTTGTCAGAAACGCCGCTATCGCCGCGGCAGCCTGCAACTTCAGCGCCGAGAGCTTCCGCTTGTCCGACGTGAACTCGGAGGGAGCCATGTTTACGAGCTCGTATCGGCGAGAAACAGTCCTTTCCGGCGAATGGTTGAGCCGTGCGGTCTCCGATTGGAGCAGACCCTGACATGCGGAATTTCGATCCCCTATCAAGGGGTGCGCTTACGCACCTTCGGCGACCAGCGCGCATTTGCAGCCAAGTGGAGTCACTTGGCGTCGCGAAAGTGCGGCTGTGTTGAACGATGCCGGCCTGTCTGACTTCGTCGAGCTGCGCAAGGCGATCACACGACGGCAGCACGACCTCTACTTTGTCGCCTTCGACCTGCCGCACCTCAACGGTCATGACCTGCGCGACATGGCACTGGAGGAACGGCGTGAGATCCTTGAAAGCGTGATCCCCGCCAAAATCCGCATCCAATTCAGCCAGGCGCTGCCCGGCGAGGCCAATCCATCACCTGATCGATGAAGCCGGTCTGGAGGGGATGGCATCAAAGCCACGCCAGATCGGCGCCAAAAGGCATGAAGCGTGAAGCATGTGCGTGGCGAGGCAGACTCTTGCCATGCATCGCTGCAGGACTTTCGGGAAGAATGAGCAAGCGGGGAAGCGGTTTTCTCTCCCATTGGATATCGGATCATTTGGAGGACGATCCGATCAACGACCCTGTGTTGATGGTGATCGACATGGCTGTGGACGCAAAACGGGCAGCGCGAGCCAGGGCATTCCGGGCCAGGAGATCGATGAAGAGATCGGCCCGATCTTCGAAGACATCATGCAGGGTTGCGGGGCGCCACGCTTCGCCGCTGCGAGGAGGACTAATGCTCGGCAGCCGAGGGTTCGACAAGGTGTTGCTAATATGCAGCACCGGCGGCATCTCTGACGGCCACCGCCTGGAACCGCTTCTCACGGCTGGCTGTAGACGTCAAAATGAGAACGAAAAACGGGAGGTGACGAAGATGGATAAGCGAGAAAACAGGATCATTGAGACGTGTTGCCTTATAGCCGTTCCGGTATCGATGGCTCTCACTATGGTACTAGCTCAACTGATCCTTGGCTGAACCCAAGGCACCGACCAGGCAAGACATAAGCCGTATTAGGCGACCGCTAAACCGGCAGGCGATCTGGCTACGCTAGCTATCGTTGCTCGGGTAATGTCCCCTGTAACTTGCCGCGCTGGCAACGCATTGACGGCTTGCTGCACTGGTCCCCATATTCGGCTGGATGAACGGTGCCTTCTTGCCGGTGATCCTCTCGATCGATTTCAAGAGGGGGTCATGGACCTCACCAGCGCGCGTAGTGCTCGCAATACGGGGATATGAAGGGCTTGATGATGCTCAAGTGCGGCGCTTCCGCTGCCGCCACAAAGCGCTCAATTTCAGCCTGCGATGGCTTCTGCGAACCTTTTGACCTAGCCATTTGGCGAACTCCGTTTTGAGGGGATCGCTGCAACGAGGATAAAATCCTATATTCTGAAGTGGGTGACAAGCGGGCTCGCCGGCGTCACCTCTCAGCATGACTTGCGTAATTACTAATTTAGTGAAACGTTAAATGCTTCTAGGGAGTAGACGCGAGAGACCCGGTCGGTCCAGTTATGGGGCGGCATTGAGCATAAATGTTTTTTCCGCGATTCCTGATTGGGATGTTCGCCACTTCGACCGTGGCGGCGATCTGGATTTATCTAGCAACAGGCTCGTTCTGGAAGTCGCTTGCATGGACATTGCTGATCTTGATCGTTTTCCAGGTGGGATATCTCATATTGTCATTCGCGCTTTTTTACCAGTTTGGGACGAAGAGAACCGAAGAAAAACCAAACACTGCCGAGCCTACCCGTCGGGAGGGTGGTGTCTCATCTGAAGGCGGCCGATGATGGTCCCGGCTAATCCAGTACGGGCACATAAATTAGTGTTTGGTTGAAAGCGCCGCCACACAGTCTTCCAGGATGGCCAGGCGAAACCGGAGCCACTTTAATTCTTGGCCGACTTGCGCCAGCTTTAACATACCGGCCGAGCTCGCCACTCTTCGCCTCTGCTCCTCTTCCAAGGACGCGATTTTCACGCTTAACTCGAAGGCTTCTGTAGCCTTCGAGTTCCTAACTAACATCCGGGCACGCATATCCAACCCCACGCAGAAGAAACGTCGCCCTGAAATCGCACGGGCTGCGTTAAACTCTGGCGTTCAAATCATCGAGGATTTTAGTGATCACTAAAATAATGATATGCACCGGGGTATGTAGATTTCCATTGCATTGTGCGCCATCCATGAACTCCGTGGAAAAAACTCACAGTTGGGAAGACGACGAATGAGCGCAGGGGATCGTGCGCAAGCTTCGCCCCCGCAAGGCCCAGCGATGGTTGCGGGCGACCCTTCAACATTGACAAACCGTATTGGTGAACTCGCCGGGCGAGGCCCCCCAACTACTGCCTCAAGCCCGAGGAGCTGCCGGGGATCAGCCGGCAACCGCCTTCGGTGCAAGACGGGTGCCAGCACTTCCGATATTGCGAGCACTACCAGCAGACGCGCGTCCTCATGAGGCGCTGTCTAAAGCCGTGCGGGAAGTGACCGGGAAGGAAGTCCCGTTCATCCGGCGGAACACCACAGGACCGGTGAGCCCGCCCCATCCGGACTCCAAGCCTTAGGAGTCGCATTCTCCCACCGGGGAGAAGGGGCGTGGGCATACAGGGGCAGAAGGCTTCCAGGCCTATAAGGCGACGTAGGCGTCCGCTGTTAGAGCAGCGGCCGCTAATCCCTGTCTTGCTTTGCGGCGTTGCCGGGGCAAGCTACCTTTTACCGCAGTCCGTACAGCATCCTCTCCCCACAGTGCATCGTCAGGGCGGCGGCATTAGCGCGCTGAGCGGCTGCGCCACCAAGGGCAACATCAGCGTGGCAGGCGAGCGCATCTACCACATGCCCGGGCAGCGACATTACAACGAAACGGTCGTCAACTCGGCCAAAGGCGAGCGCTGGTTCTGCTCTCAATGGCAAGCATGGTGGGCAGGATGGCGGAAGTCGAAGGTATGATGCGGCCTTATACGGCGGAATCGGCAAAAACGTCTGGTTGGGTGACGGCGCGCAGAGAATTTTAGCAATCGGGAACGTACGGCTCCTGCCGGAGTTTCTCGGGTGAAAGGACCTCAGGGAGGGCTTGCAGTTGCGCGCACACATACGCGTCCACCGAATGTGACAATAGTGCAACCTCATTGAGCTAACGAACACGCGAACAGAACAGTCGCTTGACGATCAAGGCAGACTGCGACAGCGTTTGCCGTCCGGGGGTAAGCGGCGCACGTCGAGAGCTAGTAAAAAGGGGCAGGGGCCTTTCTCGACGAGCCTGCCTCGGACATACCCGCTCGCTAAGGGAGATCGGCGACAAGGTGCGGGTCGAGGAGATCACGCCGAAGGTGAAGAAGCGCTGACGTCGTCCTAACTTCAAATTAGCCCGGAGAGGTGGAATAGCCTGGCAACTCGCACGCCAAGGCCAATAATGGTTTGGCCATCATTGGCGGCGAAATCCCAACCGCAAAATGCTGCCCAGCCAAAAAGCAGGATTGAGAAGCGCATTAGCACATTCTAAAATAGATAAATTGAATAAGCGTTAAAGGCTTCTTTTGCGCGCTGGCATTGGCAGGGCTTCCCCAGTGCGCTTTTACAAAGGGGCGATACTGGGGAGGGACCAGGGTAGGGTTCAGGGCAGCGGAATCGGCTTGTCGCTGAGTGTGCGCAAGTACGCGATCACGTTGACCCGTTCGGTCTCGTCCGGGACACCGGGCGTCTCCATCTTGACGCCCGGCGTTGTGAGCATGGGCCCGAAGAGATATGTGTTCAGGTCCTCATACGTCCATACACCCTCCCAGCCCAGCAATGTGTCGGAGTAACGCATACTTGCCATGGATGCCTTGTCGCGGCCGACGACGCCCCACAAGTTGGGCCCCGTCTTGGTCTCTCCCTGTGGCTCGGCATTGTGGCAACCGTGACACACATAGGTGAAGTAGGTTCGGCCTTTCTCGACATCCGCATTTGACAATTTCATCGAGATAGGGGCTGGCGTTGGCAAGACGACGCCGTGCGACAAGAGATAGGCGGCAACTTCATGTTGCCCCTTGAATTTTGCCATGTGGAGCGGTGTCTTGCCGTCCTTTGTCTTCGCATTCACATCGGCGCCGGCCTCGACCAGTGCCTTCACGCAATCGAGACAGCCGGATCTGACGGCGATGTGAAGGGCGGATTCACCGCCGCGCTGCGCATTTGGATTTGCGCCCCCCTGCAGCAACAGATTGATCAAGTCGACCCTGCGTTTTGCCAAAGCCGGCATGAGGGGAGGTCCCAAAAGCGGCGTCGGGGCAATGTTGGCGTCGGCACCTCGTTCCATGAGCAGTTTTGCCGCCGCAAGATGCCCGCCCCTAACCGCAAGATAGAGCGGCGTTGCTTTTCCATCGCTCTCGTCGACGCCGGCACCGGCGTCGAGCGCTGCCGTAATTGCCGCGACATCTCCCTTCACGGCGGCGTCGTGAATGGCGGCATGCGATACAATCGGGATGTGTGCAATCAGCAGTGAAATGAAAAGCAAGGACATGCGCATTCGGCACCCCTGTGTCAAACCGGAGGACGCGGCACGCTGCGAGAACGGATGACTTTAGTCCGAATGCTTAATCGCGGCAATGTATTTCAGCAACTGCTGTCGTAAGCACATAAGTTGTCCGGATTTGGTAGCACGCGAGTTGTCCGGTTTTATCGCCAGCGAATGGAGGCTGGGGATGAAGCGGGCAGCGTGGCTAGAGGACCGGAGAATGCAGAAGTTTCGGGATGTATTGCGAGCCGCTGGAATGGCGGCGATCTTTCGATGATGGAGGCAGGCGAGTTGCTGGGCATGTCGGAGCGGAAATTCCGGCGTGACCGCGACCGTTACGAAGAGGCTGGGGAGGCTGGGTTGCTCGACCGGCGTTTGGGCAAGCTTTCGACGCGCTGGGTGCCCCGGAGGCCATCGAGGAGATGCTGGAACTTTATCGCACCGCTACCTTGGCTGGAACGTGAAGCAATCCACGAACACCTGCTGCGCGATCATGGCTTCAGCTGGGGCTAGACCTTCATCAAGACGCAGCTTCATGCGGCTGGGCTGGTGGAACGGGCCAAGCTGCGCGGTGCTCACCGGCGCAAGGAAGCCGAGCGAGGGGATGATGCTGCATCAGGATGGCAGCCGTCATCAATGGCTGGCGGGTGGGCCGATGCTGGATCTGATCGTGACGATGGACGATGCGACGAGCACGATCTATTCGGCCTTCCTGATCGAGGAGGAAGGCACGTCGTCGAGCTTTCAGGGACTTCTGGAGACATTCGTCGCCAAGGGACTGCCGGGCCGGCGGTGCTGTCGACAAGATTCGCTTGACCCAGGTTGGCCGGGCGCTCGATCGGCTCGGCATCGAACATATTCCAGCCTATTCGCCTGAAGCCAGGGGCCGCTCCGAGCGAATGTTCTCAACCTTGCAGGACCGACTGCCTAAGACAATCTGGTGCTTGTCCAGAGCCTCGTGACGAACGGCGCAGATGTGAACGAATAAGGTGACGAGGGAACGCCGCTGCACGCGGCCGTTCTCCAGGGCGATATTTCAATGGCAGCCTTCCTGCTGGACAAAGGTGCCGATATCGAAGCTGTAAAGCCCCCGGCCGGCTACAAGCCTTTGCATATTGCAGCGAGCTACGACAAACCGGAAATGGTCGCCTTCCTTTTACAACGGGGAGCGCAGGCAAATGGCAGAGATTTCGAGGAGCGGACGCCCCTCCATCTTGTGGCGCGACTGGGCTTCATGCCGTTCCGCATCGAACGCCTGCCTACCCTCCGCAGTCCATAGTGCTTGCTCGCATTCCTCGCTCTGGAGCTTCGCGGCGATCCAGTGCATCGCGCCGTAGATGATTGCGCGATCGTCGTTGGTCAGTTCCACGATGCCTGACTTGACGAGGAGACCGCCGAGCTCAATCAGATGTCGGGTGCGCTTCCGGCGCTCGACCTGCCACGTGCGCATGTCATTGCGAGCCTGTGCCGCCTGCCGGCGATTGTGAGCCGCCCGGCTGTGTTGGAGCGCTGCGAGGGTTGCGCTGAGATGCCGGAGCAGCTCGCCGGGACCGCCGCGTTGACCAGAGCGAAATGCTCGCGGACCAAAGCATAGGCGTTGAGAGTCACCCAGGCGCTCATACATGGCGGTCGAACCCTTGAGGTCCGTGCTGCCGGATGCCCCTCCTTCTCGTCGACGCGCTCGGACCGGAAGAGAAGGTGACCTCGATGAAGTCGTCGAGGTCGGTGTCGCCCGATACGTCGCACAGGCCGCAGACGTAGTGGGTCTTCAGCGTGCGCAGGGCACCGAAGCTATCGAGCACCATCCCGGACTGGGGACACAGCACATCCCAGCTCATGTCGAACAAGCCACAGCGGGCGGCGTGAAGGAAGAGGTCGATTGCTTCAGGCTCGGCGATTGCGCGGTCGCGAGCAAAGCTCAGCGGATTGAGCGATAGAGTGAGTGGTCGTCGGCGCTCCTGATCAGCGTCTCGAATTTCGAGATGATGCGTGGGCTCCAAGCTCGATCTTGCTCCACCTTGGTCATCTTGCTTTCGAGAAGACGATCGTCGACTATCGTTACGCCGGATCCTCAACCTTTCCTCGCGACAGCCTACTAAAAAACCAGCACGATGCGAATGGATTGCCGTCGAAAGCGTCTGCCGTCCCAGCAGCGATGCTTTATGCTCCTGCTCGTCTAGCCACCCATCCAAGCCTTATCGATCGCCCCGAGCGATACAACGATCCCGAGGGCCACTAAAGCAACGCCCAAACCACCTTCGAAGCGGCGGCTACGGGGCAGCAGCTTCTCGACGAAGACGAGCAGCGTCAAAAGCAGCATCCAAGCGACGCTCATGATGCCGGTCGCGACCAGCACGGCAAACAGCGCCCAGCAGCAGCCAAAGCAATAGAGACCGTGGCGCAGCCCCATCTTGAGCGCCCCAACACGCCCGTCGCGCCAGTGCTGAGCAACGAAAGCGAGCGGCGAACGGCAATGGCTGAGGCAAATGTGCTTGAGGGTCGTGAATTGGTAGAGCCCGGCGACGTAGCCGGCTTCCATGCAGCAGTTGGCGGCGAAAGTGAGAGAAATCCTTAGCGCATAAACTAGGCTTAGACTAGCGCTGGGCCTCTGAGTTCGCGTCACCGAGCGCGCAATTCAATCTATAGGTTCACGGACGGGACGGCTTGTTCTTGTGCATCGCAGCAACGATATTGCTGCATGCGCGTTGTGCACGACCGTGCCATTCCGGCGCACAAGGACACCGACTTGCGAAATATATCCGATACGATCGCTCGCCTGAGCGCGATGCACGCGCGGCCAGCAGCTGGATCCGGGGAACGGAACGACGCTCACTTGTCCGAAATTACAGGGTTCGGGTCCAATCCCGGAGCCTTGCGCGCGAGGCTTTATCTTCCGAAGAACCTGGCCCGGCAGGCGGCGCTGGTCGTCGTGCTGCATGGCTGCACCCAGAACGCGGCCAGCTATGATCATGGCTCCGGCTGGAGCGAGCTCGCCGCCGAGCATGGTTTTGCGGTGCTGTTCCCAGAGCAGCAGCGCGCCAACAACCCCAATCTTTGCTTCAACTGGTTTGTACCAAGCGATATCAGGCGCGACAGCGGCGAGGCACTGTCCATCCGCCAGATGATCGAGGCGGCAGTGGTTACGCATAGCCTCGATCGCAAGAGGATCTTTCTCACAGGTCTATCCGCCGGCGGCGCTATGGCGGCGGTGATGCTGGCGGACTATCCCGA